>DASXOR010000232.1:0-14505 GCA_036494095.1 Gaiellales bacterium | reverse complement strand
ATTTGTGTCCGGTTTGTGTCCGGCGGTGCAGGAAACCGCGCGAAACCAGGGGACGCGAGGGGAACGCCCCCAGGCTCCTCGTCAGCGAAAAACCCCCGCTAAACGGAGGTAATTCGGCCGGATCTGGCTCTGTCAGGCGGTTCCCGCCCGATCGCCGAATTCGCCCGGCACGGGCTTTTGAAGACCGGATGGGCCACCGGGCCCGTGCCACTCCAGGTGAGCGCGTTTGAGCGGCTCGCGACCATGGTATCCACCGTCGCATGACTGCTCACGCAACGACAATCCAGCTGATCGGCGGGCCGACCGCCGCCTCCTCACCTACGGCGGCCTGCGCATCCTGACCGAGCCGACGTTCGACCCGCCCGGCGCGCACGCTCGGCCGGGCACGCAGGTCGTCCTGCGCAGGCTGAGTGCGTCGGCCCTGGCCGCCGACCACGCGCTTCCCGTCGACCCCGAAGGCCACGAGCGTCCTTACGACCACGGCCGGAGCTGGGCGGCTCGGCGGAAACGCCGTCGGCCTCGAGCCGGGTCAGACCGCCGAGGTGAACGCCCCGGACGCCGAGCCGGTGCACGTCACGGCCGTCGTCGCGGGGCATGGCTCACCCGAGGTCGCGGCGAAGAACGGCCCGGTGATCGGGTTCGTCCTGCGCGGCGAGGACCTGCCAACGATCTATGTCAGCGGGGACAACGCATCGGTCAAGGTCGCTGCCCAGATCGCCCGCCAGCACGGCCCGTTCGAGGCGGCGATCCTGTTCGCGGGCGGGCCCGCGTGCCCGTGCTGTGGGGCGACACGCTGCTCACCCTCGACGCCGACCGCGCGGGCTACGTGGCGACATTTCTCGACCCGGCCGCGATGGCGCCGATCCACCAGGAAGGGTGGGAGCACTTCACGTCGCCGCCGCACGAGCTGCGGCGCGCGTTCAGCACGGCCGGTCTGGATGCGCGCCTGCGCTCGGTGGAGCCGGGCGCGCAGATCGAGCTCTAAGCGCTCGAGTCCGGCTCGTCAGGTTCGTCAGGCTCGGACGCCGGCTCGTCGTCTCCCGCCCCACCGGCCTGGGCCTTGCGGTGCAGGCGCGCGCGGCTCGCCTCGATGCGCGAGCGCAGGTCGGTCGCAGCGGTGTCCTCGGGCGGTGGCGCCGCGGTCAGCGGCGTCGACGGGATCTCGGCGGTGTCGTCGTCGGGCTCGTCATCGACAGGCGCGGCCGCCGGCTCGGCCTCTCCGGTCGCGGCCTCCTCGGCCGGCGGCTCGGCGGCCCGGGCGGGCTGGCTCCACACGGACGTCTCGTAGGCGTCCGGCTCGGCGGGCGCTTCGGGCTCCGGCTCGGGCTCCGGCTCCGGCGCAGCCGCGTCGGGCTCCGGTTCGACCGCTGCTGCTTCGGGCTCCGGCTCGGGTGCGGCCTCTGCCTCAGGCTCCGCTTCGGCGACCGCCTCAGGCTCAGTGTCCGGCGCGGGCTCTGGCTCAGCCTCGGCAACCGGCTCCCGCCCCGGCTCGTCGGCGATCGGTTCTGGCTCCGGCTCGGCTGCGAGCGGCGGCGCCTCCCGCAGCACCCCCCACTGCTCGGCCTCCGGCTCCGGGTCGAGCTCGTTCCACACGTCGCCGCCGCCGAGTGCGGCACGCAGCCGCCCGTACAACTCCGGCGCCGCTACCAGCGCCCCCGTTGCACCCGCTGCCCCGACAAGGAACCACCCCAACCTCCGCACGCCGCCGAGTATACTCGCCGCCGAGAACCGAGCAGCTTCCTGCTCCGGGGTGGTGCCGCCCTCCTGATCGCGGCGCCGCATGCGGACGGCCTGTGCCGTCCGGCACCCCGGAGCCGCCCGAGTCCAGAGGAGGTGATCAGGATCAACGCATACGAGATCATGCTCATGATCGAGCCCGAGGTGGCCGAGGAGCGCCACACGGAGATCATCGAGCGGACCAAGGCGACGGTCACCGAGCGTGGCGGCGTCTGGGGGTCGGTCGACTCGTGGGGCAAGCGCAAGCTGGCCTACGAGATCGACCACATGACCGACGCGTTCTACTACGTGCTGACGTTCGAGTCCGAGCCCGAGGCGCTCCACGAGGCGACCCGCGTGCTCGCAATCACCGACGGCGTCATGCGCCATATGGCGGTCGCCCGGCCGCAGCGCGCAGCCCGTCCCGAGGCCCCGGCAGAGGCAGAACCGGCGGAGGCGCCCGCCTGAATCCCGTCCGATCGCCCGCCTATCATGTGCCGAACACATGTTCGCAATGGAGGCAGAGGAGGAACCGCAAGTGGCAAACATCAACCGCGTCATTTTGACCGGCAATCTCACCGCAGATCCCGAGCTCTCAACGCTCGCCAGCGGCACCAGCGTGTGCCGTCTGCGCCTGGCCGTGAACCGCCGCTACAAGGATCAGTCGAGCGGCGAGTGGTCCGAGAAGCCCAACTACTTCGACATCAAGGTGTGGGGCGCGCAGGGCGAGAACTGCGCCCAGTACCTGAGCAAGGGCCGCCCCGTCGCGATCGACGGCCGGCTCGAGTGGAGCGAGTGGGAGTCGCAGGACGGCGGCAAGCGCTCGAAGGTCGAGGTCGTGGCCGACACCGTCCAGTTCCTGGGCTCGCGCAGCGACAACGAGGGCGGCGGGGGCGGCGGCGGCTTCCGGCCGAGCGCCGAGCTCAAGCCCGACCCTGTCGAGGCGTTCACCGGCGCCGCGGCCTCAGACGACGACATCCCCTTCTAGCAAGGACTCCGTATGGCATCGAAGCCCAAGTCAAAGAGCCGAGCTCCGAAGCGCGGGGCGGCGACCGGCGCCTCAACACGGCGCAAGCCCTGCTACTTCTGCAAGGAGAAGGTCGAGGAGATCGACTACAAGAACTACAACCAGCTGCGGCGGTACATGTCCGAGAAGGGCAAGATCCGCTCGCGGCGGATCTCCGGAGCCTGCCGGCGCCACCAGCGTCAGGTGGCCGTGGCGATCAAGCGGGCGCGCGAGATGGCGCTCCTGCCCTACGCCGTCAACTGAGTTCCACGCTCGTAGCGGGCGATCCGGCCCGCTGCGGGCTGGTAACCAGGCCCAGTGAATGCGACCATCCGACGGCGGCTGCGGCCGCCAGAGGCTGAGGGGAAGAACATGGCACGAAAGGCACAACAGGCGATCCTGCTGCAGGACGTCGAGAAGCTCGGCCGCAAGGGCGACGTGGTCCACGTCGCCTCCGGCCACCTGCGCAACTACCTCGCCCCGCGGCATCTGGCGGAGCCGGCGACCGACGCCCGCGTGGCCGAGGTGCAGCGCCAGGCCGACCAGCGCGCCAAGCACGAGGCCCAGAGCGACGAGCAGGCCCGCGACATGGCCCACGTGCTCAACCGCACCGTGCTCACGATCAAGCGGCGCGCCGGCATGGAGGACAAGCTCTACGGCTCGGTCACCTCAACCGACATCTCCGACGCGATCTGGAAGGCGCGCAAGATCCGCATCGACCGGCGCAAGGTCGAGCTGGACGAGCCGATCAAGACGCTCGGCAGCCATCGCGTGACGATGACCGTGTGGGGCGAAGTGCGCGCGGTGCTCAAGGTGATGGTGGTACCGGGCGGAGCCGAGGAGGAGGGTGGCGTCGAGGCATTCGAGGCCGAGCCCTCCGATCTCGAGGACGATTACTAGGCCCGCCACGGCGTCGATGGCGGTCACCTCACACGAGCCGACTGTCCCACCCCAGGACCTGGACGCCGAGGAGTCGGTGCTGGGTGCGATGCTGGTGTCTGGAAACGCGGTCGCGACCGTCTCGGAGCTGCTGCAGCCGGAGGACTTCTACCGCCGGTCGCATTCGACGATCTACCAGACGATCCTGGAGATGTACGGGCGCGGCGAGAACGTCGACTCGATCACGCTCACGAACGCGCTCTCGAACCGCGGCCTGCTCGACGAGGTGGGCGGCAAGGCGGTCGTCCACACGCTGGCGGCGACCGTGCCGGCGGTGGCAAACGCGCGCCACTACGCGCAGATCGTCCGCGACACCGCCACCTACCGCGGCCTGATCCGGGCGGGCACCGAGATCGCCCAGCTCGGCTTCGAGCGCATCGGCGAGCCGCCGGAGCTGGTCGACCGGGCCGAGCAGATCGTGTTCGGGATCGCCGACCAGCGCATCACCGGCGACTTCGAGAACATGGAGACGCTGCTCAAGCAGTCGTTCGATCGCCTCACCCAGCTCGCCGACGACGGCCGCGACCTGACCGGCATCGCGAGCGGCTTTCGCCAGCTCGACGACCTCACGGCCGGCTTCCAGGACTCGAACCTGATCGTGCTCGCCGCCCGCCCAGGCATGGGCAAGACCTCGCTCGCGCTCAACATCGCTGCGCATGTCGGCATCCGCGAGCGCATCCCCGTTGCGATCTTCTCGCTCGAGATGTCGCGCGAGGAGGTCACGACCCGGCTCATGTGCGCCGAGGGCAAGGTCGACTCGAAGCGCCTGCGTCGCGGCAACCTGGACAAGGGCGACTGGGAGAAGCTCACGAACGCGTCGAGCAAGCTCTATGACGCGCCGATCTTCGTCGACGACACGGCCGGCGTCACGCCGATCGAGATCAAGGCCAAGAGCCGGCGCCTGAAGTCGCGCCTGAAGGGCCAGCTCGGCCTCGTCATCGTCGACTACCTGCAGCTCATGGGCGGAACGGCGCGGGTCGAGAACCGCGTGCAGGAGATCTCGCAGATCTCGCGATCGCTCAAGCTGATCGGCCGCGACCTCGACGTGCCGGTGCTCGCGATCTCGCAGCTCTCGCGCGCCGTCGAGGCCCGCGGCGACAAGCGGCCGGTGCTCTCGGACCTGCGCGAGTCCGGCTCGATCGAGCAGGACGCCGACCTCGTCATGTTCGTCTACCGCGACGATTACTACAACGACCAGAGCGAGGACAAGGGCACGGCCGAGCTGATCCTGGCCAAGCACCGAAACGGCCCGCTCGACACGGTCAAGCTGTCCTACGTCGGCCGCTACACCCGGTTCGACAACCTGGCCCGGCACGGAGCGTAGGTCGATGGCCCTGAACGTCGTCGTGGGCGCCCAGTGGGGCGACGAGGGCAAGGGCAAGATCGTCGACCTGCTGGCCGAGCGGGCCGACGTCGTCGCCCGCTACCAGGGCGGGAACAACGCCGGCCACACCCTCGTGATCGGCTCCGAGACCTACAAGCTGCGGCTCGTGCCCAGCGGCATCCTCTACCCCGGCACCGAGTGCGTGCTCGGCAACGGCTGCGTGATCGACCCCGAGGTGCTGATCGAGGAACTCGACGGCCTGATCGCCCGCGATGTCGACGTGTCCGGCCTGCGCATCAGCGGAAACGCGCATCTGATCATGCCCTGGCACCGCATCATCGACGCCGACTCCGAGCTGCAGCTCGGCAGCCTCCAGATCGGGACGACGCGGCGCGGCATCGGGCCGGCCTACGCCGACAAGGCACTGCGGGTCGGGATCCGCGTCCAGGACCTCACCGACGAGAAGATCCTGCGCCTGAAGATCCAGACGGCGCTCTCGGTGAAGAACCTCGAGCTGCGAAAGCTGCACCACCACCGCCCGCTCGACAAGGAGGAGGTGACCGTCGCGATGCTCGGCTACGCCGACCGCATCAAACCGTTCATCGCCGACACGTCGCTTCTGATCCACCGGGCGCTCGAGGCCGGGCGCACCGTCCTGTGCGAGGGCGCGCAGGGCACGCTGCTCGACATCGACAACGGCACCTATCCGTTCGTCACGTCGTCCAACCCGGTTGCCGGCGGCGCCTGCTCGGGCCTCGGCGTCGGCCCCACCCGGATCGGGTCGGTGCTCGGCGTCACGAAGGCCTACCTCACCCGCGTGGGTGCGGGGCCGTTCCCGAGCGAGGCCGACGCCGACCGCGGCGCGCAGCTGCGCGAGCGCGGTGGCGAATACGGCACCGTCACCGGCCGCGACCGCCGCTGCGGCTGGCTCGACCTGGTGGGCCTGCGCTACGCCGCGCGGCTGAACGGCCTGACCGAGCTCGCCGTGACCAAGCTCGACGTGCTCTCGATGTTCGAGCGGATCCCGGTCTGCGCCGGATACCGCCTGACCGACGGCACGATGACGACCGACTTCCCCAGCCACCAGACCGACTTCCACCACGCCCAGCCGGTGTACGACGAGCTGGCCGGGTGGAGCACCGACATCTCCGAAGTGACCGCGTTCGGGGATCTGCCCGCCGCCGCCCGTGCATACCTCGACTTCGTCGAGGAGCGCGTGGGCGTTCCCGTGACGATGGTCGGGATCGGCCAGCGCCGCGATCAGACACTCACGCGGCGCGAGCTCGCCCCGGCCGCCTGACGGCGTCGCGGCCCGACCTCGTTACCACACCGTTACGTTTCTGACCCTTCCCCTTAACGGTCGGGGCGTAGTGTGCTGCGTGCGGTCGCAGACAGGGACGGACGCGGCTCGCCCGGCACGGAAGCGCCACCCAGTTGGCTGGGGGGGCCGGCCCGGCCGGGCGCCGCCGCCCCGTCCCGACCGCGACTGGCTCTCAGCTCGCGACCTGGTCGCCCACCGCGGTCGCCGCGCGGTCGGCCCGCGCGAGCCACGGCGCCGCCCGTAGCCGCTCGAAGACTGCCCGGGCCTCGGCCAGCCCGGTCTCGGCGTCGCCGCGGCCGCCTCCGGCGGCCAGCCCCGCGACGTGCTCGAGCTGGACGACCGCCATCGCGAACGGCATCGCCAGCTCGCGCAGGAGCGCCGCGGCGCCGCGGAACAACCGCTCGGCCCGCTCGTTGTCGCCGGCCGCGGCGGCCAGGTGTGCCCGAAACCGGGTCGCCTGCGCGCGCATCGACTGGGGGACGCGGCCCGGCCGCATCGCGTCGACCGCCGCGAGCAGCCGCTCGAGAGCCGCGTGGTCGCCGACGGCGAGCGCCGCCTCGACCGCGATCGTGAACGTCTCCTTGAGCATCTCGGAGCTGACCCCAGCCGCGTCGCGGTAGTCCCAGGCCACGCTCGCCACCCGCAGCGCATCCCCCGGCCGGCCGCTGGCCAGATTCAGCATGGCCTCCGGCCACGCATAGCCCGCGCGCTCGGTCAGGTCGGCCGAGTCGCGCAGCACGGTAAAGCGCTCTGCGAGCTCCGCGGCGACGGCGAGCTCGCCGCGATGGCAGTGGATCGCGACGCTGTTTCCGAGCAGGCACACGAACGGGAAGCGCGTCTGCGAGAACGCGTCGAGCGGCACCTCATCCGACTGGGTGAGGGCCTCGTCCCAGCGCCCGAGCGAGTACAGCGGGTAGGTCTGCCCGAGGAACATCCATTCCTGCTGGCGGCTGCCCACGCGGCGCGCCAGCGCCAGGCCGTCGCGGTACCCGGACGCGGCGCGCTCGTAGCGGTCAGACCGGGCGTCCAGGTCGGCGACGTTGTTGTAGCCCCGCAGCGCCGCGGATGGGATGTCGTGGTCGAGGGCGAGCTCGAGCGCGTAGCGCACGAGCGCCCCGGCCTCGCCCTCGCGGCCGACGGTGCTCAGGATCATCGCCTTCGTGTTCACCGCCTGCGACAGCACCTCGGGCAGCCCGAACGCCTCGGCCAGCTCGAGCGCCGTCTCGACGCGCTCCGCCGCGAGCTTCGGCTCGCCGGCGAAGAACTGGAACCGCCCCACCTGCGCGGCCAGGGCCGCCACGTCGGCATCCGGCTCCTCGGCCGCCAGCAGCTCGAGGGCGGTGTCCATCCGATCGAGCGCCTCGCGCAGCCGCCCGGTGTCCCACATCACCTCGCCCAGCCGCGCCGACACCCGCGCCGCCGGATGCGTCGCGCCGTGCTGCCCGAACAGCTCAACGGCGCGGTCGAAGTGGGCGCGGCCCTCGTCGGAGCGGCCGCCGACACGGGCCATCATTCCCGCGTGCTCCAGCAGATCCGCCTGCTCGAGCGGGTCGCGAGTGAACGCCGCCGCCTGCTCGTAGTAGTGCTGCGCCTCGAGGGTTGCCGCAAGCGACGCCGCCCGCAGGCCGGCCTGGCGCAGCGCCGTGACCGCCTGGTGGGCGATGTCGCCGGCGTCGGCCGCGTCGGGGTCGGCCCGGTAGGCCGCCAGGTAGTGCCCGGCGACGACCTCGGCCAGCTCGTCCTCGCCCCCACCCAAAGCGGCAGCGGCGGCGAGGTGCTTGGCCCGCCGGTCGTGCTTGGAGAGCATCTCGTAGGCCACCCGCCGCACCAGGTCCTGCAGGAACCCGTACTGGCCCCGCTCGGGCGAGAGCGGGTCGGCCGAGAGCGTCAGCACCTCTTTGCGCGCAAGGCCGGCCAGCACCGGCTCCACCTCGGCCGTCGGCCGCTCGCTCAGGGTCGCGAGCGCCGCGACGGTGAACGTCTTGCCGAGCACGGCCGCCGACTGGAGCAGCCGCCGCTCCTCGCCTTCGAGCCCATCGAGACGAGCGGCGATCAGCGCGTGCAGGGTCTCGGGCACCTCGAGCGTCTCGATCGCCCCCGCCGGCACGTAGGTGCTGCCGCGCCGCACGAGCAGGCCGCGGTCGAGCAGCATCCGCACGGTCTCGACGGCGTACAGCGGCACGCCCTCGGCCCGCTCGCGGATGCGGGCGCGCAGCTCGTCGGAGAGCCCGGGCACGAGGCCCGAGAGCAGGGTGTCCATCTCGGCAGTCGCGAGCGGCTCGAGGTAGAGCGAGCTGAAGTTGCGCTTGCCGGCGCCCCACGTCGGCCGCCGCTCGGTCAGCTCTGGACGGGCGAGCGCGATCACGTACAGGGGATGGCTCTTCGACCAGTCGACCAGGTACTCGATGAAATCGAGCAGCGCGGCGTCGGCCCACTCCATGTCCTCGAACACGAGCACCGTCGGCATCTCGTCGGCCAGCCGCTCGTAGAACAGCCTCCAGGCGCTGAAGAGGTCCTCGCGCTCCCAGGGCGCGTGCTCCTCGAGGCCGAGCAGGTGAGCCAGCCGCGGCTCGACGAAGCGGCGCTCGTCGGCGTCGGGGATGGATCCCTCGATGGCGGCATGCAGCTTCACCCGCTGTGCGGCGGGATCCTCGCCCTCGGCGATCTGCGCCCGGGTGCGCACCATCTCGGCGAGCGCCCAGAAGGTGACGCCCTCGCCGTAAGGCAGGCAGCGGCCGCGGTGCCAGCGCACGTCCTCGGCCAGGCCGTCGATGTACTTGAAGAACTCCCAGGTGAGCCGTGACTTGCCCGTCCCCGCGACGCCCATCACCGACACGAGGTGGGTCTTCGCCTCGCCCGCCGACGCGTGGAAGAGCTCCTTGATCACGCGCAGCTCGCGGTCGCGGCCGACGAAGGGTGCCTCCAGGCCGGCGGAGCGCTGCGCGCCGCCGATGCCGCCGATCACGCGCACCGCCCGCCACACCGGCACCGGCTCGACCTTGCCCTTGAGCTCGCGGGCGCCGCCGTCCTCGTACACCACCGCCGCCTCGCTCGCCCGCTTGGTCGACTCGCCCACGAGTACCGTGCCCGGCTCGGCCACCGACTGGATCCGCGAGGCGGTGTTCACCAGGTCGCCGGCCACCATCCCCTCGGCGCGGGCGCCGATCGTGACCGCGGCCTCGCCGGTGAGCACGCCGACGCGCGCGCGCAGCCCCTCCGAGCCGACCTCGGCGCCGAGCGCCTCGACGGCGGCGACCAGGTCGAGCGCCGCCCGCACGGCCCGCTCGGCGTCGTCCTCCATCGCCACCGGCGCCCCCCACACCGCCATCACGGCGTCGCCGATGAACTTCTCGACGGTGCCGCCGTAGCGGGCGATCAGCGTCCGGCAGGTGTCGAAGTAGCGCGACAGGAGCTCGCGCACGTCCTCGGCGTCGCGCGCCTCCGACATCGTGGTGAACCCGACCAGGTCGGCGAAGAGGATCGAGACCAGCCGCCGCTCGGCCACCGGCTCGAGCGCGGGCGCCGGACCGGCCGCCGGCACCGGCGCCGCGAGCGCCGCGCCGCACTCGCCGCAGAACTTCGCCCCGGGCGGGTTCGCGGTACCGCACTCGCCGCACACGACCGTGAGCGGCACCCCGCACTCGCCGCAGAACTTGCGCCCCTCCTCGTTTTGAGTGCCGCAGGCCTGGCAGCGCATGGGCCTAGCGTACCCAGCCGCGACCGCCGGGGCTACGCCATCACGGGCTTGTCCCGCGGCCGCTTGCGCTGCCACTCCCTGTGCGGGCGCGCCGAGGCGCTCGCAACGGCCAGGAGCAGGCAGATGGCGACGAAGTTGCGCAGCGTCGGCGCGGGCCAGTGCAGCGTCGCCGAGCGGTGCAGCCAGGCCGGGTCGACCAGAAAGACGACGGCCACGATCAGCACCCGGCCCGCCATGCCGACCGCCAGGAAGACCGCGACGAGGACGAGGCCCCAGAAGCCGAGCTCGCCGGCTCCCACGGCGCCCGCCAGGCCGAGGACGTTCCAGGCCAGCCAGACCAGCAGCGGCCCGAGCAGAAGGCCGCCGACAACCACCGCAACGACCGCCGTCAGAAGGGCTCCCAACCCGAGCAGTGCCAGCACCCAGCCGAGCATGCTGGCAGGGTAGCGCGCTACCCCCGGATCCGCTCGCCCCGCGGATCCCACACCGGCTCGGCCACCACCTCCGCGGCCACCCAGTCGCCGAACACCTCCACGTCGACCGCCGTCCCCACGGCGGCGGCCGCGGCCGGCAGGTAGGCATACGCGAGCGAACGCTGAACGGCGAAGCCATATCCGCCGCTCGTCACCCGGCCGGCCACGTCGCCGCCGATCCGCACCGGCTCGGAGCCGAGCGTGACCGCTGCCGGATCGGCCAGCGCCAGGCAGGCCAGGCGTCGCCGCGGCGCGGCCTCGCGTGCGCGCAGCACGGCGTCGCGGCCGATGAAGTCGCTGCCCTTGTCCGGCTTGACGGCGAACCCGAGGCCGGCCTCGTCGGGGCTGTCCTCGGGAGTGATGTCGGCGCCCCAGACGCGGTAGCCCTTCTCGATTCGCAGCGCGTCGATCGCCCGGTAGCCGGCCGCCAGCATCCCGTGACCGCGGCCCGACTGCCAGACGGCGGCGAAGAGCGCCGCCCCGTACTCGGTGGGGCAGTAGAGCTCCCAGCCGAGCTCGCCGACGTAGGTCACGCGCACCGCCAGGCAGGGCACGTGGCCCACCGAGAGCTCGGCGGCGCGCATGTACGGCAGGCCGGCGTCGGAGAGGTCGGAGGTCGTGAGCGGCTGCAGGATGTCGCGCGCACGCGGTCCCCACAGCCCGAGGCACGCGTATGCCGAGGTGACGTCGGCCACCTCGACCGACCCGTCCCGGGGCATGTGGCCGCGGATCCAGCCCAGGTCGTGGTTGCCGAAGGCCGTGCCGGTGACGATGCGGAAGCGCGACTCGGCCAGGCGGGTGACCGTGAAGTCGCACTCGATGCCGCCGCGGCGGTTCAGCATCTGGGTGTAGGTGACCGACCCCACCGCGCGGTCGACGTCGTTTGCGCACAGCCGCTGCAGGTAGGCGGCGGCGCCGGGGCCGGTGACCTCGATCTTGGCGAACGACGTCTCGTCGAAGAGGCCCGCCCGCTCGCGCGTCGCCATCGCCTCGGCGTGGATCGCCGGCGACCAGTTCTGGCCGGCCCAGCCGCGCGGGCGCAGCGCCTCGTCCCCGAGGGCGGCGTTCGGCTCGAACCAGTTCGGGCGCTCCCAGCCCGACTTCTCGCCGAAGCTCGCCCCGAGTTCGGCCAGGCTCGCATACGCCGGCGAGAGCCGTAGCGGCCGACCGGCGGTGCGCTCGTGGTTGGGGTACTTGATGTCGTAGTAGGTCGAGTACACCTCGGTCGCCCGCGCGAGCGTGTAGTCGCGGCTGCGGTACTGGCGGCCGAAGCGGCGGCTGTCCATGTGCCACAGGTCGAGGCTCGGCTCGCCGTTGACGACCCACTCGGCCACCTGCCAGCCCATGCCCCCGGCCCCGGCCAGGCCGTGGGCGCAGAACCCGGCCGCGACCCAGAAGCCGGGCACGTCCGACTCGCCCAGGATGAACTCGCCGTCGGGCGTGAATGCCTCGGGGCCGTTGAAGAGCTTGCGCACCTCGGCCGACTCCATGGCCGGCACCCGCTCCACCGCCGCCTCGAGCAGCGGTTCGAAGCGCGGCCAGTCCTCGGGCAGGAGCTGGGCCTCGAACCCGTCGGGCACGCCGTCGAGCGCCCAGGGCGCGGGGTTGCGCTCGTAGCCGCCCATGATCAGGCCGCCCACCTCGGTGCGGAAGTAGATCAGCCGGTCGGGGTCGCGCAGCGTCGGCAGGGGGGCGAGCCCGGGCTCGAACGCCTCCGTGACCAGGAACTCGTGGCCGTAGGTGATGATCGGGACGTTCACGCCGACCATGCCCCCGATCTGGGGCGCATACATGCCCCCGGCGTTCACGACGACGTCGGTCCGGATCGTGCCCTTGCCGGTGACGACCTCGTGCACCCGGCCGCCGCGCAGGTTGATGCCGGTCACGCGCGTGCGCTGCTCGATGTCTGCGCCGAGCAGGCGGGCGCCGTCGGCGAGGGCGAAGGTGAGCTGGCTCGGGTCGAGGTAGCCGTCGAGCGGGATGAACGCCGCCGCGACCACCCCGTCGGCCGACATCGGCGGGAACATCTGCTTGGCCTCCGCCGGCGAGACGAGCTCCATCTCGAGGCCGAAGCTCTTGGCCCAGCCGGCCTGGCGCTGGATCTCCTCGTAGCGCTCGCGCGACGACGCCAGCCGCAGCCCGCCGAGCTGGTGCCAGCCGGGGTCCTTGCCGGTCTCCCGGGCCAGGTCGGCGTAGAGGCCGACCGAGTACTGCATCATCTTGGTCAGGCTGACGGTCGAGCGCAGCTGCCCGACGAGGCCGGCCGAGTGCCACGTGGAGCCGTGGGTGAGCCCGTACTGCTCGACCAGGACGACGTCACGCCAGCCCAGCTTGGCGAGGTGGTAGAGAATGCTGCAGCCCCCGACCCCGCCGCCGATCACGACCGCCTGCGCCTCGTCCCTCACGGCTCGAAGCCTCCCACAACCGGTCTAGACCGGTCAACCGGCAAGGAGCTCGATCCAGCTACCGTAGCGCTCGTCGGAGGCGCGCTCGCGGAGCCGGGCGAAGAACCGGTCGGCGTATTCGACGTAGTCGGCGTCGGTGGTGCGAAGACCCTGCTGGACGACGCCCCACATGGCCTCGCGGAAGTCGGACATGATCCGCAGCAGGCGCACGCGGGCGAAGTCGCGCTCGCGCACCCGGCCGAGATACGCGCGCAGCAAGGTGCGGTCGTCGTCCTCGGTGAGGTCGTGGTTGGTCGAGAAGTTCGCGAGGTCGAAGAACGGGTCGCCCATGCCCGCGTACTCCCAGTCGACGATCAGCAGCCGGCCCGCCTCGAGCAGGAAGTTCGCGTTCAGGAGGTCGTTGTGGCACAGGCACTGCGGAGGCGGGTCGGCCGCGAGGGCGGCGCGCATCTCCTCGGCCCGCTGCCAGGACCAGTCGAATGCCTCCGGCAGCTCGACGCCCAGCCAGCGGGCGTTGTCGCGGTACATCTCGACGATGCCGAACGCCGAGAACGCAGCGTGTACGGCGGGGCCCTCGTGCAGGCGCCGCAGCGTCGTTGCGACCTGGCCGAGCATCGCGGTCGTGCGCATCTGCTCGGGCGGCACCAGGTGGCCCTCGATGAACCTGGTGATCAGGATCTTCTCGGGCCGCAGGTAGGCGAGCACCTGCGGGCCGATGCCGAGGCCGCCCGCCATCACGGTCGCCGCATACTCGGCCTCGCGGTCGGCGCCCAGCATCTCGGCCTCGCCGGTGACGCGCAGGACGTAGTTGGAGGGGGCGCCGTGGATGCGGTAGTTGAGGTTGGTCAGGCCGCCTGGCAGCGGCTCGGCCCGCAGCGGATACCCGCGCAGGTCGGGGACACGCTCGGCGATCCGTTCAAGGTCGTCGACGGTGGGCGGATTCGACACCTCGAGCGCAGCCACGCGGCCTACGATACGTCATCGCCGCCGGCACACTCACACCGCGCGCAAGCCACCACTGGCTGGTGGTCCCCTCGGCGGCCGGCGATCCGCTCGAACGGATCGAGCACTTCCTGACCGGCCACCGCTTCGGCACCGCCGATCCGCCTGCGGGGATGGTGGCCGACCTCTACCTCGGCTACGGCCTCGCGGCCTGCATCGCGGGCGTGCACGAGCCGCAGCCGCCCGAGCCGTGCCCGCTCCCGCTCGCGGCCTGCCGTGTGCGCCCCGCCGAGGGGGCCGCGCCCGCGCCCGGGACGTTCGCCGCCGGCGCCTTCGTGCCCACCTGGAGCGCGGCCGAGCACGCGGCCGGGGTGCAGCGCGTGCGCGCGGCCATCGGCCGGGGCGACGTCTACCAGGTGAACCTGGTGCAGCACCTGCGGGCGCCCTTCACGGGGTCGCCGCGGGCGCTCGAGGAAGCGCTGCGGCCGCTCGGGGCCGAGTGGGCGTACGCCCTGCACGGCGACGGCTGGTCGATCGTCTCGGCCACCCCCGAGCTCTTCCTGCAGACGCGCGGGGACATCGCCCGCACCATGCCGATCAAGGGCACCCGGCCGGCGGGCCCGGGCGCGCCGATAGCGGCGAGCGCGAAGGACCGGGCCGAGCACGTGATGATCGTCGACCT
>DASXOR010000231.1:0-4738 GCA_036494095.1 Gaiellales bacterium | reverse complement strand
AGCTCGGCAGCTGCTCGATCGGCGTGTCCGGCAGCAGGTCGCGCAGCGCCGAAGGGTTCACCACGGCGCCGGAGAGCAGGTGCGCGCCGACCACCTTGCCCTTGTCGAGCACCGCCACGGGCACCTCTCCCAGCCGCTCGGCGGTGGCCGGGTCGGCCGCGAGCAGCTGGCCCATGCGGATGGCGCCGGCCAGGCCGGCAGGCCCGCCGCCGACGAAGAGGACGCCCACGTCGATGCGCTCGTCCTCGGCGGCCTGCGGCCCGGCCACGAACTCGCGCACCTTCACGGGCGGTGGATAGTCTGAGGGGCGCCGCGCCACGGGCGGGCATGCTACCGGTTCGGCGCGGTTCCTCGACGCCCCGTGACAGGCACGTGACAGGCACCGGCCCTATCGTCGCCGCATGACCACATTCACCGGCTTTCAGCCCGAGGCCTTTGCCTACCTGCGCGACCTCGCCGCGCACAACGACCGCGAGTGGTTCCATGCCCATCAGGCCGAGTACAAGGGCCTCATCCTCGAGCCCGCCCGCGGCCTCGTCGAGGCGGTGGGCGAGCATCTCGCCGCGGTCGCCCCGGCCGTCCACGCCGACCCGCGCGTGAACGGCTCCATCCTGCGCATCGCCCGCGACACCCGCTTCTCAGCCGACAAGTCGCCCTACCGCACCCACCTCGACCTGTGGTTCTGGGAGGGCGACGGCCCGAGCCGCCAGAGCGCGGGCTACTTCATGCGCCTCGACCCGGACGCGGTCACGCTCGGGGTCGGCGCCCACCACCTCACCGACGCGGGCCTGGCCGTCTACCGGCGGGCGGTCGACGCGGCCGATCAGGGCGCGGAGCTCGACCGCGCGGTGCGCGCCGCGCTCACAGCGGGGGCGCGCTTCGGCCCGGCCCGATGGAAGCGCGTGCCCGCGCCCTACCCGGCCGACCACCCCCGGGCCGATCTGCTCCGCCACGGCGGCCTGGTCGCGGCCACCACCGACCCGATGCCGGGCGAGGCGCTCACCGAGGCATTCCCCGCGTGGTGCGTCGAGGGCTGGCGGCCGCTAGTGCCACTGCAGACGTGGGTTGCGGGGGTGGTCGCCGAGGCGCAGGCGTCAGCAGTCTGACCGCATCTCCGTCGACCGGGCCAGTCGTGCGTCGCGCTCCGCCGCCTCGTAGCTAAATGGCGGCGGTTCGGCGGGGGCGGGCCACGAGCTCGCCGCCGCAGTTGGGGCACACGCCCGCCATCGCCTCGGTGCAGGCCGGGCAGAACGTGCACTCGTAGCTGCAGATCCGGGCTGGGCCGGCCGGATCGAGCGGCGCATCGCAGCGCTCGCAGCGGGAACGCATCTCCAGGGCCACAGCGGAACGATACGCTTGCCCGCGCATGCGCGTCGTCGACCTCCGCTCCGACACCGTGACCCGGCCCACGCCGGAGATGCGGCGCGTGATGGCCGAGGCCGCGGTCGGCGACGACGTGTGGGGGGACGACCCGACCGTGATCGAGCTCGAGGCCGAGGTCGCGCGCATGCTCGGCAAGGAGGCGGCGGTGTACGTGCCGTCGGGAACGATGGGAAATCAGATCGCGATCCGGTCCCAGACGCGGCCGGGCGACGAGATCTTCGTCCACGAGTCTGCGCATATCGTCGTCCACGAGCAGGGCGGCGCGGCCGCCCTCTCCGGCGTCCAGACCCGGCTTCTGCAGGGCGAGGGCGGCGTGCTCGACGTCGCGACGATCGCCGTGCGCCTGCGCGACCCGGCCGACCCGCACCACGCCCGCCAGAGCCTGCTGTGTCTCGAGAACACGATCGGCGAGATGGGCGGGCGCGTGCTGCCCGCCGGGCGCCTGGCCGAGCTGGCCGGCTTCGCCCATGCCCACGGCATGCGCGTGCACCTCGACGGCGCCCGGATCTGGAACGCCGCCGTCGCGAGCGGCCGCAGCCCGGCCGAGGTGGCCGCGCCGGTCGACTCGGCGTCGGTGTGCTTCTCGAAAGGGCTCGGCGCCCCGGTCGGCTCGGCGGTCGCCGGCTCGGCCGAGCTGCTCGAGACGGCGCGCCGAAACCGCAAGCTCTTCGGGGGCGGCATGCGCCAGGCCGGCATCATCGCCGCCGGGGCTCTGCACGCCCTGCGCCACCACGTCGACCGCCTCGCCGACGACCACGCAAATGCCCGCCGGCTGGCCGACGGCATGGCCGCATACCGGCGGCTGCGGTTCCAGCCGGACGCGATCGAGACGAACATCGTGCTGTCGACCGTGACCGACGGCACGCGCGCTCCGGACCTCGTCGAAGAGCTGGCCGGAGTCGGCGTCCTATGTGCCTCGCTGGACGATCGCACGGTGCGCTTCGTGACCCATCTGGACGTCGATTCCGAGGCCGTGGACGCGGCCGTGGAGGCCGCAGGGCCCGTGCTATCCTGAATCCCATGAAGGCCGACATTCACCCTGACTACGTTGTCTCGCACGTGACATGTTCGTGCGGCAACGAGTTCATCACGCGGGCCACCAAGCCCGAGCTGCATGTCGAGATCTGCTCGGCGTGCCATCCCTTCTATACCGGCAAGCAGAAGCTGGTCGACACCGGCGGCCGGGTGGAGCGATTCCGTCGCCGCCAGGCCCGCTCGTCAACCACCGCGTAGCCCAGCCGGTCTCACGATTCCCTCGCCCGGTGCCGACAAGGACCGGGTGAGGAACCCGTGTCAGCGGTGAGCCAGAACGTCGGCGGACAGGCCGTGCTCGAGGGCGTGATGATGCGCAGCCCCGGATCGTGGGCCGTGACCGTGCGCAGGCCCGACGGCGGCCTGGCACGGGTGTGCCGGCCCGTCTCGAGCGCCGCATCGCGCCACCGCGTCCTGCGGCTGCCGATCCTGCGCGGGATGGTGGCGCTCGGCGAGTCGCTCGTGATCGGCTTCCGGGCACTGGCGGTGTCGGCGTCGTTCGCCGCGGTGGAGGAGGGCGAGGAGCCCGATCTCGAGGCCGCCGCCGAGCTGACGCGCGGCCAGATCGCGTTCGCGTTCGTCGTCGCGATCGGGTTCGCCGTGCTGATCTTCAAAGTCTCGCCGGCCGTCATCACCGACCTGCTGCCGATCCACTCGACCATCGTGTTCGTGCTGGTCGAGGGAGCGATCCGCGTGACTCTCCTCGTCGCCTACCTGGCCGCGATCTCGTTCATTCCCGACCTGCGCCGGGTCTTCCAGTACCACGCAGCGGAGCACAAGACGATCAACGCCTACGAGGACGGCGCCGAGCTCGTGCCCGAGCGGGTGCAGACGTACTCCAAGATCCACCTCCGCTGCGGGACGGCATTCCTGCTGTGGGTGATGGTGATTGCGATCTTCGTCTTCGCATTCGTCGGCAGGCCCGACTGGCCGACGCTGATCGCGTCGCGGATCCTGCTCCTGCCGGTGATCGCCGGTCTCGCCTACGAGGTCATCCGCTTCGGCGGCAAGCACCCGACGAACCCGATCGTGCGCACGCTGCTCAAGCCCGGGCTGTGGCTCCAGGGGCTGACGACGCGCGAGCCGACCCTCGACCAGGTCGAGGTCTCGATCCAGGCCCTGCAGGACGTGCTCGAAGCCGAGCGCACGTCCGGCGCCGGTGCGCCGGTCGAGGTGATGGCGTAGGCTTGCCCTGTGGCAAGCGCCGACGCAGCTGAACACCTCGAGCAGCTGATCGAGCGCTACAACGATGCGTGGAACCGCCAGGACGTCGGCGCGATCACCTCGATGCACACCGACGACATCGTGTTCCACAACCACACGGCCGGCGAATCCGTCGAGGGCGCCGCGGCCGTGGCCGAGCACATCGCCGGCATCTTCCGCAACTGGCCGGGCATGCGCTTCACCGGGCGCAGCCTGTACGTGCGCGATGCCCTGGTCGTGCAGGAGTGGACGGCGACGGGCACCCATGCCGAGAGCGGCAAGAGCGCCACGTGGGACGGGATGGACATCCTGCCGACCCGCGACGGCCGCTTCTCCCGCAAGGACGTCTACTCGGACTCCGTCAGCGTGCTGCGCCAGCTCGGCCGCATCGGCTGACGTCACTATCCTTCCACGGTCATGGAACCGCTGGTCGCAGAGATCGAGCGCCGCTTCGCCGAGCTGGAGGCCCAGCTGGGCGATCCGGCCGTGCTCGCCGACCAGCGCCGCTACGCCGGCGTCGCGCGTGAGCACAAGCGGCTCTCGGCGGCCGCCGAGCTCGCCCGCCAGTGGCGTGAGCGCACGACCCAGGTGGCCGACGCGGCCGAGCTCGCCAACGACCCCGACGAGGACATGCGCGCGTTCGCCCAGGAGCAGGTGCTCGAGGCCCGGGAGGCGCTGCCCGCGCTCGAGGAGGAGATCCGCCTGGCGATGCTCGAGCGCGACCCGGCCGACGACAAGGACGTGATCGTCGAGCTGCGGGCCGGCACGGGCGGCGACGAGGCGGCCATCTTCGCCGGCAACCTGTACGAGATGCTCACCCGCTACGCCCAGCAGCGCGGCTTCAAGACCGACACGCTGGCGGCGTCCGGGGGCGACGCGGGCGGCTTCAAGGAGCTCGTGTTCGAGATCAAGGGCGACGGCGCCTACTCGGTGTTCAAGCACGAGAGCGGCGTGCACCGCGTGCAGCGCGTCCCGGCGACCGAGTCGCAGGGCCGCATCCACACGTCGACGGCCACCGTGGCGGTGCTGCCCGAGGCCGCGGACGTCGAGTTCCACGTCGACCCGAACGACCTGCGCATCGACGTGTTCCGGGCGGGTGGGCACGGCGGCCAGTCGGTGA
>DASXOR010000230.1:0-26272 GCA_036494095.1 Gaiellales bacterium | reverse complement strand
CGCCCTCGGCCCGCAGCCGCGCGGCGTGGTCGGCCTCGTGCCCGGGCACGAGCCGCCCGGCGGCGGTGACGACGCGGTGCCAGGGCACCCCGTCGGAGCTGCGCGCCATCACCCCGCCGACGGCGCGGGCTCCGTCCGGCTGCCCGACCCACTCGGCCACCCGGCCGTAGCTCGCCACCTGCCCCGGCGGGATCCGGCGCACGACCCGCTCGACCCGGCGCTCGAACGGCGTCGCCGGCGTGACCACCCGGAAGCCGACCGGGACGCGGTCGTGCCGGGCGTCAGCCACCAGCGTCCAATCCGGCGCACATCGTGCGATCGTATCGGCGCCGCGAGCGCGCCGGGCCGGTGCTCGCCCTCACTACACTGGAGCTCCGTGCGCCTCCTCCTGATCGCGTTCTACTTCCCTCCGGCGGGCGGAGGCGGCGTCCAGCGCACCCTCAAGTTCTGCCGCCACCTGCCCGAGTTCGGCGTCGACGTCGACGTCCTCGCACCGAGCGATCCGAAGTGGTTTGCGGTCGACGAGCCGCTGCTGGCCGAGGTTCCCGCCGCGACGACCGTGCACCGCACCCGCTTCCTGGGGCCGCGCTCGTCGTTCCGCGGCGACGCTCTGCGGGGATCACGCGGTCTCGGACGCGCGGCGGTGCACGCCCGCTACGCCTACGAGCGCGCGCTCATCCCCGACAAGGCGGCGCCGTGGGCGGCGACCGCCGTCCCGGCCGCAGCGCGCATCGTGCGCCGCCGCCACATCGACGCGATCATGACCACGTCGCCGCCACCGTCGGTGCACCTGATCGGCGCCGCGGTCGCCGCCGCCACCTCGCGGCCCTGGGTGGCCGACCTGCGCGACTCGTGGCTCGCCCACCCACACCGCCGCTACGAGAGCCGCGGAGTGCGCGCCAAGCGCGCCGTCGAGCGGACGATGGCGCGCACCGTCGCCCGCCGGGCGAGCGCGCTCGTGGCCGTCACCGACGCGATCGCGGCCGAGCTCCGCGGCCTCGACCCGAGCGCAGGAGCAAAGACGCACGTGATCGGCCACGGCGTCGACCTGAGCGACTTCGCCGGACTCGCCTACGCGGCGGAGGGGCCGTTCACGATCGTGCACACGGGGGCGTTCTTCGGCCAGCGCAGCCCGCGGCCCTTCCTGACCGCGGTACGCGACCTGCTCAGCCGCCGGCCGGATCTGCGCGGCCAGGTGCGCGTGCGCTTCGTCGGCGACCTGCGCGCGTCCGATCGCGCCTGGGCGCGTGCCCTGGAGATCGACGACGCCTGGGAGGAGACGGGGTTCCTGCCGTTCCGGGAGGCCGTCGCCGCGCAGCGCTCGGCCGACGCGCTGCTGCTCTTGATCCCGCATGCGGACGGGCGCGGCGACACCGTCATCTCGGGCAAGGTGTACGAGTACCTGGCCGCCCGCCGCCCGGTGCTCGCGGCGGTGCCGCCGGCCGGGGTGGCGGCGGCGCTCCTGCGCTCGGCGGGTGCGGGCGATGTGGTCGACTCCGACGACGCCGGCGCCCAGTCCCGTGCGCTCGAGGCGCTCGTCGACAGGCGCCGAAACGGCGGCCTGCCCGACATCGAGCTGCCCGCAGACCTCGCCGAGCGCATGTCCCGGCGCGCGCGGGCGGCGGAGCTCGCGGACGTCCTGCGGGAGGTGGCCGGATGAAGCTCTCATGGCTCGACTGGCTGCTGCTGCTCACCCTCTCGGTGCTGACCTTCGAGAAGATCCGGTGGGAGACGTCGAGTCTCACCCTCACGTGGACGAACCTGCTCGCGACCGCGTTCGTCGTGGGGTTCGTGATCGATCGCATCCGCCACCGTGACCTGCTGCTGCACCCGGCCGCGATCACGCTGGCCGGCTTCATGCTGGCGTTCGGCGCGGTGTACCTGGCCGGCTATTTCGACCTCACCGACCGGGCGGCGCTGACGTACTGGCTGAAGGGCATGGGCACATGGGCGATCCACTTCACGTACCTGATCCTGGGGGTCGCCCATCTCGTCCGCCGCGGCCGCCCGCTCTTCCTGCGGGCGATCTACGCCTTCACGGCCGGGATCGTCGTGAACTCCGTCTACGGCATCATCCAGCTCGGGCTTGCGATCGCCGCCGGCATCAACCTCGACCGCCTGGTCGTACGCCCGCTCACGGCCGGGCAGGGCGGCATCGGCGGGATCAACGTATTCGGGACGGTGTCGGGGTCGCAGAACGTCTACCGGATCAACGCGCTGACCGGCGATCCCAACCACCTGGGCGTGATGCTGTGCGTCCCGCTGATGGTGCTGCTGCCCTACTACCTGGGCGACCGTCACGGCCGCCGCCGCATCGGCTTCCTGCTGCTCTTCTTGTTCCTCGTCCAGGTGCTGACGCTGTCGCGGTCGGCGGCGCTTGGCGACGTGGCCGGCCTGGCGGTGCTCACGCCCGGCCTGCGCAGGTACCTGCCGCCGGCGCGCACGATGGCGATCGCCGTCGGCGGCATCGCCGCGGCGCTCGCGGCCCTGTACGCGTCGTCGCACTTCGTCCGCGCGGTCGTGGCGGCCCGCACCCAGCTGCAGGGCGGGAGCACGCAGACCCACCTCCAGTTCTACCAGCTCGTGCCGCCGGCGCTCGACCCGCACCCCCTGTTCGGGATGGGCTTCAACACCTTCGCGGTCTTCTACCAGTTCGTCACCGGCCGCACCGACTTCGGCCCTCACAGCGCCTGGATCGCGATCCTGGTCGAGACGGGCCTGGTCGGCATGGCCCTGTACCTGGTGTACTTCGCCTACCTGCTCGCAAGCGCGGCCGCGATCCGCCACTCCCCCGATCCCGACATCGCGCGGCTCGGCCAGGGCCTGCTGGCGGCGCTCGTCGCGACGGGCGCCGGCAACCTGTTCTACCTGACCATGACGTTCGACTACTTCTACGCGCTCGCGCTCTTGGCGGTCGCGGGGGCGGCGATGTTCGCGCCCGCCCGCTCGCGCGTCGCGGCACGCGCGGCCCCGGCCGCCGGGGCCGCGCGGTGATCCTCGCCCTCGAGATCGCGTTCTGGGCCAGCCTGGCGGCGCTCGCCTGGACGCACCTGCTCTACCCGCTCGCGATCGCGCTCCTCGCGCGCATGCGGCCACGGCTCGTCGCCGCAGCCGACATCCTGCCCACCGTGAGCCTGATCATCCCGGCCTACAACGAGGAGGACGTGATCGAGGCGAAGCTCGAGAACGCGCTGGCCCTCGACTATCCCGCCGACCGGCTCGAGATCGTGGTCACCTCCGACGACTCGAGCGACGCCACGCACGCCCTCGTCGAGCGCTTCGCCGACCGGGGCGTGCGCCTGATCCGCTGCGCGCGCGGCGGCAAGGTGGCCGCGCAGGACCGGGCCGTGGCCGAGACCACCGGCGCGATCGTCGCGTTCGGGGACGCCAACGTGCGCTGGGACGCGGACGCGCTGCGGCGGCTGGTACGGCCCTTCGCCGATGCGCAGGTCGGGATGGCGTGCGGGAACGTGCGCCTCGAGAACCCGGCCGGCGGCACCAACCAGGAGGGCCTCTACTGGCGCTACGAGATGTGGCTGCGCCGGCGCGAGTCGCTCGTGCACTCGATGACCGGATCGAACGGCGCCATCTACGCGGTCAGGCGCGAGGCCTACCGGCAGGTCGATCCCCGCTTCGGGCACGACCTGAGCTTCCCCTACCTGATGGTGCAGAACGGCTACCGGGCGGTGTACGAGCCGTCGGCGCGGGCGACCGAGAGCATGACCACCGACATCGAGGACGAATTCCGCCGCAAGGTGCGCATGTTCGAGCACTGCTGGCTGATCCTGTTTCGCGGGCGCATGTTCGGCCTGCGCCGGCTCGGCCCGGTGTACTGGGTCGAGATCGTCTCCCATCGCCTGCTGCGCTACTGGAGCGGCCCGCTGCACCTGGTGCTGCTCGCGACCAGCGCCGCACTGGCGACCCACGGCGCCGTCTACGCCGTGGTGCTCCTGGCGCAGCTGGCCGGGCTCGCGCTGGTGGCGCTCTCGATGCTCCTGCGCGGCCGTGTGCGCGTGCTGCGCGTCCTGCACTACTACCTGCTGGTGACGCTCGCGACCGTCATCGCTCTGGTCGGATACCTGCGCCGCGGCGTCCCCGCCACCTGGGACAAGGCGGCCGGCTCACGCCTGTGACCGTCCGGGGCCTGGCCCCGTTCATGCACGCGTGAGCTCGCGGTAGACGGATTCGGTGCGCTCCGCCAGTGCGGCCCAGCTGAGCGGGCCGGCGGCGGCCGCGGCGCTGCGTTCGGCCAGGCGCGCACGGGCGGCGCGGTCGCCCAGGAGCCGGCCGAGCACGGCGGCGAGCTCGACCGTGTCGCCGGGGGGCACGAGCTCGCCCACATCGTCGCTGCGGTGCAGCTCGCCGAAGCCGCCGACGTCGCTCAGCACGAGCGGCGCTCCGAACGCGAGCGCCGCGGCCAGCACTCCCGAGTTGTCGATGCGCCGGTAGGGCAGGACGACCACGTCGGCGCGGCGCAGCGTCGCCGCCAGCTCGGCGTCGGACAGATACCGCGGCAAGAACATCACCCCGGGCTGGTCCGTCGCGAGCGCCGCAATGTCCATCATCGGCCGGCCGGCGACGAGCAGCGTGGCCTCCGGCACCTGCTCGCGCACCCGCGGCCAGGCCCGCAGGAGCACGTCCAGGCCCTTGTACGGCCGGATCAGCCCCGGCGCCACGGCGAGCGGGCCCGCGGCGACGGCGGGGGGATCGACGGCGGGGAGGTCGCGCAGATACGAGAACACGCCGTGCGGGATCACCCGCACCCGGCCGGGATCGACGCCGCAGCGGTCGACGAGGGCCGCCCGGCCCCACTCGCTGTGGCACACGACCCGCTCGAACGAGCGCGCCGTCGCCGCCGCCGAGCGCCGCCGGGCCGCTCCGCCCACGTTGGGAACGGGATCGTGTGCCGTGAAGATGGACGGGATCCCGGCGGCGTGCAGGCGACGGTAGAACTGGCGCTCGACCGGCCGCAGCACGCACCACTGGACGTGCACCATGTCGGGCGGATCGCGCCGCAGGAGCGCGCCCAGCCGCCTCAGGTCGGCCATGTGCTCGGCCGCCTTCGCCGGCGGCCGCAGCCGGCTGCCCACCGGCAGGCTGTTGCTGCGCCGGTAGAAGTGCTCCCGCACCTCGTAGCCGGCCGCGGCGGGGGCATCGCCGTGCACGAACGCCGACGTCCACAGGGTCACCCGGTGGCCGCGGCCGTGCAGGGCACGCGCAAGCTCGTGATCGTACGGGCGTGAGTACCCCGACGGGTCGACCAGCGCCACGCGCAGGGGACGGTTGCCCAAAGCTTGCTCCAATGCCGCTGACTAGACTACCCCTCCGTGTCAGTCACCCCGCCCGTTGAGCCCGCCGGCGAGGTGCGGGTGACCGAATACGTCCGCCGTGCCGCGCGCCGCTGGTATGTGATCGTCTTCGCCGTGGTGGCGGCGGTGCTGCTGGTGTTCTTGCACGGCGTGAGCGGCGCGACCAAGCAGTCGGCGGCGACGGCCAGCGTCTACCTCGGCCAGCCGTTCACGCCCAGCGGGTCGGCCGTGCTCAACTCGACGCCGCTCTCGAACCCGTCGATCTCGATCCAGTACGCGACAGCGCCGCAGCAGCTCGCGGCCGCGGCGAAGGCGGCGGGGATCGACAACCGCCGCCTGCGCAGCCACATCAGCGTCCTGGCGTCGGGCGGAGCCGCCGCGTCGGCCGGCAAAGCGGTCACGGGCACCGGCCCGCCGACGATCACGATCACGGCCGAAGGGCCGTGGACGCGGCTCAAGGTGCAGACGGTCGCAAACACGCTCGCGCAGGCGCTGATCGACTACGCCAACCGCTATACGACGCTGAAGACGAACCTGATCGGGGGCCGCGTCGCCCTCGAGAGGAGCCAGCTCAAGACGGTGCTCGATGTGCAGAAGCAGGCCCGCGCGAATCTGGCCACCATCGCCCGCTCGAGCGCCGACCCGCTCAGCAAGGTGGCCGCTCAGGCGCCCTTCGTGACCGACCTCTCGACGGCCGCCGATCAGATCGGGACGCTCACCGAGAACCTGACGAACGACCAGGTCGCCCTGGCAGCGGCGAAGGACATCGAGTCGGCCCAGTTCATCTCACGGGCGGTCGGGCACCGCGTGAGCGCGACCACCCGGCGCAATTCGCTGGTCATCGCCGCGATGGTCGGTCTGATCGTCGGCACCGGCCTCGCGCTCGCATGGGAAGCGTTGAGCGCGCGGCCGAAGCGCGAGCAGGCATAGACTTCAGCGGATGGGGATGCGCACCTGCCCGGACTGGCCGGAGCTGCTTGATCGCGCGCCCGACCTGCATTTCAAGCACTACACCGCCGACGAGCTCCAGCTCCCGCACGACATCGTGCTCGCGCTCGGCGCGGTGCGGCTGAGCGAGATCGAGGTGTGCGCCGACACCGCGTACAACGTGTTCAACCCGGCGCACACCGACCCGCGCCTCGCAGACGCCCTGCGGTCGAGCTTCTGGACCGACCTCGACGACTGGCGCGGCGGCGCCCGCTGACCTCACCGCTGCGGGGAGGGGATACCGCATCCGGGGGGCACCGGCCCGTAGCGGTCGTGCCGATACACCTCGCGAACGAGTGACCGCCGAGACGAGGGGTGAGCCGATGGACGAGCCGAGCACGAGCGCCTGTGAGCGCCAGCAGGCCGGCGCCGACGTCGATCCGGTCGACATCCAGCGCCTGCTCTCGTGGTACTTCGACGTGCAGCACCCGGGCCGCGCCCACATCACCAGCCGCGGCCCCCGCGACCCCATCCTGGGGTAGCCGCGGTCAGCTCGGGTCGGCGCCCTTTGCGATCGGGACGTCGACCAGGTTGCCCCACTCCGTCCACGAGCCGTCGTAGTTGCGCACGTCGGGATAGCCGAGCAGCTCGCGCAGCACGAACCACGTGTGGCTCGAGCGCTCGCCGATGCGGCAGTAGGCCGTCACCGGGCCGTCGGGCGTGACGCCCCGCGCCTCATAGAGCGCCCGCAGGTCGGCGGCCGGCTTGAAGGTGCCGTCCTCACGTACCGCCTGCGCCCACGGGATGGACTTCGCCCCCGGGATGTGCCCGCCGCGCTGGGCACCCTCCTGCTCGTACCCCGGCATCGCGATCAGCTCGCCCGAGTACTCCTGCGGGCTGCGCACGTCGACCAGGGTGTGCCCGCCCCCGTGGACGACCTCGATCACGGCGTCGCGGCGCATCCGCAAGGAATCGTCGAGCGGCTGGGCGATGTAGGCCGTCCGCGGCGGGTGCGGCTCTGCCTGAGACACCGGGCGGCCCTCGTCGATCCACTTCTGGCGGCCACCGTCCATGATCCGGGCGTCGCCGTGCCCGTACAGCTTCAGGTACCAGTACGCGTAGGCCGCGAACCAGTTGTTCTTGTCACCGTAGAGCACCACCGTCGAGTCGTTGGCGATCCCCTTCGCCGCCAGCAGCTGCTCGAACGCGCCCTTCCCGATCACGTCGCGCACGACCTGCTGCTGCATCTCGGCCTGCCAGTGCAGCGCGACCGCTCCGGGGATGTGGGCCTCGGCGTAGAGCTCGGTGTGCTCGTCCACCTCGGCGACGACGACGTTTCCGTCCTTGTGCCGGGCCACCCAGTCGGTGGTCACGAGCACATCGTTGGCGTATGTCATGCGTCCTCCTGCACTTGCGTCGCTCCGAAGTCGGTGGCCAGACGCACCCTGGACCAGGCCAGGAATGCGTCGGTGAGCCGCCTGCGGCTGCGCGTCGCCAGGCGCACCGAATAGAAGTCGCGCACCGGGTCGAGGCCGGCCACCTCGGCGGTCGCAAGCGTGCCCAGCCGCAGCTCCTTCGCGACGGCGAGCGACGAGAGAAAGCACACGCCGTGCCCGGCCTCGACCGCCGACTTGGCCGATTCCTGCAGGCCCGCCTCCATCGCCACCTTGAGGTCGCGCACCCGCACCCCGGCCTGGCGCAGCTCGTCCTCGATCACCGTGCGCACGCCGGCCCCCGACTGCATCACGACCTGCGGCTCGGCGACGAGCTCGGCGAGCGACACCACCCGGCCGGCGAAGGGATGCCCGGCCGGCACCGCCAGCACCACCCGGTCGCGCAGGAACGGCTCGAACTCGAGCGCGCGGTGGCTGCGGCGCGCGCCGACGACGCCGAGCTCGAGCGCGCGGTCGAGCACGCGGTCGATCACCGCGTCGGTCGCGTCCACGCGCAGGGTCACCTCGACCTGCGGATGCGCCGCCCGGAACCCGCCCAGGAGCTGCGGCAGCACGTGCTCGCCCGGCCCGGTCGACGCGCCGACGACCAAGTGGCCGGTCGGCTGGTCGGAGTCCTGGGCCAGCTCGCGCGCGAGCTCGTCGCGCAGGGTGAGCATGCGCAGCGCGTAGCGGTGCAGCACCTCCCCGCGGTCGGTGGGCGCGGCCCGCCGCCCGGAGCGGTCGATCAGCGGCGCCCCCAGCATCCGCTCGAGCGTCTGGATCTGCTGGCTGACGGCGGGCTGCGTCACGCCGAGAGCGTCGGCCGCAGCCGAGAACGAGCCCCGCTCGACCACCTCGACGAACGTCTGCAGCTGACGCAGGTCCATATCAGCCTGAGCTTATCAGCGGGTATAAGGGCGCGGTGGGGCCTGGCCCCGCGTGGGGCCAGGCCCCCGCTGCGTGGCGTCAGCCGCGGGCCAGGCCGGTGAGGGCCAGTGCGAGCAGGTGATCGGGGTCGCGGCGCAGCGGCTGCGCCGCGACCCCGGACTTGCGCTCGAGCACGAGGTCCTCGGCGCGCTCGAGCGGGCGCAGCCGCCCCTCGGCCACCAGCCGCTCGTCGACGCCGCCCAGGCGGCCGGCGAAGGTGGTGTACACCGGCGTCCCCAGCACGACCGCCTCGCGGTTCATCGTGCCGCCCGCGCTCACGACCAGGTCGGCGCCCGCGAGCAGGCTGTGGCCGTCGACGGCGCGCTCGGGGACGACCACCGAGGGCAGCCGCAGCGCGCGGATGCGGTCGCCCTGCTCGGGCGTGCGCGGGAGCACCACGGCGATCACGTCGTCGCGATGGCCGATCCGCTCGAGCACGGCGTCGAACAGCGGGTTTGCGAACCGATGATAGAGCGCGACGTCCGCGGGCGGCCGCAGGACGGCGCCGATGCGGCCGCCGTGAAGGCCGAGGGCGCGCGGCACCGTCGGGTCGGCCTCGAAGCCGGCCAGGTAGTACTCCTCCTTCAGGCCCGGGTAGCGCACGAGCCGTGGCGGGCGCACGCCGAAGCGGCGCAGCCGCCGTGGCGGTATCGCATCCGGCACAAGCACGCGCGAGGCCAGCCGGCAGTTGAGCGAGTGCTGCAGGGTCGCGAACTCGTAGTCGAACATGGTCGTGTTCGGGACGCGCAGGACACGGCACGCCATCGGCAGGTCGGTCGAGCCGTGCGCCAGCGCCACGTCGAAGCGGCCGCGCCGGCCGAACGCCGTCATCGCCGCCACCCTGCCGGCCGCAGCCCGGGCCTTGCCTGCCCGCGAGCCACCGCCGTGATGGCCGATAACGGTGTGCTCGATCCCGTAGAGCTCGAGCAGCTCGAGCGTCTGGGCAAACGCGCGGGCAGTGACCGAGACGTCCCAGCCGCGGTCGCGCAGGCGCCGCACGAGCGGGGCGAAGATGACCGCGTGGGGGGAGTTGGTGAGGTCGATCCAGACGCGCACGGGCGGCGCGCCTGCTCAGGCGGCCGCGAGCGACGCCGCGCGCACCGCCGCCACGACCTCGCGCTGGGCGGGCTCGTCCAGCGTCGGGAACATCGGCAGCGCCAGGCCCTCGTCGGCCGCGCGCTCGGTCTCGGGCAGATCGCCGCGGCGGTAGCCGAGGTGGGCGAACACCGGCTGGAGGTGGAGCGGGACGTCGTAGTAGGCGCGGCAGCCGATGCCGGCGGCGGTCAGGCTGCGGGCGAGCTGGTCGCGGGCAGAGGCGCGCGCGACGTACAGGTGGTACACGTGCTCGGTGCCGGGCACCCCGGCCGGAAGCTCGACCAGGTCGCCGAGGCCGAGCCGGCGGTAGCGGTCGGCGGCCGCCCGGCGGGCGGCGTTCCAGCCGCCGACCTCGGGCAGGAACCGGCGCAGCACCGCTGCCTGGATCTCGTCCATGCGCGAGTTCGTCCCGACGAGCTCGAACCGGCGCTTCTCGCGCGAGCCGTGGAAGCGCAGCAGGCGCACCCGCTCGGCCAGGTCGGCGCTGCCGGACACGACCATACCGGCGTCGCCCATCGCGGGAAAGTTCTTGGTAGGGAAGAACGAGAACGTGGCCAGGTCGCCGAAGCTGCCGGCGCCGCGACCCTCGACCGTCGCGCCGAAGGCCTGCGCGGCATCCTCGACCAGAGCGAGGCCGTGGCGGTTGGCGACATCGCGCAGCGCCTGCAGGTCGGCGGGCAGCCCGTAGAGGTGCACCGCCACGATCGCGCGCGTGCGCTCCGTGACGGCGGCCTCCGCGGCGGCCGGGTCGAGATTGAAGGTGCGCGGATCGATGTCGGCGAACACCGGCGTCGCGCCGACACGGGCGATCGCCTCGGCCGTCGCGTAGAACGTGTAGGCGGTCGTGACCACCTCGTCACCCCGGCCGATGCCGAGCGCCTCGAGGCTGAGGACGAGCGCGTCGGTGCCGTTTGCGACCGCCACGCCGTGGCCGGCGCCGACCGCCGAGGCGACCTCCTCCTCGAGCGCGCGCATGTTCGGGCCGAGGATGAACTTGCCGGAGTCGATCACGTCGCAGACCGCTCGCTTGACCTCGCCCAGGAGGTCGGCGTACTGCCCGCGGATGTCCATCAGAGGTACCGGCATCTCGGCCACTTTAGTGGCCGGGTTGCCGCCTCTGGTGCAGTAGGAGCCAGGCCGCTGCAGCGACGAACGCGGCGACGACCACGTAGTCGAGGTAGCCGAACCGGCGGTGCCAGGTGTCCCAGTTCGCGCCGGCGACGTCGCCCACGGCCACCAGCATGATGCACCACGGCAGCGTCCCCAGCACCGTCAGCACCGAGAAGCGCCCGAGCGGCATCCGGGCAACGCCCGCAGGGAGCGAGATGAACGTGCGCACGACCGGCAGCAGCCGTGCGAAGAACACGGCCGGCGTCCCGTAGCGCTCGAACCAGCGGTGCGACTGCTCGACGCGGCGGCGGTTGTGCTCGCTGCGCAGAAGCACGGCATCGACCCCGTACGCCCCGGCGGCCCAGGCGATCAGCGACCCGATCAGGTTCGCAACGGTGCCGACGAGGACCGCGGCGACGAAGTTCATGCTGCCCTGCGAGACGAGATAGCCGGCGTAGATCATCGTGACCTCGCTCGGCACCGGGATGCAGGCGCTCTCGAGCACCATCAGCACGAACACCGCCTGGAGGCCGTGAGAGGCGATGAACGTCTGCAGGTGATGGGTGAGCGATTGCATCCTGCGGGAGGTTACCGAGCGTCACCGGCCGGGACGAGGCCATCGGTTGGAGGCGGCAAATGTGCGGTCAGGAGATACACGCCGCAGCCCGCGGTCACAACCGACATGACGGCGATCAGGAGGCGGTAGTCGACGATCCCGACGAGCGCCGCCCCGAGCGCAATCGAGACGGTCTGGGGCACGCCGACGAGCATGTCGGCGGCCGCGTTGACGCGGCCCTGGAGGTCGGCGGGCGTACGCAGCTGGACCGCCGTGAAGTAGCCGACCACCGCCAGCGCGATGCCCGTGCCGGCGACGGCGAACCCGGCCAGCACAACGGCGGTGTGCGGCACGAGCAGTCCAGCCTCGCCGACGGCGAAGAGCAGCATGCCGATCCCCATCACCCGCCCGTCGCCGTGGCGGCGCAGTGCGGTGCCGGCCACGAGCCCACCCGCGATGGCGCCGCCGCCCTGGGCCGTCGAAAGCACGCCGAAGAACGTCGGCGGCCGGTGGAGGCCGTGCTGGATCACCGAGAAGATCAGCGTCTCCGAGAACCCGACCACCAGCAGGCACGCGGCCGTCGCCGCCACGATCCGGCGCAGGCCCTCCGAGCGGGCGATGTGGCGTGCGCCGGCCGCCACCTGGGCGCGCAGGTGATGCTCGGAAGGCGCCGGCCGCCGCTCGCGATGGTGCACGAGCCAGAGCGTCGCCGCGGCGACGACGAACGTGGCCGCATCGAGGGCGGCGACCGTCGGCCCTCCGAACGCCGCGAAGAGGGCCGCCCCGACGAGCGGTGCGAAGAGCCGCATGCCCTCCCCGGTCGTCTGCAGCGCCGCGTTCGCGTCGCCGAGCAGCTCGGGCGGGAGCAGGCGGGTCAGGTAGGCAGATTGGGCCGAGTAGAACAGCCATCCGATCGCCCCGTACAGCAGCGCGACCAGGTAGATCAGCCACAGCTGACCGCGGCCGTGCACGCCGATGAGCGGAATGAGGACGGCCGCGCCGGCCAGGTTGAGCCCGATCATCAGCGGGCGTGCGCGCGCGCGGTCCACCACGACGCCGAAGAGCGGCGAGACGAGCCCGGGCGCTGTGTAGGCGAAGAACACGAGGCCGGCAGCGGCGCTCGATCCCGTCAGCGTCTTCACCCATACGCCGAGCGCGAGGAACATCGCCCGGTCGCCGAACACCGACAGCGTCTGCCCGGCGAGGAGCAGGCGCGCGTCCCGGTGTGCCAGCACGCGGCGCACGGCGGCGCAGCGCCGCTACTCGCCCGCCGCGACCAGTGCCGCCAGATTGCGCAGCTGGTGCTCCAGGGCGCTTCGGATCGGCGCGGACGCCATCGCCGCGAGCAGCCGCGGCAGATCGACCTCGGAGCTCAGCGTCACACGGGTGGCATGGTCACCTTCGGGCTCCAGCTCGAAGACGGACCTGGCGTTGCGGTGGCCGTCGACCCGCTCGTTCACGAGCCGGCGGGGAGGCTCGACCTCGACGGTGTGCACCACCATGAACTCGCGCCTTCCCATCGCCACGAGCTGGCAGGCGATGTCGCCGTTTTCGAGCACGTACCGGTCCTGGATCTCGGCGGGGAGCATGCGGATGTGCCTGTGCGGGTCGACGATCCACTCCCACACGACATCGGGCGGCGCTGGGCAGGTGCTGGACACCGTGACCTTCACGGCCGGGTCACGCCGCGTGGTCGCGGACCGTGCGGTAAAGCGTGTCGCGCTGACGGGCGACGTAGCCCGCATTCGTGATCGTGTGGACGAAGTCCTCGGTCGAGGCGCGGTAGGTGGTGCCGGCGGCCGAAACGACGTTCTCCTCGATCATGATCGAGCCCATGTCGTCGGCACCGAAGGCGAGTGCCACCTGGCCGATCTTCATTCCCTGGGTCACCCACGACGACTGGATGTGCTCGACGTTTGAGAGGTAGATGCGTGTGACCGCCTGCATCAGCAGGTAGTCGAAGCTCGTCGGCGTCCAGGTCACGTGGGGCGCGAGTGCGGTGTTGTCGGGCTGATACGTCCACGAGATGAAGGCGCGGAAGCCGTGCAGCTCGTCCTGCAGATCGCGGATCCGGCGCAGATGCTCGACCCGCTCCTCGAGCGTCTCGACGTGGCCCCACATCATGGTCGCGGTGGTGCTCATGCCGAGCCGGTGGGCGGCGCGCATGATCTGCAGCCACTCGTCGGACGTCGTCTTCTTCGGCGAGATGATCTTGCGCACGCGGTCGACGAGGATCTCGGCGCCGCCGCCGGGGAGCGAGTCCAGGCCGGCGTCGCGCAGCCGCGAGAGCGTCTCCGACGGCGTCAGGCGCGCCTTGCGGGCGATGTGCTGGATCTCGCTCGGCGAGAGCGCGTGCAGGTGGATCGGGTAGCGGGCCTTGATCGAGCGGAACAGGTCCTCGTACCAGTCGATGCCGAGATCGGGGTTGTGGCCGCCCTGCATGAGGACGGCGGTGCCATCCAGGGCGAGCGTCTCCTCGATCTTCTTGAAGATCACCGCCTTCGGCAGCGTGTAGCCCTCGCGCGTGTCGCCGGGCCTGCGGTAGAAGGCGCAGAACTCGCAATCGGTGTAGCAGACGTTGGTGTAGTTCAGGTTGCGGTCGACGATGAACGTGACCACGCCGGGCTCGGAGCTGCGATTGCGCAGCTCGTTCGCGACCCGGCCGACGGCCACGAGGTCGCGGGAGCGCAGCAGCGCGCAGGCGTCGGCGTCGCTGATGCGCTCGCCCGCAAGGGCCCGTTCCAGCACCGGTGCCACCGTGGATGCCTCGGCGGTAACGCTCACGACGCAAGCGTACCCGACCGCCCGCGCCGGCGGTCGCGGCCGCGGCGCGGCGGTTGGATAGGCTCACCCCGTGGCGACCCACCTCGGAAGCGGCCGGCGGCCGGAATGAGCGTCGTGCTCGCGGTGGTGACCGCGACGGCCGTGCTCGCCGCCGGGGCGGTGGCGACGGCGGCCGTCTACCGGCCGGGGACGGTCTCGCTGCCGACGCGCGTGGCCGCGGTGTTCGGGCTGGGCTACGCGGTGGTTGCGCTCACGCCGACGGTGCTCGTGCTCGCGCACGCCTTCGTGCCCGCCGCGGCCGCGGCGGCGCTCGTCGCGGTGGTCGCGGCCCTGGCCGTGGCCGCCCGCCGGCGCTCGCCCGTCGGCGCGCTCGTGCGCTCGCTGCGGGAGCAGGCCGCGGCCGACCCGGTGACGCTCGCCGCCGGAGCGCTCGCCGTCGCCGCCATCGCCCTGGCCCGGATCGGGATCCCGTTCAACCCCACCCACGGCGGCTGGCGCTACTGGGCGGACGGGCTCGAGCTGGCCGCCGCCGGTCATATTCCCGCGGCGTCGCTGCAGTGGGGCGTGTTGCACCCGCCCACCGTGTCGAAGCTGGTCGCAAACGCCTTCACCGGCGAGCTCTCGTTCCTGTTCTCGGCCCACGCGCTGGCCGGGATGGCCGTCGCCCTGTGGCTGTCGGCGGGGGCGTACGCGGCGGGCCTGTGGGCGCTCGGCTGGGAGCTCGGGCTGCGGTGGACGGCGCCGCTTCTGCCGCTGCTCGGCATCGCCGGGGCGAGCCTGCCCCTCGGCGTGCATCTGAACGCCGACATCATCGCCAAGCTCACGTTCTTCCAGGACGAGGACATGGGCCGGTCGGCGGCGGTGATCGCCGCCGCGATGCTCATCCCGGCACTGCGTGGAGAGGGCGGCCGTGTGGCCCCGATCGCGGCCGGGCTCGTGCTGGCCGCGGCAGCCCTGACGCACGCCATCCCCGTCGTCGCGATGCTCGCGCTGCTCGGGCCGTATGCGGCGCTCCTGCTCATGCGCTGCGAGGATCGGCGCCGGGTGGCCCTCGCGGGCGGGGCCGCGATTGCGACCGCCGCGGCCGTCGCGCTCGTGCTGCTCGCACCGGCCGGAGGCGCGATCGGCTTCCAGGGCGCGTCCGGCAACGCGGGCTACGTGCTCTTCGACGGCCGCTACGACCCCACGGCCTACATCGACGGCATCCTGCGCCCGCCGCGCCCGAAGACCCAGGCACGCTGGTACGAGGCGCCGACGGCGACGGCTCGCGAGCTCTTCGCGAGCGCCACCGGCAAGACGGCCTCCGACACCGGCCTCCTCGCGGCGGCCGTGTGCGCGCTCGTCGCCGTCGCCCTGGTCGTGATCTTCGGGTCGGCGCCGCTCGCGACGGCGGCGGCCGCATCGGCGGCGATGACGGCGATCCTCCTGCTCGTGGGGCTCTTGTTCTCCTACCGCCAGTCCTTCTACATTCCAGCCACGTTCGGCGACCGCAGACTCTTCGAGTACGCCTCCATCCCGGTGATGGTGATCGCGCTGGCGCTGGCCGAGACCGCGATCGGGCGGCTCGCCCGGCCCGGACCGTGGGCGGCCGGCGCGTGCGTCGTCCTGGCGACCGCGATCGTGGTCGCGGCCGGGCCGCATGCGCTGCGCGGCGGCCTGCAGGGAGCCAGCCCGACGGCGGCGTACATCACGGCCGCGCGCGTCGCCACGCCGTGCAACAGCCGTCTGGTCGCGACCGTCAACAGCAAGGGCGCCTTCCAGGCCCTCACCGGCCGCGAGGACATCGTCGAGGGGATGGCGCCGTTCCTGCGCCCCCGGGTCCTGCGCAGCACCGTGCGGCTCGTGCACGAGACCCGGCAATACCTGCTGCATCCGGTCACCGAGGGCGCGTTCCTGGCCCGGGAGCATGTCGACGACGTGCTCGTCGGGCGGGGGCTGGGAGCCGGCTGGCGGGCCTTCGACAAGGCGCCGACGCTCGCCTTCGTGCGCCAGATCGCACAGGTGCGGGTGTACCGCCACACCGGGCCGGGCGTGGGCCGCGGTGGCGTGCGGCCCGCCGACGCACCCGGGTACACCTGCCGCAGGACCCCGCTGCGATGAGCCGGCCGCCCCGCCGGCTGACCCGGGCGCAGGCGATCGGCGGGGCCGCGGCGGCTGCGGTCGCCGCCGCCGTGGCCGCGCGGGAGATCGCGAAGGGCGGCACCGCCGCGCCGGCCCTGGATCCCGCCCGGCACACGTACAGCCGCGACTTCGCCGCGCGCGCGCCGGGCCGGGGCTGGGGCGGGGAGTGGGCGGCGCTCCACTACGAGCGCCTCTCGATCGCCGGCGGCGCCGCGGTCTTCTCGGTGCCGCGCGGCCTCGCCGGCGTGGCCGCAGACCAGCCCATGCCGGTGTTCCTGACCGACCGCGACTGCTCTCGAAGCGAGCAGCTCGCGACGTTTGCGATCACCGATCCGTCCCTGCGCCCGGGGGTGCTGCTGCGCCGCACCGGTCCGTTCGAGTACCTGGGCGTGACGGTCGAGCCCGGCCGGATGGTGGTCTGCGAGTACGGCCGCGAGCGCCGGCACGTGCTCGCCGCGGTGACGGTGGTCGGCCCGCCGGCGAACGTCCAGTTGCATCTGCGCGTGCGCGCGCAGGGGACGCGACTGCAGGCGACCGTATGGCGCGCAGGCGACTCCGAGCCGCAGGCGCAGCTGGCCGTACCGGTGCCGGCCGGATCGGGAGGCTGCGGCGTGCTGCTCGTCCACCCCACGTCGCTTCGGCCGTGCCGGCTGCGCCTCACCCATTACGCGCTCGGAAGCGACGACGCCTTCGCCGCGACGCCGCCGATGGCGGTGATGACGCTCACCGGCCTCCCCGATGTGGCCGGCGGCGGCGGCCGCGCGATCGCGCGGGTGTGGAGCGCGCTGCCGGCCCGGGCGGCGATCGAGTGGAGCCAGGATCCGGCGTTTACGACCCCTGCGGTGGGGACGGCCGCCCACCTCGCCGAGCCGCCGTACACCCACGCCGAGACGCTGCGGCTCGAGCCCGGCCGGCCCGTCTACTGGCGGGCGGAACTGCGCTCGGAAACGACCGGCGCCGTCACCCGCACCGAGCCGCACCGCGTCGAGGCCCACACCGCCGGCCGGCCGCTCGTGCTGCTCGCGGCGAGCTGCGCCCAGTTCACGGGCGCGCCCGAGAACGCGGGCTACGACCGGCTGCTCGAGGCTGCTCCCGCCGCCCCGGCGGCGCTCGTCTACCAGGGCGACATCGGCTACCCCAACAACGCCCGCGACGCCTGCTACGCCGCAGCGCCGGACTTCTTCGCCGACCGCTTCGGACGGCTGCTCCACCAGCCCGAGTTCGCCCGGTTCCGTCGCAGCGTCCCGGCCGGTTTCACGATGGACGACCACGACTACGGACCGGTCAACAACGCCGACCGCACCACGGTCGAGCCGTGGACGTGGGCGCTCTGGAACCGCATCCACGCCGATCCGGCGCCGCTCGGATACTTCGACTTCCGCGTCGGTGACGTGCACTGCCTGACGCTCGACGGCCGCCGCTACTGCGATCCGGTGACGACCCCGAACAGCCCTGCGAAGACGAAGCTCGGACGCGCGCAGTTCGACTGGATGGAGGGGATCCTGCGGTCGAGCGACGCGGCGATGTTCGTCGTCTTCTCGGCCGACATCTTCGCCACCCGCTCGGATCTGCGCACGCACCAGCGGGTGAACGACTGCTTCATCTTCGGCTGGCCGGACGAGTACCGGCGGGCGATGGCGCTGTTCATGGACGTCCAGCTCGGCGGCCGCCGCGTGCTCGTGATGAGCGGGGACGCGCACGGGCTGCGCGTGCACTACCACCCCGACCCGCGCGCGCGGCCGCAGGCAGCCCGGCTCGCCGTGGTGGAGCTTGTGTGCGCGGGCCTGCGCGCCCGCCTGTGGTCGGGCGCCGATCCGGGCGACCGAAGCCTCGACCCGCGCCGCTACGTGCTCGGCAGGTCGGGCGCCGGCATGCTCGTGATCGACCCGCCGGGCACGGCCGATCGATCGGTCACGGTGCGCGCGATCGACGTCGACGCCGCCCTGCCGGCCGACGCGTTCCCGCCGCTTCGCATCGGCTTTGCGCCCGGCGACGATCGCCGGGCAAGGGGCGTCTAGGAGACGGCCGGCTCGAGCTCGGCGAAGCGCAGCTCGGGCACAACGTCGAGCTCGCCGGCCAGGTGGGCCAGCTCGAAGAACCGCACGAGCCCCTGCCGCTCCCGCGGCCCGAAGTGGTAGCGCAGCTTCTCGAAGTAGCGAGCCAGGAACCCGGCCGGCCAGCCGTACTCGTCGGAGGCCTTGCGGGCCAGGAGCTCGGGCTCGGAGCGGGCCAGCGCCAGCGAGCGCAGATGGGCGCGCTCGAGCTCGGCCAGGCCCTCGGTCACGCCGGCGCGGCAGGCCCACACGGCGAACACCATCGGCAGGCCGGTGCGCTCCTGCCACAGGCGGCCGAGATCATGGTGGGGGGTCGGGTCCTCGAAGGCGCTGCGCAGCGCCGCGTCGCCGATCAGCATGCGGGCGTCGGCGGGCGCGTCCAGCGGCACGAGGTCGACGTCTCCGAGCAGCACCTTCGTCAGCACCACCGAGGTGGCGCTCTCGGGCGTGACCGCGACGCTGCGCACCTGCTCCAGCGGCTTGCGCGTGATCAGCTGGATCGAGTCCACCGCGCCCTCGGCGGACACGCACAGCCGGGGCAGGAGCGTCAGCCGTTCCGAGTTGCGGGCGTACTCGATCGACGAGATCGGAGCGACGTCGATCTCGCCGGCGATCAGCATGCGGTTGAGCTGGGTGGGGACGCCGGTGACCTGCTCGACGCCGACGCCGCCCAGGTCGTAGAACACGGGCGCCATGTTGGCGTAGGAAATCCTGCCGAGACGGATCAGAACGTCCTCACGGCGTTGTACAGCGTGTCGCGCTGCACGGGGATGCGGCCGGCCTCGCGGATCAGCGAGACGAGGTCGGCGATGCGCTCCTCCTGCGGCGTGACGGCGCCGGCCGCGTGGGCGATCTGCTCCTCCATCACGGTGCCCTGGATGTCGTTCGCGCCGAAGTGCAGGGCGACCTGCGCGAGCGGCGTCGAGATCATGATCCAGTAGGCCTTGATGTTCGGGATGTTGTCCAGCATGAGGCGCGAGACGGCGATCATCTTCAGGTCGTCGTTGCCGGTCGAGAAGCGCCAGCCGCGCCTCTGGAAGACGGTGTTCTCGGGGTGGAACGGCAATGGGATGAAGGCGAGGAAGCCGCCCGTGTCGTCCTGGAGGTCACGCAGACGCAGCCAGTGCTCGACGCGCTCCTCGTAGGTCTCGACGTGCCCGTACAGCATCGTGCAGTGCGTCGGGATGCCCATGCCGTGGGCGGCGCGGTGGGTGGCGATCCAGTTGTCGGGATGCTCCTTGCCGGGAGCCACCAGCCGGCGCACCCGCTCGGCGAACACCTCGGCGCCGCCGCCGGGGAGCGACCCCAGGCCGGCGGCCTTGAGGTCGGCCAGCACCTCGGCGTGCTTCTTGCCCGAGAGCTTGGTCATGTGGTGGATCTCGGAGGCCGTGAAGAGCTTCAGATGGACATCGGGCAGCGCCTCGTGCAGGGCGCGGGTGACGTCGGGGTAATAGTCGTAGCCGATGTGCGGATGCTCGCCGCCGACCATGTGGATCTCGCTGTAGGACTCGCGCCCGTACACCTCGACGGCGTGGGCGACCAGGTCTGGGATGTCCCAGGTGTAGGCGCCCTCCTGGCGACCGGTGCGGGCGAAGGCGCAGAATTTGCACTTGACCCGGCACACATTGGTGTGGTTCAGGTACAGGTTGTTGATGAAGTACACCTCGTCGCCGCCGCCACGCAGTCTGCGGGCGGTGTCGGCCAGCTCGCCGAGGCCGAGCAGATCCTCGGACTCGAGCAGCGAGACACCGTCGTCGAAATCGAGCCGCTCACCGGCGAGAACCTTCTCGCGGATCGGCGCCAGCGTATCCAGGTGGGCGGCGATGGCCATCGGCGCACGGGAGTGTATCGCCACCGCCGCGGCGGCCGCACCGCCGGCCTCAGCGCGTGTAGGCGTAGGCCGGGCGCAGTCCGAGCAGCTGCGGCCCCGTCACGAGGTGATACCCGCGGGCGATCAGCTCCGGCACGATCGTCTGCAGCGCGGCGACCGTCTCGCTGCGGTCGCCGCCGCCGTCATGCATGATCACGATCGCGCCCGGATGGGCGGCGGCGAGCACGCGCCGGGCGATCACGTCGGCGCCGGGCCGCGCCCAGTCGCGCGGGTCGACGTCCCACTGGATCGTCAGCAGCCCCAGCGAACGGGCGATGCCGACCACGTCGGCGGGCGCGGTGCCGTACGGCGGCCGCAGCGGGCACGGCCGGGAGCCGGTGGCGGTGTGCATCGCCTCCTGCGTGGGGCGGATCTGAGCGGCCGTGTTCTGCGCGTCGAGCACCGGATGCGACCAGGTGTGGTCGCCGATCACGTCGCCGTCGCGGATCACCTCGCGCGACGTGGCCGCCTGCGCGCCCACCTGCTCGCCGATCTCGAAGAACGTGGCGTCGAGGCCGTAGCGATTCAGCACCGCCAGCACCTGCGGGGTGTAGACGGACGGCCCATCGTCGAAGGTGAGCGCGATCCGGCGCCCGGCGGACGGCCCGTCGAACCGCTGCGAGGGCCCAGCGGCGGTGCAGCCGTCGAGCACGAACGGGTCGATCCGCCACGCCGCGAAGCCGCGGTTGGGGACGAGGTCGTGGCAGGGGTGGGCGCACGCGTCCTTGCCTTTCCATGTGCTCGTGGCCGACCAGTCGACCCGCTCCGGGCGCAGGCCGATGCGGCTGTAGGCGAAGGTCACCTTCGCCCCGCGGCGGATGTGCTCCACCGCAGCGGGACGACCTCGGCCGCGGCCCCCCGCGGACGAGCGGGATCCGGTAGAGCTCCGCGGCCGCGAACCGCTCGTTCCCGCGAAATGTGAGCTCGAGCGAGCCGCCGGACTGGGTGAGCCGCACGGAGCGCAGGTCGAGCTTGCCCGGCGTGTCGGCAGGGTCGGTCATCCGCAAGGTCGGCGCCTCAGGGGAGGCGGTTTGCGGGCGCCCCTGCGCGGCCGCGGGCGCCGCGAGGGGAGCGGTCGCCGCGACCACGGAGAGGCACGCCACCGCGGCCGCGCAGGCGGGCCGGATGGCGATGCGAGTGCCCACGCCCCTCACGGTGCGGCGCGACGGTCACGATCCGGCAGCCCTTCGGGATACGATGCACGGCCGTGTGCCGGCGGGTCGTATTCCAGGGGATCAGCGGCTCCGGCAAGACGACCCTCGGGCGGCTGCTGGCGGCCGCGCTTCAGGTGCCCTTCGTCGAGACGGACGCGCTCGTGCACGGCCCGGGGTGGTCCGAGACAGGCGACGCCGAGCTGCGCGCACTGCTGCACCCGACCGTCGCCGGCGAGGTGTGGGTGCTCGACTCCGACTACCGCCGCAAGCTCGGCACGTACGTGATGGAGCACGCCGACACGGTCGTCTGGCTCGACCTGCCGCTGTGGTTCTGCCTGAACCGGCTGCGCCGGCGCACGCTCGGCCGCATCCGCCGCGGCGAGGAGCTCTGGAACGGCAATCGCGAGTCGTGGCGGAGTGCGTTCTGGGGCTGGGACTCGCTGTTCGTCTTCGCCGTGCGCAAGCACTTCGCCCAGCGCCGCGACCTGCCGGAGCTGCTGCGCCGGCCCGATCTGGCGCATCTGACGGTCGTGCGGCTGCGCACGCCCGCCGCCGTCGAGGCTTGGCTGGCGGCCGTCACGGCCGGCCGGCCGTCGGATCAGAGCCCGCTCCACGATCGCGCCGCCAGCGCGAACCAGCCGCAACAGGAGGCGGTTGTGGAACCGATTCTCAGGCGTCGCGGTCGACGGCGCCGCGCACGACCGCCGTGAGGGCGGGGGTGTCGAGCTCGCCGTCCAGCGACTCGAGGTGGGCGAGCGCCTCGTCGGCGTGGCGCTCGGCGACCGTGCGGGCATCGCGGACGGCGCCGGAGCGGGCCACGCGGGCGAGCGTCGGCAGCACGTCCTCGCGGGTCGCCCCGCGCGCGATCACACCGGCGACGGCGGGGTCGCGGCGCGCGCCCAGGATCAGCGGTAGCGTCACGGTGCCGTCGAACAGATCGGTGCCGAGCGGCTTTCCGGTGGTGTCCGGGCGGCCGTCGCAGTCGAGGATGTCGTCGGCGATCTGGAACGCCAGGCCGAGCGCGGTTGCGAACTCGCCCAGGCGGCCGACCTCCGCGTCGGCCAGGCCTCCGAGCCGGCCGCCCAGCCTCGCCGCGGCCGCGAAGAGGCGACCGGTCTTGAGCCGGCAGCGCTCCAGGTACTGCTCCGGCGTCGTCTCCGGGTTGCCGGTCTGTTCGCGCTGCAGGACCTCGCCCCGTGCGAGCGCCAGACAGGCGTCGGAGAGCGCGGCCACCGCGTCCATGTCGCCGGTGGCGACCAGCTCCGCAAACGCGCGCGCGAACAGGTAGTCACCGGTGGCGCGGGCGACCGCATCGCCGTGCGCCGCCCAGACCGTCGGCCGCCCCCGCCGCAGCCGTGCGGCGTCGAGCTGGTCGTCGTGGACGAGCGTCGCCATGTGCACCAGCTCGACCGCACAGCCGGCGGCGACGAGGCCGGGCCGGTCGCGGCCGCGGATGGGCGCCGAGAGATAGACAAGCATCGGCCGCAGCCGCTTGCCGCCCGATCGCAGTGTCTCCGTGCCCGCGCCGGAGACGGCGGAGCCGGCCGCCCAGCCGACGGCCTCCTCGAGCGCCAGCTCGACCGCGTCGACGTAGGCCGCGAGCCCCGGGACCTCCAGCACCTCGGCGACGGCGCCCGCTGTCATGCCGGGACCGTACCAACATGCAGGGCGACCGCGCCGCCCGAGAGCCGCCGGTAGCGCACGCGGCGCAGTCCGGCCCGGGCCATGATCGCGGCCAGCTCGTCGGCCGGCGGAAAGCGGTGCACAGACGCGGGCAGATAGCGGTAGGCGTCGGCCTCGCGGGCGACCAGCCGGCCCAGGAGCGGCACGGCCCGATCGGTCCAGATGCGCGCGAAGGGCGCCGCCCAGGCCGGCGGATCGGTCAGCTCGAGACACACGACCCGGCCTCCGGGGGCGACGACGCGGCGCAGCTCCCGGAAGCCGCGCAGGTGGTCGGCCAGGTTGCGCATGCCGAAGCCGATGGTGGCGGCGGCGAACTCGCCGTCGGCGAACGGGAGCGCAAGGGCATCGCCCCGCACCCACTCGACCTGCGGCCGCTTGCGCACGGCGGCGTCGAGCATTGCCTGGGAGAAGTCGAGGCCGACGACGCGGCCGCCCGGCGAGACCGCGTCCAGGAGCGCGATGGCGAGGTCGCCCGTGCCGCAGCAGACGTCGAGCGCCGAGTCACCCGGGCCCGCGCCGGTGCAGCGCACGGCGAGGCCGCGCCAGCTCCCGTCCATGCCCAGGCTCATGATCCGGTTCATGCGGTCATACGACGGCGTGATGCGGTCGAACATCGCCCGCACCTGATCGGGAGGCAGGGTCAATTCGCCCCCCACGGGCGCACGAGCGCCGCGTCGACGCCGGCCGCCGCGAGCACGCGCCCGGCCACGAAGTCGACCATGTCGGCGATTGTCTCCGGCAGGCGATAGAAGCCGGGCATCGCGGGCACGATCGCGGCGCCGGCGCGCTTGCACCGCAACAGGTTCTCGAGATGGATCTCGGAGAGCGGCGTCTCGCGCGGCACCAGCACGAGCCGGCGGCTCTCCTTCAGCTGCACCGCCGCCGCGCGATGGATCAGGTTCGACTCGATGCCGGCGGCGATCGAGCCGATGCTCGCCATCGAGCACGGGCAGACGATGACCGCGTCGGTCTGGGCGCTGCCGGAGGCGTACGGAGCCGAGTAGTCGGACTCGGCCCACACCCGCACATCTCCGCCGCCGTGGTCGGCGACGAGCCGCTCGAGAGCGCCGTCGGGGTCCATCTCCTTGTTGCCGTAGCACTCGAGGGCGATCACCTGCCGCCCGGCCCGCGAGGCCACGACGCCGACGGCGGCCCCCGCCTCACCCAGGGCGCGCAGCACGCGGGCGGCGTACGGCGCCCCCGACGCGCCCGTCAGTCCGAGCATCACCTGCACAGCCGCAGACTACTGCTGAAGGGGTACGACCTTGCCGGCCTTGAGCGACGCGATCACCTGCGCGATCTCGGCGATCTGCTGGGCCGAGTTTGTCTTGCCGAACGCCGGCATCCCTGTTCCCGCGGCATTCGCACCGGAGGACACCCAGGCCGCAATGGCCTTTTCATCGGTGCCGAAGCGTGCCGAACCGCTGCTCAGACTCGAACCCGGTCCGGGAGCGCCACCGGTCGGAAACGTGTGGCACGTCGTACATCCGTTGTTCACGATCAGCGCGGCGCCGGGAAGCGCGTTGATCTGCGGGTCGGTTGAGACGGCCGAGCCCGCAACGACTCCCGGTGCGATCGAGCCCGCGATCGTGAGCGCTATCAGGACGGCCGGGACGGACAGGCCGACGGCGACGCCCCACGGCCGCCGCGAGAGGCGCCGGTCGCGGCCGCGGTCGAGGAACGGCCACGACACCAGCAGCACCATCCAGATCGTCGGGATGATGATGGTGGCGAGGATCAGCTCGGCCGGGGTCTTGAAGATCCGCAGGAGCTCGAACAGAAACAGGAAGTACCACTCCGGGCGCGGCTCGGTCGACTGCACCGCCGGGTTGGCCTTCTGCTCGTAGAGGGCGCCCAGAAGCCCGTTCTGGCCGTTGGGGTGCGCGGCGTTGATCGGGCCGGCGGTGACGTGCCAGACGACGGCCATCGCCACGATCGCGAGCACGATGATCAGGTTCACGACCGTGTCGTGGAACATCGCGTACGGGAAGAACGGGTGGCCCTCGTGCGTCTCGGCGGCGTGCTCGGTCTCGTAGCGGACGCGGCGATTGATGACCTTGCGCGCGCTCACTCGCCGGCCACCGTCTCGGGCAGCCGCGCGCGCGGCGCCGGAGCGACCTCGGCCTCAGGCTCGGGCAGGGGCCGCGACGGCCACGGTGTTACGCCGAGCTTCACGACCAGCCACAGGTGCACGAAGATGAGCGCAGCCATGGCGCCGGGGATCATCAGCATGTGCAGCGCATAGAACCTCGAGATGGTCTGCGCTCCGAACACCGGCCCCGCCAGCAGGAACTTCGAGATGAACGGCCCGAGCACGGGCGCGGTGCCGTTGATGTTGACCGCCACCACGGACGCCCAGTAGGCGCGCTCGTCCCAGACCAGCAGGTACCCGGTCAGGCCCATCATCATCGTCAGGATGAAGATCAGCGACCCCGTCAGCCAGGTCAGCTCGCGCGGATACTTGTAGGCGCCGTAGAAGAACACCCGGCCCATGTGCAGGAAGAGCAGGATCACCATCATCGAGGCGCCCCACTTGTGCATGCCCCGGATCAGCCACCCGAGCGTCTCCTGGTCGGTGATGAAGCGGATCGACTGGTAGGCGCCGCTCGGCGATGGGTCGTACACCATCGCGAGCAGCATGCCGGTGGTCGCCTGCAGGATGAACACCGTGAGCAGCGAGCTCCCGAGCGTGTGGAACCAGCCGGTGGGCGGCACCTTGCGGAACAGGAACTTGCGCACGAGCGTCGGGAAGCCGGTGCGGTACTCGATCCAGTCCTCGGACTGGAGGACCATCTGCTTGGGATCGGGTGCGGGGATCGGCATCGGCTAGACCGGCTTCGGCACCTGGACAGGCCCAGGGACAGGCCCGTGCGTGTACGTGACATGGGGGTAGAGCACGTTCGCGATCCAGCTCGGCCCGGGCGTGTGCGTCGGCTGGCCCGGCATCTTCACCGGGTAGTAGTGCACCTCGCTACCGTAGATGTCGGTACTCCAGCGCTGGGTGATCCAAAGCTCGTCGCTGTTCTTGATCTCCCACTGGAAGCGGTCGAGCGAGCGGATCGGCGGCCCGGCCGTGCGCTCGCCATTCGAGTCGTACTGGCCGCCGTGGCACGGGCACGCGAAACCCTGCGGCGTCGCGGCGATCGGGCAGCCGAGATGCATGCAGCGGTTGGAGAACACGACGAACATCGCGTCGTGGGCGTGCCAGTCGGTGTTCTTCTGGCCGGTGTGGTGGACGAAGGCGAGGGC
>DASXOR010000229.1:0-7546 GCA_036494095.1 Gaiellales bacterium | reverse complement strand
GTCAGCTTCGGCCTGCTCACGACCGACACGCTCGAGCAGGCGGCCGATCGCGCCGGCGGAAGCGCCGGGAACAAGGGCGCCGAGGCGGCCGATGCTGCCGTCGAGATGGCCCAGCTCATGCGCGCGCTGCCGCGCGGCCGGCGTATGTGAGCCCCCCGCGGCTGCTCGTCACCGGCGGCTCGGGGTACCTCGGCGGCGAGGTGGTCCGTGTGGCTGCTGACGCTGGCTGGGATGTGACGGCGACGAGCCATCGCACTCCCGGGCCGGTGCCGCTCGACGTGCGCGACCCGGCCGCCGTCGCGGCGCTCGTCGCCGAGGTCGGGCCGGACTGTGTCATCCATACCGCCTATCTGCAGGACGGGCCGGACGCCTGGGGCACCAACGTGGACGGCTCGGCGAACGTGGCAACCGCGGCTGCCGTGGCCGGGGCGCGGCTGATCCACCTCTCGACCGATCTGGTATTCGCCGGGAGCGCCGGCCGGCCCTACCGCGAGGATGACCCCGCCGAGCCGGTGATCGAGTACGGCCGCTCGAAGGCCGCGGCCGAACGGGCGGTGCTTGCGGCGCATGCGGCGGCGACCGTCGTGCGGACGTCGCTGATCTACGGCGGGGAGGTGCTCTCGGGCCACGAGCGGCGCATCCTGGATGTCGTCGCCGGCCGCGCCGATCTGGCCTTCTTCACCGACGAGCTGCGCTGCCCGGTGCGCGTCGGCGACCTGGCGCGGGCCCTGCTCGCGCTCGCGCAGAGGCCGGCGCCCGGGCCGTTGCACCTGGCCGGTGCAGACGGCGCCAGCCGCTACGAGTTCGCCTGCCTGGTGGCCGGGGCGAACGGCAGCCCGAGCGACCACCTGCGCACGACGACGAGCGCCGAGGTGGCCCCGCACCGGCCGCGCGACTGCCGCCTGGACTGCTCGCGGTCCGCCGCGCTGCTCGGCGGTCCGTTGCCGGGCGTGCGGGCGGTGCTTGCGCGAACGTAGCGCTGGGGACTGTCCCCGCATCATGGGGACTGTCCCCGGTTCTCGGCCTACGGTCCCAGTCGCTCGACCGTCCACGCCTCGCCGGCGCGCCGGTAGCGGAAGCGGTCGTGCAGGCGGTCGTCGCCGTGCTGCCAGAACTCGTACTCCGCGGCCACGAGCCGCAGGCCGCCCCATTCGTCGGGCCGGGGGACGTCGCCCTCGGGGTAGCGCGCGACGAGTGCGCCGACCGCGTCCTCGAGCACGGAGCGGCTCGCGACGGGCCTGCTCTGCGGCGAGGCCGCCGCGGAGAAGCGGCTGCCCGGCGGGCGGGTCTTGAAGTAGGCATCCGACTCCGCCGCGTCGATGCGGTGCACGGCGCCCTCGATCCGCACCTGGCGCCCGAGCGGCGCCCAGTGGAACAGCATCGCGGCGCGCGGGTTCTGGGCGATCTCCTGGCCCTTGCGGCTGAAGTAGTTGGTGTAGAACACGAACCCGCGCTGGTCGAAACCCTTCAGGAGCACCATGCGTGCGGCCGGCGCTCCGCTCGCCGTCGCCGTTGCCAGCACGACCACCTCGGGGGTCGGCACCGCGTCGGCGGCCTGGGTATACCAGCCGGCGAACTGGCGCAGCGGGTCGGGGTCGAGGTCGGCTCGCCGCAGCGGTGCGCTGCTCACACGGCCTTCTGCACCTTGCCGCCCTTCAGGCAGCGGGTGCAGACGTAGGCTCGCGTTGGCGAGCCGTCGAGCACGATCCGGATGTGCTGCAGGTTGGGGTTGAAGCGGCGCTTCGTCGCGACCATCGAATGGCTGCGGTTATGGCCGAACCCCGGCTTCTTGGCGCAGATCACGCATACTCTGGACACGACGGCGGAGTATAGAGGATGAATTCGCCGCCCGGACGCAACCACACGGCCCGAACGAGCGTCTGATCCTCTGATGGTGCGCACGTCGGTCAGCGTCGTCGGATCGGCGTCCAGAGCGGGCACGTCCGGCTCCGTCTCGTTCGCCGATGAGGTGATCGCCCAGATCGTCGGTCTGACGGTCCTGGAGTGCTACGGCGTGGTCGGAATGGCGGCCACCAGCCTGCGCGGCGGCGTGGCCCGCCTCCTCAGCCGCGACCGGCTCACGCAGGGGGTGAGCGTTCGCCGCGAGGCCGACGGGCTCGCAATCGACCTCTATGTTGTGGTTGAGTTCGGGCTGAACCTGGCCGAGGTCGCGGCCAATCTCCGCTCCCGCGTGAAGTACCAGGTCGAGAAGCTGACCGAGCTCGACGTGTCCTCGCTGCAGATCCACATCCAGGGTGTGAAGCGCACCGCATGAGCGATGCCCATCGGATCGCGCTCGCCGCAGCCCGCGGGGCGGCCGCGGCCGTCGAGGCCAGCCGTGGCCACCTGAACGACCTGAACGTCTATCCGGTGCCCGACGGCGACACCGGCTCGAACCTGGCCGAGACGGCGCGCGAGCTCGCGGTCGGCCTCGAGGGAGTGAGCGCCGACGGCGTCGTCGCCGTCGCGGCGGCCGCCAAGCGAGCGGTGCTGATGGGGGCGAGCGGGAACAGCGGCGCGATCCTGTCCCAGATCGTGGGCGGCTTCGTCGACATCGTCGGGCCGGCGCCGGTGCTCGACTCGCAGACGCTCGCACGGGCGCTGCGGTCGGCTTCCGACGCCGCCTACCGGCCCGTGCAGGTGCCGATCGAGGGCACGATGCTGACCGTGATCAGGGAGATGGCGGAGGCCGCGGAGGAGCGGGCCGGAGGCGACCTCGACGCGGTCATCGACGAGGTGCTCGCGGTGGCGGCCGAGAGCGTCGTGCGCACCCAGGCGATGCTCGCGGTGCTGCGCGAGGCCGGGGTCGTCGACGCCGGCGCTGCCGGCCTGGTGGAGTTCTGTCGTGGGGCCGTCGCCGGGGCGCGGGGGGAGCACATCCACGCACCGCTCGAGTCGATCGAGCGGCCGCTGAGCCTCGAGGCGGTGCACCAGGAGGAGTCCCAGTACCGCTATTGCACGTCGTTCCTGCTCGAGGGCGACGGCATCGACCGCGACCGGCTCGAGACCGAGCTCGTCGCGATGGGGGACTGCCTGCTCGTGGTCGGCGAGGCACCGATGTGCCGGGTGCACCTGCACACGGACGACCCCGGCGCCGCCCTCACCCAAGCCGTCGCGATGGGCAGCATCGACCGCGTCGCGATCGCGAACATGCACGAGCAGACCCGCCAGCGCGAGGAGCGGCTGCGATCGGCACCTACGCTGGTCGCCCTTCCGGGGGGAAAACCGGCGGACGACCGGCTGACGGCCGCAAACACCGCGATCGTGCTCGACTCCACCGCCGATCTGCCGCATCCCGAGCAGGAGCACGAAAACTGGCGGATGGTGCCGCTGACCGTGCGCTTCGGCGAGGAGCAGTTCGAAGACTGGGTCGGGATCGAGCCCGCCGAGTTCTACCGGCGGCTGCGAAACGGCGGCCCGCACCCGCAGACGGCGGCGCCGTCACCCGGCGCCTACCTGCGCATGTTCGAGCAGCTCGGCGGCTACGCCCATGTGATCGTCCTGCCCGTCTCGTCGCGCGTCTCGGCCAGCGTCCAGGCCGCCCGGATCGCCGCCGACGACCCCGCCGCGGGCGGGCGGGTGACGGTGCTCGACGGGCACACGGTGAGCGTGGGCACCGGGATGCTGGCAGACGGCGTGCAGCGCCTGCTCGAGGCGGGCACGACGATCGCCGACGTCACGGCATGGGTGGAGGACGCGCGTGAGCGCCTGCATCTCGTGATCTACGTCGACACGCTCGAGTACCTGCGCCGCGGCGGCCGGATCAGCCGCACGCGCGAGCTGGCCGGAAACGTGGTCGGCCTGCGTCCGCTGCTGACGCTGCGCGACGGCGACCTGGCGCTGTACCGGCGTGTGGTCGGCGGCCGCCGCCGGGCGCTGCGCGAGTTCGACCGCTTCCTGTGCGCGCACGCGCCGGCCGACCGGGACGTGCGCGTTGCGCTCGCCCACGCCGCCGATCCGGAGGGCGTCGAGCGCCTTGCCGCCGCCGTGCGCCGGCTGCGCCCCCGAGCCCGGATCGAGCGGGTGTGTGAGCTCGGCGCCGTGGTCGGGACGCATGGAGGGCCGGGCACGCTCGGGCTGCTGGTGCTGGCGGAGCGGTGACCAGGGCATTCGCGGGTGGGGCGGTGCCCGCCGAGGGCTTCCCGCGGCCGCGCTCGGCTCCGGAGCCGGCGCATCTGCGCGAGCCGGCGACGACGCGAAAGCCGCTCGCGACGGCCCTTGCGGGGCTGCGACCGCGGCCGGTCGCAAGCATCGACGACCTGCTCGAGCACACGCCGTTCCGGCACGAGGACTACCGCTCGACGAGGACGCTCGCCGAGATCGCCCCGGGCGAGGAGGCGACGGTGATCTGCACGGTCGAGCGGGTGCGCGTGCGGCCGACCCGGCGGCGCAACCTCGTCATCGTCGAGGCGGCGGTGCGCGACGAGTCCGGCCCGGGCGTCGTCATCTGGTTCAACCAGCGCTACCTGGCCAAGCAGCTGCGGCCGGGCATGCGGCTCTCGATCCGCGGCGAGCGCCGCCCCACGATCGACGCCGAGATCGTCGCCAAGTCGTACGAGCGGGCCGACGACGACTCCGGCGGGGGGCTGCACACCGCGGGCCTCGTGCCGGTGTATCCGGCGTCGGAGAAGGTCTCGAGCCGTCAGCTGCGCGCGCTCGCAGACGAGGTGCTCGGGCACGCCGGCGACCAGGTCGATCCCCTGCCCGACCGGACGAAGCAGCGCCGCGCGCTGCCACTGCGCCGCGACGCCCTCAGCGTCGCGCATCGTCCCGACACCCAGGAGCAGGCCCATGCCGGGCGCACCCGGCTCGCCTACGACGAGCTCTTCCTGCTCCAGCTCGGCATGCTCGAGCGCCGTGCCCGGTTCGACGCGGTCGCCCGGGCGCTGCCGCTGCCGCCGCCCGGCGAGCTCTGCACCCGCTACCGGGCGGCCCTGCCCTTCGACCTGACCGCCGCCCAGGACCGCGCGATCGCGGCGATCGATCACGACGTCGGCCGCGACCGGCCGATGCGCCGGCTGCTGCAGGGCGACGTCGGCTCCGGCAAGACGGCGGTGGCCGCGCACGCCCTCGTACGGGCGGTCGAAAGCGGGGGGCAGGGGGCGCTGATGGCGCCGACCGAGACGCTCGCCACCCAGCACCTGATCGGGCTCTCCGATCTCCTGATCCCGCTCGGCATCCGCGTCGTCGCGCTGATGCAGGGCACGCCGGCGGCCGAGCGCCGCGCCGCGGTCGCCGAGGTGGGCGGCGGCGGCCCGCTCGTCGTGGTCGGCACCCATGCGCTGATCCAGGACCAGGTCGCGTTCGGCACGCTGCGGGTGGCGGTCGTCGACGAGCAGCACCGCTTCGGCGTCGAGCAGCGGCGGGCGCTCGAGGAAAAGTCGCTGTCCGAGACCTCGCCGCACGTTCTGCACATGACCGCGACGCCGATCCCGCGCACGCTCGCCCTGACGGTCTACGGCGACCTGGACGTCTCGGTGCTCGACGAGATGCCGCCCGGGCGCACGCCGGTCGTCACCCGGGTCCTGCCCCTGGGCCGCCGCGACGAGGTGTTCGCGCGCATGCGCCGGCTGCTCGACGAGGGCCGGCAGGCCTACGTCGTCTGCCCACTCGTGTCCGAATCCGAGTCAGACCGCGACGCGGCGGCGGCCGAATCCGAGGCCGACCGCCTGCGCGGCGGCGAGCTGCACGGCTACACGGTCGCCCACATGCATGGCCAGATGCCGATCGCCGACCGCAGGGCGACGATGGACGGGTTCCGGCGCGGCGGGGTGCAGGTGCTGGTCGCAACCACCGTGATCGAGGTGGGCGTGGACGTGCCGAACGCCACCCTGATGGTGATCGAGGGCGCCGATCTGTTCGGCCTCGCCCAGCTGCACCAGCTGCGCGGCCGGGTCGGACGCGGGGCGCACGAGAGCTTCTGCGTGCTGCTGGCCGATCCCGCCACCGACGAGGCCCGCCGCCGGCTCGACGCGATGGCCCGGACGTCGGACGGGTTCGAGCTCGCCGAGGTGGATCTCGAGCTGCGCGGCGAGGGCACGGTGCTCGCGGCGAAGCAGAGCGGGATCCCCGACCTGCGCCACGCCCGCCTGACCCGCCACCGCGAGCTGGCGGCGAACGCCCGCGAGGACGCCGCGGCGCAGCTGGCGGCCGATCCGGCCCAGGGCGGCGCGACGGCCGCGGTCATCGCCGCCGCGACCCGGCGCACGTTCGGCGCCGACGTGGACTGGCTCGCCCAGGCGTGAACGCGGGCAACGCCGGTGCCTGGCACCGCGGCGCGGTGCCAGGCACCTGTCCGTCCTTGCCAAAGGCCATAGGCTTTGCCGGCATGCGGATCGTGGCGGGAGAGCGCAAGGGCACGCGGCTGCTGGCGCCGCCGGGCCGCGGCACCCGGCCGACGCCGGATCGCGTGCGCGAGGCGCTCTTCGCCATCCTCGCCGACGTCGCCGGCGCACGCGTGCTCGAGCCGTTCGCCGGCACCGGCGCGCTCGGGTTCGAGGCCCTCTCCCGCGGCGCGGCCACCGTCGCCTTCTGCGAACTCGACGCGGCCGCACTCGGGGTGCTGCGGGAGAACGCGACCCGCCTCCGGTACGCTGACCGTTGCACCATCAAGCGCCAGGACGGCCGCCGCAGGCTCGCGGCCGACTCTGCCGCCGGTGTGACCTACGACCTCATCCTGCTCGACCCGCCATACCGCATGCTGCCCACTCTCGAAGACCATCTCGCCCGTCACCTGCCGGTGCTGCTCGCGCCCGCGGGCCGTGCGGTGCTGGAGTCGGACGCGGGCGCCGAGGCGCCGTCGCTGCCGCTGCCCGTGCTGGCGCAACGTGCGTACGGCGGCACGCGCATCACGGTGGTGGGGCATGGCTGAGACGGTCGCCGTGTGCCCAGGGACGTACGACCCGGTCACGAACGGGCACCTCGACGTGATCCGGCGGGCGGCGGGGATGTTCGACCGCGTCATCGTGGCCGTCGTCCGGCATCCGCGCCACAAGCAGACGATGTTCACGCTCGACGATCGCATCCGATTCATCCAGGACTCCCTGGAGCCGGCGTCGAATGTAGCCGTGGAAGGATTCGCGACGCTGGTCGTCGACTTCGCCCGGTCCCGCGGCGCCTATGCGATCGTCAAGGGGCTGCGGGCGGTATCGGACTTCGAGTGGGAATTTCAGATGAACAACCTGAACCGAGGTATGGCACCCGACATCGAGACCATTTACCTGATGGCATCGCCGGAGTACAGTTTCCTCTCGTCTCGTGGCGTGCGCGAGATCGCGTCCTTCGGCGGGTCGGTGTCAGACTACGTGCCGGAGCCCGTCGCCCGGCGGCTCCGCGAGACGCACGCCGCGGGCGAGATCTGAAGATGGGAGACTGAGCGTTGGACGTCTTGGTGTTGATCGACAAACTGGACGAACTGGTGCAGAACGCCAAGGGCGTGCCGCTCTCCCAGGACCAGGTGCGCGTCGACCGCGAGGAGATCTGGGAGATCATCGACCAGATGCGCTCGACGATCCCGGAGGAGATCAAGCAGGCCCGCTGGATCGTG
>DASXOR010000228.1:0-6742 GCA_036494095.1 Gaiellales bacterium | reverse complement strand
GCTCGGCATCGTCGGCATCGTCGCCGGCCGGAGGCCGCTGACGTGATCCAGCGGGGGGCCGTCCTGGTCGCCGCCCTGGCCGTGACCGCGACGTGTGCGCTCGCGCTGCCGCAGGCGGCCTGGGCGCACGCGGCCCTCCTGCGCACCGACCCAACGGCGAGCGGCACGGTCGAGACGCCGCCGGCCCAGGTCGCCCTCACGTACGACGAGGCGGTCGCGCCGAAGTTCGCGGTCATCTCGGTCACCGGCGCGGGCGGGCACCAGGAGACGACCGCCGCCCCGGCGGCGCTGCCCTCGGATCCCGACACGATCGCGGTGCCCGTCAGGCACCTGGCCGAGGGCTGGTACCTCGTCTACTGGCGGGTCATCTCCGCCGACGGCCACCCGGTGCGGGGGGCGTTCACCTTCGCCGTCGGGCCGAACCCGGGCCCCGCCCCCCAGTTCGTGATCCCGTCGCTCTCGGAGTCGGCCGCGACCCCGCAGCTGGTCGCCACGCGCTGGCTCGTGTTCATCAGCATGCTGCTGGCCGCCGGCCTCTTCGCCATGCGCGCGGTGATCGCCCGGCCGGTCGCGGCCTTCGCAGCGCCGGCCCTGCGCGCGGTGTCGTTCGCGCTCGGCGGAGTGCTCGCCGTGGCCCTGGTCGCGATCCCCGTCTATGTCCTCGTCGCCACGGCGGGCTTCGCTCAGCGGCCGTGGACCGACCTCGCCGCGACGGTGCCGGTGGTACGCGACTCGAACCTCGGCCGCTCGTTCGAAGACCTCGAGCTGATCCTGCTGCTGTTCGCGGCTGCGGCCGCGGCCGCGCTCTGGGTCGACAGCGGCGCCCGCCGGCAGCGGTCGACCGCGACGCTCCTTGCCCTCACCGGCGCACTGCTCGCCGGCGGCGCGGCCCTGGCCGTCCCGGGCCTTGCCGGGCACGCCGCCCAGACGTCGCCCACGGCCCTGTCGCTCGTGCTCGACTGGACGCACCTCGCCGCCGCGGGCGTGTGGCTCGGCGGCCTCGCCGGCCTTCTGATCCTGGCGCTGCGCAGCGACGGCGAGGCCCGCATGGAGGTGCTCGGGCGGGTCGTGCCGCGCTTCTCGCGGGTGGCCGTGGTCTCGGTCCTGCTCGTCATCGCGACCGGAATCGGCGCCTCGCTGATCCACCTGCCCACGCTCTCGTCGCTGTGGGAGACGAGCTACGGCCAGGCGATCCTCGTCAAGGTGGCCCTGCTCGCGGCGGCGCTCGTGGCCGGCGGCATCAACAACGCGCGCACGACGCCCCGCCTGAGGGCCGCGCTCGAGCGCCGCGACCGCGGTCTGGCCGAGTCCGGAGCGCGCCTTCTGCGGCGCACCGTGCGCGTCGAGGTGGCGCTGGTGTCGGCGACGGTGCTCGCGGCGATGGTGCTCTCGAGCCTGCCGCCGCCGGCGAAGGCGCTCGCCGAAGTCGGCCAGGCGAGCGCGCATGTCGGGCCCGGCGCGGTCGCCCAGACGTTCCATCACGGTCCCTATACCGTCCACGTGCACGTCGACCCCAACCGGGCGGCGCAGCCGAGCACGTTCACGCTGCGCCTCAGCCAGGGCGGGCAGCCGGTGACGAACGCGAGCGTCGTGCTCCGGTTCGCCATGCTGGACATGGAGATGGGCACGCAGTCCTACACGATGCCGCAGCGCTCGCCGGGCACGTACGTGCGCACGACCCCCGCGCTTGTGATGGTGGGCCACTGGGGCGTCAGCTTCGAGATTCAGCCGAGCGGCGGCCAGCCGTTCACCATCATCGTCGTCGACCATGCCGAGGGCTGAGATGACGCCGCGCTCACCGGCGCTCATCCTGCTCGTCGCGGTGGCGGCGTTTCTCGCCGGCGCCGCGGCGATCGTGGTCGTCGTGCTGCTCGGGAGCTCGGTGCTGTGACCGGCGCGCGCAGACGCACGTGGGGCGTCGGCGTCGCGCTCGCGGCCGCCTGCGCGGCCGTCGCCGCCGGCGCTGCCCAGGCGCATGTGCTCCTGCGGCCCGACCGCGTCCCGCCGCACACGCTCGAGCTCCTCACCGTGCTCTCGCCGGACGAGCGGTCGGTGCCGCTCACCGGTCTTCGGCTGGCGATCCCTGGGACGCTGATCGTGAGCTCGATCGGGGACGCGTCCGGCTACAACGCTCAGATCGTCCGCGACCAGAGCTTCCGCCCGGTCGCGCTCTCGTGGCAGAGAGGGCGCACGCTGCCGGGGCATCTGGCGCTGTTCCACTTCGCCGCGCTCACGCCCGCCCATGCTGGAACCGTTACCCTGACCGGCGTGCAGACGTTCGCCGACGGCTCCACCCGGATCTGGCGGAGCGCGCGGCTCGTCGTCGCCGAGCCAGGGGGCGGCGCGTCAGGCGATGACGACGGCCTGATCCTGGCCGCTGCCGGCGCCGGGCTCGTGCTCGGGGCTGCGGGGCTCGCCGGCGCGGCCGCGGCGCTTCGGCGGGTGCGGGCGCGATGACCGGACGCCTGACGGCGGCCTTCGCCGCCGCGCTGGCCGTGGCCGCAGCGCTGCCGGCGGCCGGATTGGGGCCGACCCCCGCGTTCGCAGACGGCGACCCGGCCAGCGACGTCCTCGTCTACCAGCCGGTGTTCTTCCCCTACAGGCCGGCGCCGCACGCGCTCCAGAGCCACCTCGCCGGCCTGGTGCGCTCGGCCAATCAGCAGGGCTACCGGATCCGGATCGCGATCATCCAGTCGCGCCGCGACCTGGGCTCCGTGCCGGCCCTGTTCGGGACACCGACGGTGTACGCGCGCTTTCTGAGCTCGGAGCTCTCGAGTATCTGGCGCGATCGGGTGCTCGTCGTCATGCCCGACGGGTACGGGCTCGCGCAGGACGCCCACCTCGTGCGCTCGGCGTCGGGGGTGGAACGGATCAAGGCGAGCACGAACGGGCCCGACGATGTCGTGGTGCGCCACCTCGCGCGGCCGGCCGGCGGCTCGCCGGCGGCGCTCGTCACTGCTGCCGAGCGGGCGCTGCGGGCGCTGGCCGCCCGCCACGACGTCGCGCTCGTCGCCGCACCGGCCCACAAACCGGCAAGCGGCGGTGGCTCGTCGGGCCAGAATCTGACGCTTGCCGCCGCGGTCTCGGCCGCGGTCGGACTGACCGCCGGGCTGCTCTGGTACCTGTGGCGGACGCGCCCTACTGGCTGACCTGGGCGAGCCGCTCGTCGGAGAGCCGGATCGCGTCGTCCCACCGGCGCTTGCCGAACCGGCCGGCCCGGTCGCGGCCCTGCACGGCCAGGGCCCGGATCATGGCCGCGCTACGCTCGTCGCTGCACGCGCCCGCGGCGGTCGTGAGCATGTCCGCTGCCCGTTTGTCGTCGCCTTCAACGAGCAGGCGGCGTGCTTCCTCGATGCTCTCGGAGACGGTGTCCATCCCTAGAACCTCCTGCCGGTCTCGCGGTGAACAGACGTGGATCGAGGGCCAGAATAGTCTCGGCACGTGGCCGAATTCGGCTCTGGGACTGTTTTTGCGCCAAGTTGGGTGCTTTCACCCAGCACGTCTTCGACCCCCGAATGGATAGAATCGGGAGCGGCCCAGTGAGCGCGCAGACGCGGGACGACCACGGTCTTGCCCGGCCGGGAGGCACACGCCCGCCGCGGTTCCACGCGCCCGACTTCGGCCTCTACGGCCGGGTGCTGGCGGTCAACGCCTCGATTCTGGTCGTCGCCGTCCTCCTGCTCGTGCTGACACCGGTCAGCGTCAGCGCGACGGTGACCCGCGGACAGCTGGCCGTCCTGCTGGCCGGGCTCGTGCTGATGCTGGCTTCGAACGCGGTGCTGCTGCGGCTGAGCATGGCTCCCCTCGACCGGCTGATGGCGCTCATGCGCAGCGCCGACGTGCTCCAGCCTGGCCGGCGCCTGGACGCGGGCGGCACGCCCGAGGTCGCCGATGTGATCAGCGCGTTCAATGCGACGCTCGACCGGCTCGAGGAGGAGCGCCGGTCGAGCATGCGGCGGGTGCTCTCGGCCCAGGAGGCCGAGCGGCGCCGGATCGCGCAGGAGCTGCACGACCAGATCGGCCAGAACCTGACGGCGGTCGTGCTCGAGCTGAAGCGCCTCCACGGCCGCGTCGACCCGGATTGGGCGGACACGCTCGCCGACGCGCAGGAGCTCGCGCGGGAGAGCCTGGACGAGCTGCGCCGCATCAGCTACGAGCTGCGCCCGGCGGCGCTCGACGATCTGGGGCTTGCGAGCGCGCTGGCCGCGCTCGCCGGCCCCATCGGCCGGCGCGTCGGCGTGGAGGTGACGCACGAGGTCGACCGCGAGCTGCCGCCGCTCTCGCCCGACGTCGAGCTGGCGGTATACCGGGTCGCCCAGGAGGCGCTCACAAACGCTGTCCGGCACGCCGGCTGCACGCACGTCCGCGTCAGCCTCGTCGGCGAGCCCGGGTCGGTGCTCCTGCGCGTCTCCGACAACGGCCGCGGCCTCGGCGCCGGGCCCGTGAGCGGCGGCGGGATCAGGGGCATGCGCGAGCGCGCGCTCATGATCGGCGGGCGCCTGGTGCTCGGCGTCGGCGCGGAAGGCGGCGTCGAGGTCGATCTGCGCGTGCCGTTGCAGCAGGCGGGGGGCGGTGCGCCGTGATCCGTTCCCCGAGCCCGATCAGGATCCTGCTCGCCGACGACCACGCCGTCGTGCGGCGCGGGCTGCGGCTCGTGCTCGAGTCCGAGCCGGACATGCGCGTCGTGGCCGAGGCCGGCGACGGGGCCGAGGCCGTGCGGCTCGCGGTGAGGGGCGAGGTGGATCTGGCCGTGCTCGACATCTCGATGCCGGGGATGACCGGGATCCAGGCCGCGCAGGAGCTCGCCCGGCTGCGGCCGCGGCTGCGCACCCTGATCCTGTCGATGCACTCGAGCGAGCAGTACTTCCTCGAGGCGCTGCGGGCCGGGGCGAGCGGCTATGTGCTGAAGTCCGTCGCCGATCACGACCTGATCCGGGCGTGCCGCTCGGCGATGCGCGGGGAGCCGTTCGTGTACCCCGCGACCGAGCGGGCGCTGCTTCGCCGGGCGCTCGACGGCGCCGACTCGGGGGCGCCGCTCACCGGCCGCGAGGCCCAGATCCTGGCGCTGATCGCTGACGGCCACACGTCGCGCGAGATCGCCGAGATGCTGGTGATCAGTCCACGCACCGTCGAGCGCCACCGCGAGAACCTGCGCGACAAGCTGGGGATGCGAAACCGGGTCGACCTGACCCGCTACGCGATCCGCGCGGGCCTGATCGAGCCTTAGAGCGCCTGGCGGGATGCCTGGCGGCGTCTGGCAGCGTCGCGATGGCGCAGGATGGCCACCGCGCGGCTTGCCCAGATGACCTCCGGATATGCGCTGCGCCGCGCCGTGTCCCCCTCTTGGCGCGCCACTCGCCAGCCATCCACCATTCATCCCGTCAGGCACTCGTTCGAGCACTCCACCGCGGCTCGCACCGTCCGTCCGGTGCGAGCCGCCGTGGAGGTTCAGCTGACCGTGATGGTCGCGTTCCCGGTGAACGCCGTCGCGCTGCTGTTGACTGTGCTGCGCAGGCGCGCGCGGAAGTGGTACTTGCCGGTGCCCTGGTTGGGGACCCACGTCCCCGAGAGAGCGGTGGTCGACTTGAACAGGCTGACCCAGGTCGACGACCCCGGATACTCCACCTGGACGTCCTCCGCGAGGCCCGACGGGAAGGGCGCGTCCGCCCATGTGAGCGTGAACGTCGTCGATGTCGATCCGGTCGCCGGAGTGGCCACCGGCAGCACGTCGAACTTCAGCGTGTTGTTCGTCGCGGTGTCGGTGAACGTGTAGTCGCCGGCCCAGTGGAACACCTGGCTGCGGAAGGCCACCGGGGAGACGAGGCCGGTGTCGGGGAAGAGCCCGAGACCGCTGGTCTTGTCGGTGGCGCTGTGCGAGCCGGGCCCGAGGAAGTCCCACTGCACGGTGTTCCCGATCGCGACGGCGGGCGTCGGCGCCTGGAAGCCGACGTTCGTCACCCCGACGTAGCTGGTCGCGGGCGCACCGGTGACGCTCACCACGCTGTTCGACACGACCATCGACGTCTGATCCGAGCTCACGGCCGCCCCGTTCAGCGCGGTCGGCGGCTGGATCGGGGTCGCGTTCACCGTCACCGTCGCCGATGTCCCCGCCGCGAGCGTGCCGAGCTGGCAGATGATCGGGGCTGTGCCCGAGCAGGTGCCGGTGGACGGCGAGGCCGAGATCGACTGGGCGTTGGCCGGGGTGGTGTCGGTCAGCTTGACGTTGGTCTGGTCCGTCGTCGCCGGGTTGGTCACCGTCACGGTGTAGGCGACGCTCGAGTCGGCCTGGACGCCCGACGGCGCGGTCTGGCTCACCTTCAGGTTCTTCGGGGGTGCGGTCGTGCCGTGGCACGTCCCGGAGAAGCTGTCCTTGACGGCGCCGGCCGAGGTGATGAACTGCGCGTCGTAGCCGGTCGGGTGCAGAACCATGCGTAGGTAGCCGAAGTTGCGGAAGTTGGCCACAGGGAACGGGTTCGAGGTCGGGGCCGCCAGCTGCAGCGACTCACCGCCGGTGCCGACGATGACCTCGCGGATGCCGTTGGTGGTGTCCACCTGGGCGCTCGGGTTCAGCATCGCGAACCGGGCGTACGTGTGGATGTGGCCGTTCAGCACGACGTCGACGTGGGCCTGGTAGAGAACGTCCCACCACGGGGCGTACGGCGATGCATTCGAGGCGGTCGCCGTCCACCGCGGCTGGTGCCAGTACGCCATCACGCACGGCTGCGTGTTCGCGTCCAGGTCG
>DASXOR010000227.1:0-19888 GCA_036494095.1 Gaiellales bacterium | reverse complement strand
CGACTGGACGCTTCCGCGCACCCTGCGCCCCGACCAGTTCGAGCGCTACAGCCGCCACGTGCTCATCCCCGAGGTGGGCGAGGAGGGCCAGCTGCAGCTGCTCGACTCGAAGGTGCTGCTGATCGGCGCGGGCGGGCTCGGCTCGCCGGCGGCGCTCTACCTGGCGGCTGCCGGCATCGGCACCCTCGGCATCATCGACGCCGACGTGGTCGACTCGAGCAACCTCCAGCGCCAGATCCTGCACACGGTCGACCGCATCGGCACGCCCAAGGTCGACTCGGCCGAGGCCACGATCCACGCGCTCAACCCCGACGTCGCCGTTGTGAAGTACGCCACACGGCTCACGTCCGAGAACGTGCTCGACGTGATTACCGGGTATGACGTGATCGTGGACGGCACCGACAACTTCCCCACGCGCTACCTGCTGAACGACGCCAGCCTCGTCGCCGGCATCCCGGTGGTGCACGGGTCGATCTACCAGTTCGAGGGCTCGGTGACGGTGTACAAGCCGCACGACGGCCCCTGCTACCGCTGCCAGTATCCCGAGCCTCCCCCGCCCGAGCTCGCGCCGTCGTGCGCCGAGGGCGGTGTGCTGGGGGTCCTGCCCGGTGTGATCGGGACGCTGCAGGCCACCGAGGCGGTGAAGCTCGTGCTCGGCATCGGCGAGCCGCTCGTCGGGCGGCAGCTGCGCTACGACGCGCTCGCGATGGAGTTCGTGGAGCTGAAGATGCGCCGCGACCCCGAGTGCCCCGTGTGCAGCAAGGATCCCGACGACATCGAGTTCATCGATTACGAGCAGTTCTGCGCCATGCCCGCGCGGGCAGTCGCGCGACCCGAGGAGGCCATCGCTTCGTGAGCACAGTCCGCATGCCACCCATCCTGCGCCAGGCTGTCGGCGGCGCCCGCGAGGTCGACGCCTCGGGCGGGACCGTCCGCGAGGTGCTGGATGACCTCACGGGCCGCTATCCCGCAATCCGCACGCACCTGTTCGACGACGGCGGCGACCTGAACCGGTTCGTGAACGTCTATGTCAACAACGAGGACGTGCGGTTGGGCGGCGGCCTCGAGACCGCGGTCGGCCCCGACTCGACGGTGATCGTGCTGCCGGCCATGGCCGGGGGCGGGCGATGAGCTGCCTCGAGACGCGCCGAAGCGCCGCGCTCACGGCGGTCGGGAACACGCCGCTGATCGAGCTGCCGCGGATGTCCCCGAACCCCGACGTGCGCATCTTCGCGAAGCTCGAGGAGCAGAACCCGACCGGCTCGATCAAGGACCGCGTCGCGCTCTCGATGGTCGAGACGGCCGAGGCCACGGGCGAGCTCGAGCCCGGGCGGCGCATCCTCGAGCCGACCAGCGGCAACACCGGCATCGCCCTGGCGATGATCGGCACGGTCAAGGGCTATCCCGTGACCGCCGTCATGCCCGAGTCGTCCACCCCGGAGCGGGTGGAGCTCCTGCGCATGTACGGCGCCGAGATCGTGTTCTCGCCGGGGCCGCTGGGCTCGAACGGGGCCGTGGCGATGGCCCGCTCGATGGCCGAGCGCGACCCGTCGGTCTTCATGCCGTTCCAGTACGCCAACGAGGCCAACCCGGCCGCGCACTACTGCGGCACCGCCCTCGAGATCATCGACCAGGTGCCCGACGGGCAGGTGGACGCTTTCGTCGCCGGCCTCGGCACGGGCGGAACCCTCATGGGCTGCTCGCGGCGGCTGCGCGAGCACAACCCGGACGTGCTCGTGGTGGCGGCAGAGCCGCTGCAGGGCGACCCGGTGATGGGCCTGCGCAGCCTCGAGGACGGCTATACGCCGCCGATCCTCGACATCTCCCAGCTCGACCGCAAGGTGCTCGTCTCAAACGCCGAGGCGGTGACGGCGCTGCGCAACCTGCTCGCCTTCGAGGGCGTCTTCGCCGGAGTTTCGGCCGGAGCCGCGCTCGCGGTCGCCCGCCGCGTCGCGAGTGAGATGGAGGGCGGTAACGTCGTCTGCGTCTTCGCCGACGGCGGCTCGAAGTACCTGTCGGCGGGCATCTACACCAAGCCGGCCGACCAGCTCGACCGCGAGATGGAAGAGCGCGTCTGGTGGTGATCCCGGCGGACGTGCGCGACGCGATCGTCGCGCACGCGCGAGCCGGCCTGCCCAACGAAGCGTGCGGCATCCTGGCGGGGCTCGACGGCCGCGTCGAGCGCTTCTTCCCGGCCGCGCCCGACGAGCCGAGCCCCTACTACTACCGGATCGAGTCGCGTGACCAGATCCGGATCATGAACGAGATCGACGCCGCCGGCCTCGACCTGCTCGCGATCTACCACTCCCACACGAGCTCGCCGGCCTATCCGTCCCGCACCGACGCGGAGCAGGCGTTCTGGCCGGACGCGGTCTACGTGATCGTCTCGCTCGCGGGCGCCGACGCCGACGTGCGCGGCTACCGCATCCACGACATGTCGATCACCGAAGAGGCGCTACGGGTCGAGTAGGAGACGCTGGGGAGGCGGGAGAAGCGGGGGCAGTCCCCATGCAGGGACAGTCCCCCTACTGAGCGAGGCGGCGCAGCGCTGCGGTGCAGTTGGCCCGTACCCACGGCGCGCTGTCGTGCAGGCCGTGTTCGAGCAGGGCGGTCGCGTCCGGATCGCCCAGCCGGGCGAGCGACCAGGCCGCCTGGGCGCGCACGCGCCCGTGCGGATCGGACATGGCGGCGCGGACGGCGGCAACGGCGGCCGGCGAGCCGATCCTGGTCAGCGCCCGCACCATCCTGATCCGCAGATCCGTGCTCGCCGCCGGCATCGCCGCCACGAACGTGTCGACGGCCGCGGCTGCGCCGGTGCGGCCGAGCGCGTCGGCGAGCGGCACGCGCAGTGCGACCGTCCGCGGCGCCCGGAAGGCGAGCAGGAGCGGCGTCGCCGCCCACGGCTCGCCCAGCACCTCCACGAGCCGCTGCTCGGGCAGAAGGCCCAGCTCGAGGGCGGCGATCAGCGTTCGCGCCGACTGGTGCGTCGCGATCCGGCCAAGCGCCCGCGCCGCGGACATACGCACACGGGGATCGCGGTCGCGCAGCAGCCGGTCGAGGTCGCGAGCGCCCTCCCCCAGGCGCAGGTCGCCGATCGCGGTCGCCGCCCGGGCCCGCCGGCCCGAGGACCACGAGCGCGCCGCCCGCCGCAGCGTCGCGGGCACCCCCGCCGCGCGCAGGTGGTAGCGCAGCATGTCGCGGTCGGCCGGCAGCAGCCGCGCCCACACGCGGTCGGTCTCGGCACCGAGATCGCAGATACCGGCCTCGGAGCGGGCCGCGCGAGCGAGCGTGCGCAGCGTCGCGTCCTCGGGCCGCGCGAGTACGGCCGCGAAGCGCTCGCGCCGGCGCCGCCTGCGCGCCGCACCAAACGCGGTCAGACCCCTTCTGGTGCGTCTCGCGAGCCTGCCGCGCCGCCGTCCAGCGGCCGCCGTGCTGGAAATACCTGCCATTCCTCAGGCATACGTGCGCCCGACGCGGACGGCAAGCACCCGGTCGGGCTACCCTGCTGCGGGAGATCTACCCGCTCTGGGCGGGGTCGAGCACGATCTCGGTGGACATCGGCGCCACCGGCCGGCCCTCGAATTCGGTCGCGAGCACCACCACGGTCTTCGTGCGCTCGACCGACTCGAGCGCGCGGATGTCCCAGATCAGATGCTCGAGCGCCCGGGTCGACTCGGCCCGCACCTTCAGCATCAGGCTCTCCTCGCCCGCGATGTGATGGCACTCCTCGACCCACGGCATGCTCTCGAACGCCTCCTCGAGGCTGCCGCGCGGCCCGGCGATCTGGGTCACGAGGATGAACGCCGTCACGCCGCAGCCGACCTTCTCCGGGTCGACGGCGGCCCGGTAGCCCATGATCACGCCGCGCGCCTCGAGCTTCTTCACGCGCTCGTGCACCGCGGCAGGCGAGAGCCCCACGTGCTGCGCGATCTGCGCGAAGGTCGACCGCCCTTCGACCTGGAGCACGCCCACGATCGCTCGATCGATGTCGTTCAGGTCTTTCACGTCAGAAGTGATCCGGAACCATACCCTGGGTACCCTCCAGACGTCGCCAAAACCCGAGGAGGACGTCATGCCGGTGTTGGCCGAATCAGAGCTCAGCGCGCAGATCGCAGACATGCAGGGCTGGGAGGTGCGCGACGGCGCACTCCAGAAGTCGTACTCCTGCGCCGACTTCGACGGCTCGATGGCATTCGTGAACAGGGTCGCGGAGGCGGCCGCCGCCGCCGACCACCATCCCGACATCGCGATCTCGTGGGACACGGTCACGCTGCGCTGGGTGAATCACAGCGCGGGCGGCATCACCGAGAAGGACGTCGCGATGGCCGGGAAGAGCGACAGCCTCGCCTAGAGCGGCTAACGGCCCTCCTCGGCCGACTGGGCCGACTGGGCCGGATGGACAGTGGTGCCGGCCGAAAGCGTCACGTCCACCTCGCGGATGCGCGGCCCGTCGACCGCGCTCACCTCGAACCGGGCGCCGTCGAAGGCGACCGTGTCCCCCACCTTCGGCACCCGGCCGAGCTCGCCGAAGACGAACCCGCCGACAGTGTGGTAGTCGTCGACGGGCAGGTGCTTGCCGAAGCGCCCGTTGAACTCATCGATCGGGAACGAGCCCACGAGCCGCACGCGGCCGCGGCCGATGCGCACGATGCCCGCGTCCGGCAGGTCGAACTCGTCGCCGATCTCCCCCACGATCTCCTCGAGCAGATCCTCGAGCGTGACCAGGCCCTCGACCGAGCCGTACTCGTCGACCACGATCGCCAGGTGGTTCGAGGTGCGCTGGAACTCGGCCAGGAGCTCGTCGAGCGGCTTGGTCTCGGGCACCATGATCGCCTCGCGCAGGATCGAGCGCACGTCGACGCTCTGCAGGCCGCGCTCGTGCAGGGCCGAGAACAGGTCGCGCACGTGCAGCACGCCGACGATGTCGTCGAGCTCGCCCTCGTACACCGGGTAGCGGGTGAACGGGTGCGATAGGACGAGCCGCAGGATCTCCTGCACCGGCAGGTCGACCCGCACGCCGACCACGTCGGGCCGCGGCACCATCACGTCGACGGCGTCCTTGTCGGCGAACTCGAACACCTTGTGGAGCATGGCCTGCTCATCCTCCTCGAGCACGCCCTTCTCCCGGCTCGCGTTGACGAGCATCTTCAGCTCCTCCTCGGAGTGGACGAGCGTGACGCCGCTCGAGGCGGTGACGCCGAACCATCCCAGCACCCAGGCGCTCGTGCGCACGAGCACCCAGATGAACGGGCGGAAGATCGCGTGGAACGTGTTGATCGGCCCGGCTGCCAGGAGCGCCACCCGCTCGGGGTGCTGGAGGGTGTACGACTTCGGCACGATCTCGCCCATGACGACGTGGAAGTAGCTCAGGATCGTGAACGCCAGGATGACCGAGATCGTCGTCGCGATGCTCGTGTGCCAGCTCTGCGGCAGGAGGTCGAGCGGCCGCTTGAGGATGCGCGACACCACCGGCTCGCCGATGGCGCCGAGCGCCAGGCTCGACAGGGTGACGCCGAGCTGGATCGCCGAGATGAACCGCGGCGGCACATCCAGCAGGCGCAGCACGCTCTTCGCCCTGCGGCTGCCCTGCGCGTCGAGCTCCTGCATGCGGGTGCGCCGGACCGTGACAAGGCCGTACTCCGCTGCCACGAAAAACCCGTTCGCGGCCACGATCGCTGCCACCGCGAGCAGCTCGAGTGCGGTTCTCATCTCCTACTCGGAACGTCGTCGCTCAAGCGCTGCCAAGTATAGTCGGGGGGTCATCCGCGAGATCGAGAGGGGATTCAGCGCTCAAGCGCGGGGCGCTGCTGCCGATTCACTGCGGCAGGAAATGCCCGGGAACCGGCGAACTCCGGACGCCAGCCGCACGAGAGTGCTAACGGCCACAAGGAAAGCTGCCGATACCGAGTTCACAAGAGCTGGTCTCGCGACGAGTGGAGCACATGTGGCCGAGCCGATTACCTGTCTGATTGTCGATGACCACGAGGTGGTACGTGAGGGCCTGCGCCTGGCGCTGTCCCGGACGGACAACATCCGTGTCATCGGTGAGGCCTCCGACGGCAGCGCCGCAGTCGCGCTCGCCCGCCGGCGGCGCCCCAACGTCATCATCATGGACGTGCGCATGCCCGGCGTCGACGGCCTCCAGGCCGCCCGGGAGATCTGCGCCGAGGTGCCCGAGGCCTCTGTCCTGATGTTCACGGCATATGGCGAGCGCAGTCTCCTGACGCGCGGGCTCGAGGCCGGCGCCAAGGGCTACATCCTCAAGGAGGCTCCGCACCAGACGCTGGTGCGCGCCATCCAGAAGGTGGCCGGTGGCGACGGCTATGTCGACCCGGCGCTCATGCCCGCGTTCCTGACGAAGGAACGCGAGAACATGCTGACCGCGCGGGAGCGCGAGATCCTCCAGCTCCTGGCCGACGGCATGTCGAACGCCGACGTCGCTGCGAAGCTTTTCATCAGCCAGGAGACCGTCAAGAGCCACGTACGGCATATCCTCTCCAAGTTGGAGGCGGACACCCGTACGCATGCAGTCGCCATCGCCCTCAGACAGGCCATCATCGATTAACCCCGCCGACCCCGGGACGCGCGCCTCCGCGCCGTCCGAACGGATCGTGCAGATGGGTGGCTTGGCCGTCCTCGCGGTGGCGGTGACGGCGATCGCGTTCGCCCTCGCGGCGAGCGTGCTCTCGGATCCCGTGGCGCTGCTCGTTGCGGGCGTCGCGGCGATCGCCCTCGTGGGCGCCGCGGCCGCGCACGCCGTGCGGCGCGACGCCGTCCGCCTGCAGACGTCTGAGGAGTGGCAGCGCAAGCTGCGCGGCGAGCTGATGTCGCAGGCCGCCTTCCTGGACGAGGTGGTCGGCAGCCTGGCCGCGATGACGTCGAGCCGCGACGCCGCCCACGTGCTGGCGCAGACGGCCGAGCAGGCGCACCGGCTGCTGCGACCGGATGCCACCATCATCCTCGTGCCATCGGCCGACGGCCGCGGCCTGCGCCCCGCCGTCGCCCGCGGGATCGCGCTCGGGCCGATCGCCGGCATCGTCGTCGACCCGGCCAGCTCCGGATCGCTCGTCGCCGAGGCGGCCGCGAGCCGCACGCCCGCGGCCGGCCCAGTGAACGCAGGCGGCGACGCCCTGTGCCGCCACCTGCGCCCGGTGGCCGCGCTGGCGGCGCCGCTCGTGGTGCTGGACGAGTTGCACGCGCTGCTCGTGATGTTCCGCCTGCAGGGCGACGCCGGCTTCGGCCCCGCAGAGGTCGCGCAGGCCGTCCTGCTGGCCGACTTCGGCGCCAGCGCCGCCGCGAACGCCCAGCTGTTCCAGCGGGTCGAGTCGCTGCTCGCCCAGGCGCGCATGCGCGAGGCCGAGCGGGCCGAGCTCTCACGCCGCATCCTCTCGGCCGAGCAGGACGAGCGCCGCAAGCTCTCGCTCTTCCTGCACGACGGGCCGCTGCAGGCCATGTCCGGCATCGCGATGATGCTCGACGCCGTGGCCGAGGACACCGCCGACGGCTCGACCGAGAGCGCCCTGCGCGTGCTCGAGACGGCCCGCGAGCGTCAGCGCTCGGTGATCCGCAGCCTGCGTGAGCTCTCCTTCGCCCTCGAGCCGTGGGTGCTGCGCGACCAGGGCTTCGTGGTCGCCCTGCGGGCGCTCGCCGACGAGATGGAGCGCGGCCACGCCGTCTCGGTCGAGCTCGACGTCGACGCCGCGGGCGAGCTGCCCGCCGACGACCAGGTGTTCCTGTACCAGATCGTGCGCGAGGCCGTCCAGAACGCCGTCAAGCACGCCGCACCGCGGTCGGTGTCGGTGACGGTCTCGGGCGATCCGGGCGGGGGCTTCGAGCTCGTCGTGCGCGACGACGGCACCGGCTTCGCCGTGACGACGACCGACGACGGGCTGCCCCACCACGGCATGACCTCGATGCGGGAGCGCGCCCAGATCCTGGGCGGGCGGCTGCGCATCGACTCCGTCCCGGGCGCCGGCACCGAGCTGCGCGTCTCCCTCCCCGCCCACGACCACGCCGATGTGGCGTAGGAGGCGGCAGTCCACGACGCCGGTGGACGCGCTCGTCGAGGCCTGCGAGAACGGCCTCGACCTGCCGGCGGTGATGGCCGCCGCCTGCTCGGCGGTCTCGGACTCGCTGTCGGGCGTGGCGACGGCGGCCTACGTGCTCACGGAGGACGGCGCGAACCTGCGGCTCGTGGCCGGGGAGGGCGCGGACGAGCTCGACCCGCCCGAGCCCGACGGGCCGGTGCACATCGGCGACCGCTGGCTGATCCCGCTGATCAGCGCCCGGCGCACTGTCGGCTGCATCGTCACGCACGCACCGGCCTATGCCGACCTCGGACCGATCCGGCTGATCGCCGTGCTCGCGGCCCAGGCGATCGAGTCGGCCCGCCTGTGGGAGCGCGCGGGCGACAGCTCCGGCACCCAGGACGTGCTCACGGGCCTGCCCAACCACCGCGGCTTCGAGCGCGCACTCACCCGCGAGCTGGCCCGGGCGATGCGCGGCGGCGCCCCCGTGTCGGTGGCGATGGTCGACCTCGACGGCTTCCAGGCCGCGAACGACCAGCGCGGGCACGCGGCCGGCGACGAGCTTCTGCGCACCGCCGCCCGCTGCCTGGCGTCGGGCGTACGCACCTACGACAACGTCTCCCGGATCGGTCCGGATGAGTTCGGGCTCGTGCTGCCGGGTATGGAGCCGGCTGTGGCTCGGGCGCTGCTCGAGCGGCTGGCGGCAGCCTTCGCGGGATCGGCGCAGGGGGCCACCGTCTCGGCCGGTGTGGCCGGGTTCCCGGCCGACGGCGACACCCAGGCCGAGCTCGTGCGCCTCGCCACGGGGGCGCTCTACTGGGCCCGCCGCGGCGGCGGCGGACGCGCGGTCGCCTACGACTCCGAGGTCGTCGAGGCGCTCTCGGCCGAGGAGCGCGCGAAGCAGCTCGAGCGCGACACCTACGAGCGCACGATGCGCGCCCTCGAGGCCGCCCGCGGCCAGTCGGCCAGCTCACGCGCCGTCAGCGACTACGCCGGCCACATCGCCGCCGAGGTCGGCCTCTCGCCCGACCGCACCGACCGGGTGCGGCTGGCCGCCTTCCTCTACGACGCGACCACGCCGGGCGGCGATCGCGACGAGCGGGCGCGGCTGGCGGCGAAGGTGGTCGCAAACGCGCTCGACGCCGAGGCCGCCGAGTGGCTGCTCGCCGCCCACGGCGAGGACCAGACCGCGCCGATCGAGTCGCGCGTGATCGCGGTCGCCTCGGCGTTCGTCGAGGGCGGCGGGCACACCTCGAGCGCCGGCGCCGGCCGGGCGCTGGCCGAGCTGTGGCAGCGGCGGGGCGAGTTCGACCCGGCCTGCGTGCGGGCGCTGGAGACGCTCCTGGCGAACCAGACCGCCGGCGTGTGACGGACGACGCCCGAGACGGTCGGCAGCTGGTCGACCTGCACAACCACACGCACCACTCCTACGACGCCCAGAACCGGCTCGCCGACTACGAGCGCGCCCACATCCGGGGCCGCGTCGACGTCGTCGATCACCGATCACAACACGATCGCCGGGGCGCTCGAACTGCGCGCCGGGGCGAGCTTCCAGGTCATCGTCGGCCAGGAGATCGACACGGCCGACGGCGAGCTGATCGGGCTCTTCCTGGAGCAGCCGGTACCCGCCGGCCTCGCGGCGGTCGAGACGGCCGCGCGCATCCGCGCACAGGGCGGGCTCGTCTACCTCCAGCACCCGTTCTATCGCATCGTCCGCGGCCGCATGCACCCGGCGGCGCGGGAGGAGCTGCGCGGGCCCGGCCTGATCGACATCGTCGAGGCGCAGAACGGTGGCCCGCTCGCGGCCGCCGACAACGCCCGCGCGCTGCAATGGGCGCGCGCCTGCGACCTGCCGCACGCGGCGTCCTCCGACGCGCACGAGCCTGCGGCGATCGGCACCTGCGTCTCGTCCGTGCCGGCCGCCGCGGTGACCGCGGACTCGCTGCCGGGGCTGCTGCGAGCGGGGACGGCGATCGACCGCCGCGAGCCGGCCGTCGTCGCGCTCACCCGCAAGGCCGCCGGCCGCACGGCGACCGTGACCCGGGTGCTGGCCCGCCGCGAGCAGGTGCGGCGGCGCCTGCCCTCCTAACAGCGAGAGCCGGGCCTGTCAGTCGAGCTCGCGCTCGACCTCGTCGACCCACTCGCGATGGGCGGCGATCAAGCGCCGGCCGAGCCGGTGGTTGATCTGCAGGTACCGCGCCCGGTGTGGGACCGTCAGGGCGACCGCCTCGGCCCTCTCGAGGAGCGCATCGAGCTCGTCGAGCTCGCTGCGCAGCGCCACGATGCTCTCCCGCACGGGCGGCTCACCGACGAGATCCGCAGCCAGCAGTCGCACCACTCCCTCGTGCAGGACGCGCGGGTACCGCACCGGCCGCTGCGCCCATTCGCGCAGAGCCGCGAGCCCGTGCTCCGTGAGGGTGTAGTGCGTCCGCTCGTGCGTGCGCCCCGGCGCCTTGCTCGCGACGAGGTAGCCGAGCGCCGCGAGGCGCTTGGGCTCGGCGTAGAACTGGCTTTCGGCGGCGGCGGCATACGCCCGTCCCCGCCTGGCCATCTGCACGAGGTCGTGCGGACCGGCGCCACCGCGCCCGACCAGGACGAGGATGGCGTAGGAGAACGGGGTGAGGGGATCGCTTGCCAAAGCTCCGGTTCGGAGTTATAAAACCTCCGAACCGGACCTTAGCAACGAAAGGAGACGGAAGCATGCTCTGGTTCCTCAACACCCTGGTGACGTTCCCCGTCGGCCACGACGACGGCGACGACGGCATCTCGGTCATGGAGTCGCTCGCCCGCCGGGGCGATTCGCCGCCGTACCACGTCCACCACACCGAGGACGAGGTGTTCCACCTGCTCGAGGGCGAGCTGGTCCTGCTCGTCGGCGGTGCCACCCGGCGGGTGCACGCCGGCGAGACTCATCTCGCGCCCCGGGGCGTTCCGCACACCTACCGCGTCGTTTCCGACGCTGCGCGCTGGCTCGTCACGACCACCCACGGCGACTTCGAGCGGTTCGTACGCGCCGCCTCGCGGCCCGCGAGCCAGCCGCTGCTGCCGCCGCCCGTCGGCCCGCCCACCGCCGACCAGCAGGCCGAGCTCGCGGAGCTGTCCAGCCGTCACGGCATCGACCTGATCGGCCCGCCGCTCGCCGAGGAGATCGCAGCGGCGGCCTAGTTCGCAGGTCGCCGGCTCCAGAGCCGGGCACACGCCGCTCCGGCCACGCCGACCACCACGGCCGCCACCCAGAACTCCACCCGCTGGCCGTACAGGTGGTCGGTGTGGTCGATGCGGATCGTCTCGATCCACAGCCGGCCGAGCGAGTAGAGGGCCGCGTAGAGCGCGAACACCGTCCCCGGCCGCAGCCGGCCGGACGTCCGCCGCACGACGTACAGCAGCACCCCAAGCACGGCCAGATCCCACAGCGCCTCGTACAGGAAGGTGGGCTGGAACGCCTGCCCGGACAGGTACGGCGGCAGCGGATGGTCGATCCGGATCGCCCACGGCAGGCTGCTGGGGTGGCCGTACACCTCCTGGTTCGTGTAGTTGCCGATCCGCCCGATCGACTGCGCCAGGACAAGGCCGGGCGCGGCGCAGTCCGCCAGCACCCAAAAGGGGAGCCGCACGAGCCGGCAGCCGATCCATGCTCCCAGCATGCCGCCGAGCAGGGCGCCGTAGATCCCGAGGCCCCCGCGCCAGATCCAGAACGCGTTCACGAAGATCTGGCTGTACGGCTTCCAGTCGGTGACGACGTGCTCGATCCGGGCGCCGACCAGGCCGAGCACGACGGCGCACACCGCCACCGGGAACACGGCCTCCGGGTCGAGCCCGCGGCGCGCGAGCTGGCGGCGGGTCATCCACACTGCGACAACCACCCCGGCCGCGATCAGCACTCCGTACCAGCGCGGCTGGAGGCTGCCGATCTGGAACACGAAGGGATCTCCAGGGCTGGGTATGGAGAGCAGCACGGCGCCGGGAGCCTAGTCGCCGACCCGGCCGCGGCCGGCCCGTGCAATCCATAGCACACTCGACATGTGACCGTTTCGGAGCTATCACTTGAGTAAGGCCGCAATGTCTCTCCGCGGCCGTCCCCAGAACCGGCTCCCCCCGCCGCCCTCGATGCCTGCCACTCCCGATCACTCCCCCCATCCCGAGCTGATCCGCGTCGCCCTGATGAGCGACGAGCCCGGCCTGCGCGAGCTCTTCGAGCTCTCGGGGATGGTGAGCGTGGTCGACTCCGTACCGGACGTGCTCGTGTGGCAGCTCCCCCACGACGCGGACGGCCTGCCGGCGGACGTGCTCGCCGCGCTTGCCGACCCGGCGGCTCCGGGCGTGGTCGCCCTGGCCGACCAGCACCCGATCCGCTGGTTCCAGGAGGCGCTGCGGCTGGGCGTGGACGACGTCCTGTGCCTGCCGCAGACGCCGCAGTCCCTCGGCATGGCGGCCGCGAAGGCGCGGGCGGCCCGATCGCGCCGGACGCCGGTCGCCGACGGGCACGGGCCGGGCGCGCATGTGTTCACGGTCTTCTCGACCAAGGGCGGCTCGGGCCGCACCGCGATCGCCACCAACCTGGCGGCGTGCTTCGCCCAGTCGGGCCTGCGGACGCTGCTCCTCGACCTCGATCTGCACTCGGGCGACGACGCCCTGGTGCTCGGACTCGCCCCCCGGATGACGGTGCTCGACCTGGTCACGGCGCGGGCGCCGATCGACGGGGCCGGCCTCGCCGCGGCGGTCATGCGCCACGTGAGCGGCGCCGACGTGCTCGCCGCGCCGGCCCGCCCCGAGGAGGAGGCCCTGATCGCCGTCGACCGGCTGGCCGCCCTCCTCGAGGTCGCCCGGTGCCGCTACGAGGCGGTCGTGATCGACTGCGCCTCGGCCTTCTCGGAGACGTCGCTGCTCGCGCTCGACCACACCGACACGCTCGTCCTGGTGGGCGCGCCCGACGTGCCCGCGGTGCGCAGCGTCCGCATCGCCCTCGAGACGCTCGACCTGCTCGAGCTCGACCTGCCCGACGTGCGCATCCTGATGAACCGCGCCGGGGCGGACGTCGGCCTCGACTCCGACGACATCGAGCACATCCTGCGCCGCGAGATCGCCTACACCGTGCCCTCCGATCGGGCCGTGCCGCTCTCGATCAACCGCGGCCGGCCGGTGACGAGCGACGATCCCGGCTCGCCTGCGGCGCGGTCGCTCGCCGAGGTCAGCCGCTCGCTGGTCGCGGCGGTCGGACGCCGGTCCTAGCCAGGCCCGCCGCCCGGGGGCCAGGGCACGAGCGGCGTGCCGACCTCCCAGTCGTGTCCGAAGGGGTCGGCGATCCGCCCGAGCCGCCAGCCGTGCTGGTTCTCGACGGGCGCGACCAGCGTCGCCCCGGCCGCGACGGCGCGCGCGACGGCGGCGTCCGGATCGGCGACGGTGAGCAGCATCCGCACCGAGCCGCCGCCGATCGACTCGGGGCTGAAGTTCCGGTGCTCCGGCGACTCGTCGGCCACCCAGAAGGTGGTCGCGCCCACGCGCAGCTGTGAGACGACCGCCTCGTCGGCATCGGTGCCGCCGACCCGGTAGATCTCCTCGGCGCCGAAGGCATCGCGGTAGAAGTCGACCGCGGCCCGCCCGCGCCGGACCGAGAGCTGCGCCGTGACCGAAGGCTCAGCCTGCGTGCTCACGCGCCTCCCCCACGCGGTCGCGGTCGGCGAGCGACCAGGCGGCGGCTGCCGCGCACGCCGAGACTCCGAGCACCGACGGCCATGCGCCGACCTTCTTGGCCAGCGGGTGCGAAACGCCGAACGCGGCCACGCAGACGACCAGCAGCGATCCGGCCACGGCGGGGCCGCGGCTGCGCAGCCACTCGCGCGTGCACCACGCCCCGCCGGCGACCAGGACGGCACCGCCGAGTGGGCGCACACCGGTCTCGCGGGCGACGACGTAGCCGCCGATCAGCGATCCGGCGGCGACGGCGGCGGTGGGGATGCGGGGCATGGGTGGGGACGATAATCGGTGGGGGCCGGGCGGGGCGGCCGTCCCCGCCCAATTGGCATACGACGTGGATGCCAATTGGCCGGGAGCCGCCGCTGCTCAATTGGCACCCGCAGGGGATGTCAATTGAGTTAGGGGCGCGGATCGGGCCGCCACAGCCAGATCGAGCACGGCCGCCTGGTGTACGGTGGCGGCATGGCCACGCTGCTCCCGCAGGTCGAGGTCGACGCCGCCGAGGACGCCGCCCGGCGAGAGCGGTTCCCCGCGGGCGCTGCGATCGAGTTCGCAGACCTGGAGGCGGCCGGCGGCGAGCTCGCGCTTGACCACCTGCGCGAGGCCGAGCCCGTGTCGTGGCTGCCCGCGCTCGGGGGGTGGCTCGTGACAAGCCACGCCGCGGCGCGGACGGCGCTCAGCCCGCGCACGGCGACGACCGTCGAGGCCGAGCCGAACCTGGTGCGGGCATCGCTCGGACGGATGATGCTCACCTCCGACGGCGGCGAGCACACCCGCATGCGCGCGCCGTTCGAGCGCCCCTTCCGGATGCGCGACTCCGGCGACCTGTTCGGGACGGCCATCGCCGAGGCGGCCGCCGACCTCGCAGCCGCGATCGCGCCCTCCGGCGAGTGCGAGCTCGGCCGCGACTTCGCGGCTCCCTTCGCCATCCGCATGGCCGGCCGCATCCTGGGCCTCTCGCTGGGCGACGCCGCCCGCATCGACGGCTTCTACACGGCGTTTGCGGGCGCGATGAGCTACGACGGCAACCCCGAGCCGCAGCGGGTTGCCGACACCGCCCGCGCCGAGCTCGACGGCATCCTCCACGCCGAGCTGCGCCGCTCCCGCGAGGGCGCGGAGGCATCCGTGACGGGTCAGGTGGCGAACGACCCCGGGGCGGCGCTCGACGACGCCGAGATCGCCGCCCAGCTCCGCGTGATCATGTTCGGCGCGATCGAGACGATCCAGGGGTCCGTCATGAACACCGTGCTGCTCCTGCTGCGCAATCGCGATCAGCTGCGGCTCGTACGTGCCGATCCGGGCCTGCTCGGCGGGGCGGTCGACGAGGCTCTGCGGTTGATCCCGCCGGTCGCCTTCATGGAGCGGTGGACGCGCGCGCCGGTGCAGATCGGCGCCGTGGCGCTCGGCGCGGGCGAGTTCGTCGGGGTATCGGTCATCGCCGCCAACCGCGACCCGGGCGTCTTCGCCGACCCGCTGCGGTTCGACGCGAGCCGCCGCAACGCCCGCCACGCGCTCAGCTTCTCGTTCGGGGAGCACCACTGCCTCGGTGCGCACCTGGCCCGGATCGAGACCGTGACCGCAGTCGGCCGCCTGCTGCAGGCGCTTCCGGACCTGCGCCTCGTCTCGGCCGCCGAGCCGACCGGGTTCGCCTTCCGCAGGCCGTTACAGCTGCGGGTCGCGTGGCGTGCGTGAGATGCGCGAAGGCCGGAACCGACCGTGCACGGCCGCCGTCAGCGGGGGCGACCGGCTCGTCCGATATCCAGGTCACGGTGTCCGCGGACGGCGCGGTCGCGGTGTCGTGCCAGACCAGCTGGATCCGAGCCCTACTCCATCCGGACGGTCGTCGTCGACTTGAGCGTGCCCGACGAGACGACGAGTCCGAGCAGGTTGATGCTGTACGGGTAGCTGACGGTGACGGTGACGGTGGCGCCCTGCGCCCACGGCTGGCTCGGCGACACGGTCACGGTGATCTGGCTCTTGTTCAGCCACCAGGTCGCGTTCTTGGCCGTCGTCGTGACGTCGGCGACGCCGGTCGCGTCGCTGCGCGAGACGAGCGCCTTGCGGCCGCCGTCGCGGGCGGCGTTGGTCACCTGGATGTAGTCGGCATAGGTCTGCCCGAACTGGTAGATGCCGAGGATCAGAAGCATCAGGAGCGGCAGGATGAGCGTGAACTCGACCATCGCCTGGCCGCGGCTGCGCCCGCTGTGGCGGCCGGCGGCGGGGGGCTCGGTGTGGGCGGGGGGAACGGGTCGACCTGGCTGGGACATGCGGTGTACCTCGGCGGTGCCGTCGGGCTCAGACCGCGCGTCTGGCCGGAGGAATGCGTGCAGCGGAACGCTTGGCAAACGTCCAATATGCCTCATCGGCACGTTCGGCCTTCGGCTTGAGCGAATTCTCGCCCTGACCCTCGCTGAGGGTGTCGCGCAGCGCCCCCACGTCGGTCACGGGCCGGGCGTTGCCGGCGAGCCGGGCGAGCACGCGCTCGAGCACGCCCTGGGCGCCGGCGGTCGCGCTGATGAAGTAGCAGCCGGCCGAGTAGACATCGGGGCTGGGCGACTGGATGCGCACGATGCGCAGGTCCGCCGTGACCTCGCCCTCGAGGAAGCGCACCGTGATCGCCATGCGATCGCCCTCGCGGATGCGATTGTCGGTGAAGCTCAGGGCGCAGCCGGCGTCGCTCAGGTCGGTCAGCGTCACCGGGATCACCTCGTTGGGGACGATCCGGTCGCACACGAGCGCGCGCACCGATCCGGCGGAGCTCATCGAGAGCCGTTCGGTGCGCCGGCGGTAGCCGTGCGTGACCACCTCCACCACCCGCAGCGTGAGCGACGCGCGCGCCTGCGAGCGGTACTCGGCCTCCTCGATCACGGCCTCGACCTGGATGGGCAGCCCGCCGTGGGCGAGCCGGCACGTGATCGTCATGCCGCCCGCGACCGCCAGCCGGGGACCGCTTGCGGTGACCAGCGGGCCGTCGCTTGCGATCGTCCAGAGCTCGATCGTCTCGCCCCGGTCCGTGTCGACGTCGATCGCGGACGCATCCACGAGCAGGGCGGCGGCTTCGACCAGGGTCGGCAGATGGGGCAATTGTGTCTCGGACATCGGCGGCGGGCTGCAGGAAGAGCAGCCTCTACAACCCGGTGATCGACCGCAGATGCAGGCGGATTAGCTGCGCTGGAGCCGCTTTGACCCGAGCGGTCAGTCGTGCACGGGCACGACGAGCACCGGCACCTCGGAGAGGTGCGGCAGCTTGTGCGGCACCGACCCCAGCACGGCCCCGGTCAGCGGGTGCTCGCCATGCGTGCCCACCACGATCATGCCCGCCGAGCGATCGGCGGCAACCTGCAGGAGCGCCTCGGCCGGTCGGGCGTCGACGACGGTCGTCTCGGCGTCGGTCACGCCCGCGGCGCGGATCGCGGTCGGGGCCTCGTCGGCCCAGTCGGCGCCGATCTTGCGCACGAGCCGCATGTGATCGGAGTCCTCGCCGATCGGATACACACCCGCTCCGAACGCGACCACGATCGCGTCGCCGAACGCCTTCGCGTTCTCGACCGCGGCCTGCAGCGCCGCCTTCGCGCAGTCGGACCCGTCGTAGCCGAGCACGATCGTCGATCCCATCAGTCGCCTCCTCCGGGCAGGGCCACCGCGCCGTGAACCGCGTCGTAGTCGTCGACCACCTCCGGCCGGTTGCGGAAGAACTCGAGCGAGACCCGCTGGTAGACGAACATCAGAACGATGCCGGCGATGAGGAACCCGATGCCGATGGAGAACGCCTGCCCGACCCCGAACCAGGTGCCGTTGTCGCTCGAGTAGGAGAGGTCATGCGCGGACTGGACGAAGGCCCACGTCAAGATCAGCCCGCCGATGACCGCGAGAGGCCGATGAAGACGAAGTTCTTCAGGGTCTTCGTCAGATCGCGGCGGTAGTAGATCGGACCGGCGTAGCCGGTGAGCGCGTAGTAGAAGGCGATCATGAGCCCCCAGGCCGGCGATCGACGCGAACAGGATCGACTCGCTGATGATCGTCAGGTAGTGGTAGGCCGAGGCGATGAAGAGCATCGGCACGAAGGCGAGCAGCATGATCGCGGGCGCCTGAGGCCGACGACGACCGTGACCAGCCCGAGGCTGGCCGCCAGGCTGTAGCCCGGGGCGGTGGACGCGACGCCGATGACCACGCTCGAGACGAAGCCGAGCGCGCCGGTCTTCAGCCCTTTTCCCCCGTGTCCCGCTCGAGCGTGTCGGTCGTCGTCGCCATGTGAGACCCCGGTCGGAATTGCGGCGCGACCATACCGCAGCCGGCGGCGGACGTTCAATGAGCGCGGGCACCGCGTCAGGCAACGCTGTGCTCAGCGGGGAGGCTGCCGGCGGATCGGGGCGCCATCTCGCGGCGGAGAGGCGGCCGTGATCGAGAGTGCGATGCGCCGGATCAGGGAAGACACGTTGCGAGGAGCGCCCGGATAGAGGGAACACCTCGCGCCGGAGCGAACTTGAACCGGATGTCTGACGCTTCACAACGGCCCCCGTTCGAGCCACCGGTTGCACGGCTCCCCGCCGAGCACCTGGAACCGGCCCTGGGCGTGTTCGAGGCGGCCCAGGCCCTGTTCGCAGTCGACGACCCGACCGAGATGCTGGCCGTGCTCGCGCGCAGCCTGTGCGAGCTCATCGACGCGAAGGCGTGCATGGTGTCGACGATCGACATGGATGCGGGCAGCGTGCGCGACCTCGCCGGCTACGCCCGGCCGCCGCACAGCTGGGACGCGCAGGCCGAGGAGTACCGGCTCGACGACTACCCCTCCACCGCCAAGGCGATCGAGCAGGACGTCGAGCTCGTGTGCCGGCTCGACGACCCCGACACCGACCCCGCCGAGGCCCGGCGGCTCGAGCAGCTCGGATACCGCTCGATGCTCATGTTCGCGCTCGCGGTCGAGGACGCCCCCTACGCGCTGATCGAGATCTACGACACCCGCCCGCGCTCGTTCGGCGGCGTCGAGGTGCGGCTGTGCCGTGCGCTCACCGCCGAGGCCGGCAAGGTCGTCGCCCAGGCGCGCATGGCGGAGCGGCTCGAGGAGGCGTACTTCGCCACGCTCGGCGCCCTGGCGGCGGCGCTCGAGGCCAAGGACGCCTACACGAACGACCACGCCATCGAGATCGCCGAGCTGGCCGGCGCGGTGTGCGACGAGCTGCGGATCGCCCCGGCGGACTCCCGCCTGATCCGCCTCGGCGCGCTCCTGCACGACATCGGCAAGATCGGCATCCCCGAGTCGATCCTGCGCAAGCCCGGGCCGCTGACGGCCGCCGAGTCGACGGTGATGCAGCGCCACCCCCAGATCGGCGCACGGATCCTGGAGCCCGTCCCCCACTTCGCCCAGCTCGTGCCGCTCGTCCGGGCGAGCCACGAGCGCTACGACGGCGACGGCTACCCCGACGGCCTGGCCGCGGACCGGATCCCGCTCGGGTCACGCGTCATCGGGGTGTGCGACGCCTTCCACGCGATGACCGAGGATCGGGTGTATCGCAAGGCGATGGCCCCCGCCGAGGCGATCGCCGAGATCGAGCGCTGCTCCGGGACGCAGTTCGACCCCGAGTGCGTGCGCGCCCTGCTCGACGTCGTCCGCTCCGAGGACTGGCCGCGCGAGGGCCCCGAGCGCGTCGTGCGCCAGCCGGACGAGTCTGGCTGAGCCGGCCAACTGGCAGTGGCCGACGGTAGGACGGCTCGTCTACTGCACAGGCCCGCCCCGCTGTTTCGCCGGGGCGAAGAGCGCCGGCGGAAAGTGCAGCGTGTCGGTCAACACTGACTGCAGCAGGGCAAGCGTCTCCTTGTCCCCCTTCTCGGCGGCCTGCTGCGCCACTGCTGCGAGCTCGCGGACGATGTAGATGCCCGCGAGCAGGTCCGGGGGCGGGTCGGGGGCGATCGGGTGCAGGATGGGCGGGATGCGGCTGCGGGCGACAAGCGTGGCGGCGCGCTTACGGCATTCGTGGAGCCTCGGTCTGCTCACGCTCGACGTGTCCGGCGGCCAGGGAGATGTTCTCGGAGTGATCGAATGCCGTGCGACCGACGGGGTTGCGCCGGCGGCCACCACCGCGACGTCATACGCACCGATGAGCTGCCGGCACGTCGTCGAGGCTGACAACGAGAGGCTCCACGAATGCCGTAAGCGCGCCGCCACGCTT
>DASXOR010000226.1:0-7085 GCA_036494095.1 Gaiellales bacterium | reverse complement strand
GCCTCAGTCCTCGTTCAGGCGGGGGCGGTGCGACGGTGGCTCAGCCGCGCACCGGAGACGCCGACGCCGATGAGGACAGCTGCGACGACCGCGGCGATCGCGGCGTCCGTCCACTCGAAGCTCGCGTCCGGCTGCGTCCGGGTGGACGTGGACGTCGCCGCGGGCGAGTGCAGCGGGCCGGCGGGCACCTCGAGCGGCTTGGCCTGCGCCACCGACGCGATGAGCGCCATCACCGCGGCCGCGATGACAGTGTCCGGATGGTTCGACTCAGGCTTGCCATGCTCGCGCTCCGATCTGGTTGATGAATCTCTTGCCGCAACCTACGGCTGCGGCCCGGGCGAGTCTGCATCGGCGGATGCACACTATGTGTAACGTCCGATACACTCGCATCAGGAGGCGCGTTGCCCGACTGGCCCATTCTTGCGCCGCTCTCGGAGGACGAGAAGCGGGAGGTGCTCGCCCTCGCCAGGCGCCGCCGGTTCCTGCGAGGGGAGGTCGTCGTGCACCGCGACGACCCGGCCGACACGATGCACCTCGTGCGCACCGGGTGCCTGGCCATCCGGGTGCTGACCCCGCTCGGCGACATGGCCACCCTGGGCCTCGCCGGCCCCGGCGACGCGGTCGGCGAGATGGGGCTCCTGCGCAGCGAGCGCATGCGCACGGCCACGATCCAGGCGCTCGCGCCGACCGAGACCTATGCGCTCAACCGCCAGACCTTCGACCGGCTGCGGCATGACCACCCCGCGGTCGACGCCCTGCTCGTGCAGATCCTCGCCGACCGGGTCGCCGAGCTGACAGAGCGGCTCGTGGACGCGCTCTACACCCCCGCACCGCGCCGCGTGGCGAACCTCATCGCCGCGCTCGCCGAGAGCTATCGGGACGCATCGGGCGCGGCGACGATTCCGCTCACCCAGGAGGATCTGGCCAGCCTGGCGGGCACGTCGCGGCTGACCGTCAGCCGCGTGCTGCGGGGGATGCGCGAGCGCGACCGGATCGAGGTCAGCCGGGGCAAGCTGATGGTCAAGGGGCCGGCCGGGTAGCCTGCCGACGATGCTGCGCGAGATCGCCGAGTACCCGAACTCGTTCGGCCCCATCGCGCCGGGCGGCGAGCGCGTGGAGACCGCCCGCTTCACGCTCTGCATGGGCGTCGGATCGACCTGGAACACCGTCCAGCGCCACCGCTTCCGCGCGGAGGAGGTCGACGACGTGCGCGCCGAGGTGCACACGCTCCTGCGGGCACGCGGCCGCGGCCAGACGCAGTGGGAGGTCGGAAGCGCCGCGGAGCCCGCGAACCTGGTCGAGCTCCTGTTCGAGCGCGGCGTCGTCCCCGACCGCGACCCCTACGCGGTGGCGCTCGTGCTGCGCAGCGAGCCCCGGCCGGGCCCGAGCGACGCCGTCGCCCGCCGCGTCGAGACGTTCGAGGAGTTCGTGGCGGCCAGCGAGGTGCAGTTCGAGGCGTTCGAGACAACGGGCGCGGAGCTGGCCGAGGCCCGCGCCCTGCTCCCCCAGTCCTGGGCCGATCACGTGCACGTGATGCACGCCGTGTGGATGGACCGGCGGATCGTCTGCGCCGGGACGGCCGACCCGGTCTCGGAGGGACTCCTGCTCTACGGCGGCGCGACGGCGCCGGCCGCCCGCGGCCGCGGCGCCTACCGGGCGCTTCTGCGCGCCCGCTGGGACGACGCCGTGGCGCTGGGGACGCCCGCTCTGATCACCCAGGGCGGGTCGATGTCGCGGCCGATCCTCGAGCGCGCCGGCTTCGAGGCCATCGGGCACGTGCACATGCTGATGGACGATTTCCGCGAGCGGGCGCAGCCCGACCGCCCCGGACTCACGTGATCGTGACGGTGTCCTGCACCCAGCCGCTCGTGTTGCCGTAGGCGTCGAGCGCCTCGAACCGCACGACCGTCACGCCGACCGTCTTCACCGTCGCCACCGCCCCGGTGCGAAGCGCGCTCCAAGTGGTGCCCCCGTCGGCCGACGTCTCGTACTTGTAACCCGCAAAGCCGGGGGCGGAGTCCGCCGATCCCGATGCGGTGACGGTCACCGGCGTCGTGCTCGTCGGCACGCCGCCGGCGCTGTCGGTCAGCGTCGGCAGCGAGATCTCGGGGAACTCGGCGAAGCCCTGCTGAGTGACGCCGCCGATCTTGGTGAAGTCGCCGCCGGCGGTCAGCGTGCCGTCGCCGCCGGCGAGCGCGAACACCCCGAGCACGCCGTTTGCGCTCGGATGCCATGGCTCGAGCGTGCCCGCAACCTCGTCGAGCGCCAGCAGATGGTCGCGCGCGACCGGAGTCCGGCAGGCGTTCGTGCCCGCGACCTGGCCGCAGTAGTTGTTGAAGTGCCCGCCGACGTAGACGTTGCCATCCTGGACGGTGATCGCCTGGTCGTTGCCGTCGAGGCCGCCGATCCAAAGTTGGGCCCCGGTCGCGGGGTTGAACGCGACGATGTTTCCGCCGTTGCCCGTGCCGGCCGCGTAGACGCCGTGAGCGTCCACGGCGAGCGTCGTGATCGTGTAGACGGGGTGCGACGTCCATCCCTGGAGCACGCCGGTGCCCGGGTCGACTGCGCCGATGTAGCGCTGCGCCGCTCCGTCGAGGTTCAGGAACGTGCCGGCCACGATCAGGCGCGACCCGTCGGCGGAGAGCGCGATCGCGTTCACCTTCTTGTCGGCGCCGGCCGTCCACCCGCTCACGAGGGCGCCCGTCCCCAGGTCGACCTCGGCCAGGTAGCTGTGCGCGACGTTGTCGGCCGTGGTGAAGTTCCCGCCGAGGTAGGCGCCGCTCGCGCCGACCGCGATCGACATGACCTCGCCGTTCGTCTTCGCCTTGAAGGTCTGGATCGGGGCGCCCGTGGTCGCATCGACCGCCGCAACCCGCGCGTGCGTCTTGCCGCCGACGGTGCCGAACGTCCCGCCCAGGTAGACCGTCTGGCCGTTCACGGCGATCGTCTGTACCGTGTTGTTCGCGTTCGGATCCCAGGGCAGGAGCGCGCCCGTCTCCAGATTGACGGCCGCCGCGTGGTTGCGCGCCACCTCACCGGTGCCGGCCGCGTCGCCCGAAGGGCGCACCGAGGTGAACTCGCCGCCCAGATACGCGGTGGAGCCGCTCACGACCACGGTCTCGACACGGCCGTTCGTCTGCCACGACGCGCCCACCGGGATCGATCCCGGCGCCGCCGCCTCGGCGCCCGCGGCGAGCACCAGCGCCGCCAGCACCGCCATGACCGCCGCTCCTGCACGTATCCGCACCACGCTGCCTCCACCACATCGAGTTTTACCCACCGCTCCAAACGTACGTGCACTCCGCCGCAGCGACAATCGGGAAGGACCGACGCCGCCTCTGTGACGATGCGCACACACCGTCGTTCGCGATGCGCACAGACGGCCGCGCACCCGGCCCGTAGCCTCGATCCCACGTCCCCGGGCCATCCGGCTCGGGTTGGAAGGAGGCGACATGTCGATCCGAAACAGGAAGCGCCGGTTGCGCCGCAGGCTCATCGCCGCGGGTGTGCTCGCCACCGCGTTCACCGCCCTAACGGTGCCGGTCGCCGCTGCTCACCCGACGGGCACCTACCACGTGAACGCGCCGGCAGCGGGCAGCCACGTCCGGCCGTTCCACACGAACCCGCGTGACCGGGCGGGCTTCTACCAGGCGCACGCAGACGTGCCGGTCGTGCCCATCGTCCAGGGCGGCAACGGCTCGGCGGGAACCGGGTTCGCCTGGGGTGACGCGGGCATCGGCGCCGCGTTCGCGGCGGTCGCCGCAGGCCTGATCGGGGCCATCCGGGCAACGCGCGCCCGCCGCTCGATCGTCACGCGGGATCCGTCCACGGGCGGCGCGGCGTAGCGGGAAAGGAGCGGCCCTCGCTCACGGGGCCGCTCCTCACCACCCCCACAAGGAGAACACCTGCGGGCGCCCGCGACCGCCCGGTGACGGCTGGACGGACTCCTGACGCGTGCCGATGCCCCCGATGCGGCCGCTGTTGCCGAGCGCGTCGCGTGGGCGATCGGGCTCGACGCCCCCGCCGCCGGCGCCGACGAGATCGCCTCGCCGGGCGCAAGCTGTTCGAGTGGCTGGCCGCCGACGATCCGCTGGTCGTGGTGTTCGAGGACGTTCACTGGGCGGAGCCCACGCTGCTCGATCTCATCGACGCCGTGACCGATCTCTCCCGTGGGGCCGCGATGCTCGTCATCTGCACCGCCCGCCCGGACATGTGGGAGCGGAAGGGCAACACGGTCTCCGCAGCCGCGCCGTTCGGGCCGAATTCGGAATCGGGTAGATTCGCCCGATGGCCGAGGTGGTCATCGTCGGAGCCGGTATCGGCGGCCTCGCCACCGCCCTCCTGCTCGGACGGCAGGGGCGGGGCGTCGTCGTGTGCGAGCGCGACTCCGCCCAGGTGCCGGCGTCGACCGAGCAGATGTGGTCGGGCTGGAAGCGGCCCGGCATCCCGCAGGCGCCACTCGGCCACACCTTCCTGCCGGGATTCCGGATGCTGCTCACCGAGCGCGCCCCCGACGTCGTCGAGCGGCTGCATGCAGCCGGGGCGCCGCTCCTGGACTACACGCGCGACATGCCGGGCGCCGAGCGCCGCCCCGAGGATGCGGAGCTCCACGCGATCATGTGCCGGCGGGCGGTGCTCGAGGGCATCCTCCGCCAGACGGTCGCGGCCGAGCCGACGGTCGCGATCCGCACCGGGTGCGACGTGACCGGGCTCGTCGCGGAGCCGTCGCCGCTGCCGGGCGTGCCTCGCGTGTGTGGCGTGCGCACGCGCGACGGGCGGGCGATCGCCGCCGGCACCGTCGTCGTGGCCGGCGGCAGGCTCGCGCCGGTGCCGCGCTGGCTCGAGGCGATCGGCGCCCACGCGCCCGAGGAGTTCTCGGAGGGGTGCGGCTACGTCACCTTCACCCGGTTCTTCCGCATCCGCCTGCGGCCCGGCGAGGACCACCTTGTCTCGACGCGGCTCGCGGTCGAGGGCGACCCCGGCTACATGAGCTACGAGCTGTTCGGCGCCGACGCGTCCACCTTCTGCGTCGAGCTCTCGCCGCCTTCGTGGGATCACGAGCTGCGCAGCCTGCGCCACGAGGCCGTGCACATGGCGGCCGCCCGCACGCTGCCCGAGAGCGAGGGCTGGCTCGACCCCGGCCGGGCCACTCCGATCGGCCCGGTGGCGGCGATGGGGCAGGAGCGAAACGTGCTGCGCCACTTCGTCGCCGACGGCCGCCCGGTCGCGCTCGGCCTGCACGTGATCGGCGACGCCCGCTGCCAGCTCGACTCGCTCTATGCCTGGGGCTCGGGCGTCGCACTCGCAAGCGCCGTCACGCTGGTCGACCTCCTCGCGGAGCACACCGGCGACCACGAGGCCCAGGCGCTTGCGTTCGAGGAGCGGCTCGGCGGCGAGATCCGCGGCCGGCACGAGCTCTCGCTCGCACGCGATCGGGCCGCCGCCCGCCGCTACCGCGGCGAGCCGGAGTGGGACGACCCCGAGACCGGCATCGGGCTCGTCGAGAGCACCGTCGTCCCGGCTGCGGAGGAGGATGCCGAGGTCTTCCGCGCGGTCACGCGCGCCGACATGCAGCTCGACCCCGTCGGCGCGCTCGTCGAGAACCGCGCCGTGATCGACCGCGCCCGGGCGCTCGCGGCAGCCCGCCGGCCGCGGCCGACGAGCACGCCGGCGCCGGCCCGCGAGCGCCTGCTCGAGCTGATCGCACAGGCGGGTGCGCCTCGGGTGGAGTAGCCTTTGCAGGCGCAACTATGAGGAAGATCCAGAGCCAGGGCGTGCACCACATCACGATCGTCGGCGCCAACCGGCAGACGTCGATCGACTTCTGGGAAGGCGTGCTCGGCATGCCGTTCGTGTTCGAGCAGCCCAACCTCGACAACGCGTCCGAGAGCCACCTCTATTTCGACCCCGGCGACGGCCGCCTGATCACGATCTTCACCAACGAGGAGCGCACCCCCGATCCCACCCGCACGGCGACCGATCCCGGCTGCGTGCACCACATCGCCTTCTCGCTCTCGCAGGCCACGTTCCGCCAGACGGTGCAGCGGCTCGACGAGCGCGGGATCTCCCACAGCGGTGTCAAGGACCGGGGCTTCATGGACTCGATCTACTTCGAGGACCCGCTCGGCCTCCTGATCGAGCTCGCCTCGTACCGCTTCGAGCCGCCGTTTGGATACACCCACTCCGACGTCCTGCTCGAGGCGCACAAGCTGCGCGAGCAGCGCGGAGATCGCAACATCGTCGAGATCCACCTGGCAGACGCCATCGAGGACATGATCAGGCGGTCGCGGCCGTCGCTCTCGGACGACCGCTCACCGAAAGACCCGTACTAGGAGGACTGGGATGTCGGCAATGAAGATGCATGTGCTCAAGCCGAGCGTGAACAACCTGACCGTCCGGATCTTCGTCCGCGCGGCAGGGCTCGACTGCGAGGAGATCGACGCGTGGGGGAACACGCGCACGCCGGAGTTCCTGGCCATGAACCCGGCCCACCTGACGCCCATGATCGAGCACGCCGGCCTGCCGCGGGCGACCCTGTGGGAGAGCTGCGCGATCATGTCCTACCTCTGCAACACGCACGGCCTGGAGCAGTTCTACCCCAGCGACCCGGGCAAGCGGGCGATGATCGACAGCGCCAACTTCTACCTGATCGGGACGCTCTATCCGCTGGTGGCGCGGGCCACCTATCCGACGCTCAACTTCCCGCAGTACCCCGGCGAGGTGGGCTCTTCCGACGCGGACCCCGAGGCGAAGGCCGCGGCCCAGCAGGCGGCCGAGGCCGCGCTCGCCGAGCCGCTCGCGGTCTACCACACGTTCTTCCTCGACGGCAAGAAGTTCATCGGCGGCGACCACCCCTCGACGGCCGACATCCGCCTCGCGGCGACGCTCGAGTTCCTGGCCTCGATCGACTACGACCTGCCCGACTGGGCGAAGGAGTACATGGAGGCGATGGCCGACACGCTCGGCGACGCCTACACCGAGCCGGCCGCCGACGTGCGCGGCTACATCGAGTACGTGAGGTCGCAGGCGCCGGCCTAGACACGCCCCGGCCGGCCAATTGGCATCGTGGGTGGATGTCAATTGGC
>DASXOR010000225.1:0-17747 GCA_036494095.1 Gaiellales bacterium | reverse complement strand
GACGACATCGCCGGCGACGTCGCCGAGCAGGATCGAGCCCAGTCCCGAGCGGCCGCGCGATCCGAGCACGATCGCGAAGGCGTCCAGCTCCTCGGCATGGCGATGGATCGCCTCGTCGATCGACCCTGACACCCTGACGGCGACGCCCTCGGCCAGGTTCCCGGCCTCGGTGAACCTCGCCGCCCCCTCGTCGGCCACCTGCTGCGCGGCGGCGCGCTCGCGCTCGTTGATCCCGGCCGGGTCCTGGACGAGCACGAGCAGGTTCATCTCCAGACGTCTCCCGGACTCGGCGAAGGGCTGCCAGTAGCTCGCCACCACGGCCGGCCGGTCAAACGCGACGGCGGCCGTCTCGAGGGCTGTGCGCGCCCCGTCGGAGGCGTCGTAGCAGATGAGAAGCGGGCCCGACGCCATTGCGGTCACTTGTGCCCGAGCGCGTAGAGGCCGACTCCGACGAGCACGGCCAGGACGGCGACACCCGCCGCGACCATCGCGGTGCCGGTGCCGTCCGCGCCGGCGTGACGGCGGTCGAGGCCGACGATGCCGAGCGAGACCGCCGCCGGGGCCATGACGGCGACGACCAGTGCGGCGGCCACGATCTTGGCCAGATCGGCCAGCGGCAGATCGTCGCTGAAGGCGAGCAGGGTCATGCGGGTGCGAGAGGCAAGCATGGAGCGGACATCTATCACGGCCGCAGGGCCGGATCTGTGGATGACACCGACTGTTCCCCGAGCCTTCTCCGGCCGGTATCCGCCTCGCTCCCTGGTAAGGTCGGCCGATGGAGGGGAGCGGGATGCTGGGCTACGCCGTCATCTGCGTGGACGACATCGAGGAGATCGCCGACCGCATCCCCTGCCGACCGGTGCGCCACCACTTCGGAATCACGTCGTTCGGCGTGAACGCCTGGACGGCCGCCGCCGCGGGCGAGCGGGTGCTCAACGAGCATGACGAGGCCGGCGACTCGGAGGAGCTCTATCTCGTCCACCGCGGGCGGGCGACGTTCGAGCTGGACGGTGAGCGGGTCGACGCTCCGGCCGGCACCTTCATCTTCGCCCGGCCCGGCGTGATGCGGACGGCGTTCGCCGAGGAGCCCGGAACGACCATCCTTGCCATCGGCGGGACGCCGGGTGAGGCGTACGAGCCCGATGGCTGGGAGGTGTGGATGCCGGTCGCCCCTCTCTACAACGACGGGAAGTACGCCGAGGCGGCCGAGCGCACCCGCGAGCTCGCGGCTGCCCGCCCGGAGCTGCCGATGCTCGTCTACATGCTCGCCTGCTGCGAGAGCAAGGCGGGACGCACCGACGCCGCGCTCGAGGCCCTCGGCGCGGCCGCCGTCTCCCGGCGGATGCGCATGATCGCGGCGAAGGATCCCGACCTGGACGCGATCCGCGACGATCCGGCGTTCGCGGAGATCATCGGCTACTGAGCGCACCGCCGCACGAGGGGGTGCCGCCACGCGGGCGGCACCCCCTCGCCGGGGTCAGTCGAGGTCGTGCGAGTCGGGTGCGGTCACTGTCGCGTGGGCGAAGGGCCGCAGGGTGTAGCGCCGGGTGAGTCCGACCAGCTCGGCCCGCGCGGCGCTCATCTCGGCCGACGAGCGGTGGAAGTCGAACAGCGACATCAGGTTGCCGATGGCCGGCCCGTTCGTCGGGATGTACGGGTCGGACCCGCTCGCAACCGGATTCGGCAGGTTGTCGAGGCTGAGCGACGACAGCGGCGCGAGGCCCCAGTTCGCCTCGATGAACTTCAGCACCGAGGCGTGGTCGGTGTAGGTGTGATCGATGTGGCCGGGCTTCACGAACGGCGACACGGCGATCATGGGGACGCGGGTGCCGTCGCCGAAGAAGCTCGTCGGCTGGATGTACCCGGAGTCGTAGTAGCCGCCGCCCTCGTCCATCGTGACGAAGATGGCGGTGTTCCTCCACAGCGACGGGTTGTTCGCGACGTCGCCGATGACGGTGCTCGTGAACGCCTCGAACGCGGCCAGCGTCGAGTAGCCCGCATGCCCGTCGAACGTCCCCTCGGGCTTCACGATCGAGACCGCCGGCAGGCTGCCGGACTTGGCCTCGGCCTGGAAGGCCGAGAGGCCGTGCAGGTGCTCGGCACGCTGCGTGGGATTGGTCATGATCGACGTGGCGTACTGGAACGGGTTGCAGATGTTGCAGTACTGCGCGAGGTTCGGGTTGCCGTTGTTCCAGTCCTGGCCGAAGTAGCTCCAGCTGATGCTGTGCTTGGAGAGCTCGTCGCCGATGGTGGGATATGTCTTCTCGCTCTGGGGCGGAACGGCGAACGGGCCCGGGTCCTTCGTCCCGTCGGCCAGATAGCCCGGGTTGTAGTTGTTCAGCATGTAATACGTGTTCGCCGCGCAGTGCGCCGTCGCATTGGGCCAGTTCTGGTGCAGGTAGGCGACGATCGGCGCGACGCCCGGCGATGACGTATCGGCGCACTTGGAGTACGTGCCGCCGGAGTAGCCGTCCTGGGTGTACCAGTTGTTCGTGCCCGGCTGGGCGTTGGGGTTCTCGATCTGGTTCGCCGGGGGCGTGGTCGGGGTGCCGGTTGCATCCTCGTAGGACGCCGCCAGGCCGCTGCCCAGCGCCACGTGGTTCGTGCCGGTGCCGCCCATCACCGCCTGGTGGTAGTTGTCGGACATCGAGAACTGATTCGCCAGGAAGTCGAACACCGGGGCGTCACCCTTCGCGACGTTGTAGAAGCCCATCGACACTGCTCCCTGGAAGGTGTCGCTCGGGGGCGCGCCGTTGGAGTCGCCGGCGGTCTGCGCCGTCCACACCCAGAGCTTGTTCTGGTTGCGCTCGGCCTGCTGATTCATCTGGTAGAACCGGTGCAGCGGATCGCCCACGTAGGCGCCGTTGTCGCATGCCGCAAACGCGGTGTGGATCTGGTCGTACGGCACGTACCGGGTGATCTGGTACGGCGCGTTCGGGAGGTTCGCCGGGAAGCGTGAGTCAGGCGTGTTCATCGCCTGGCCGCCGTCGCACCGGGGATCGACGTACGTCGTATTGGGCTGCGGCAACGACGCATACGGTGCCACCAGCCTGGGGTCGTTCGAGTAGCCGTCGGCCGACGTGTCGGTCGCCGTCCATTGGCGGGCGCGGGCAGAGTGCGGCCCCGGGAGTCCGTCGGCCTTGACGATCCCCTCCGAGAGGAGGTTCTCGACCCTCTGGTCATGCCGTGGCTTGTACGTCGCGTAGACGTTGTCGAAGGTGTGGTTCTCGCCCACGATCACGATCACGTGCTTGATGGGCGTCCGTGCCGCCGCGGCGTGCGAGCCGGGCTGGGCCGCGGCGCTGCCCGCGCCGAGTACGGCCGCCATCACCGCAACGACAGCCGCCGCCGCGATCCGCGGCGTTGGTCGTACAGATGTCATGGTCTCCCCCTCGTCCGTATCACGGCCACCACGTCCGGCGGCCCGACGGGAGCGTCGTTCACTCGCGACGCCGGTTCGGTAAAAGACCCGACAAGATCCGGTGAAGACGCTACCCGGTGATCTCCAGGCAGCGGATACCCCGAAGATCGACCCGGTACCCATCGGGCGCCTCGACCAGGCGGATCATCACCGCGTCGCAGTGAGCGCACCGCAACACCATGCCGGGTGCGTGCATGTACAGCACGAGCGCCCCGATCGGCCCGACGGCGCCGCAGCCGTCGCAGCGACCGCGCGCCGCGGTTACCTCGAAGCCGAACAGTTCCTGCAGCGCGCCGGCGGCGGCGTTGCCGTCCAGCCGCAGATCCCGCTCATCCATCCGGTCCCCCCGTCGGTCCGAAGCGCTCGGTGCGTACGCGGGCCGCCTCGTACCCGAGCTCGACGAGGCCGCTCGCGACCGCTTCGACGAAGCCGGTCGGCCCGCACACGAAGGCGAGCGGCCGCTGGTCGGCCGGCCATGCGACCCGGGCGAGCATCTCGGGAGTCACCCGGCCGACCTCGCCGGCCCACCCCGGCGGCCGTGAGCGGGTGAGGGTCGTCACTGCCCCGAACCCGTCGCCGGCCGCGGCGAGCCGGTCGATCTCGGCCGTGTAGATCGCGTCCACGGGCGACCGCCACGAGGCCAGCAGGCGGACGGGCACTGGGCCGCCCAGGGCGGCCCAGTGGCGGATCATCGCCCGCAGTGGCACGATGCCCGACCCACCGGAGAGCAGCATCACCGGCCCTCCGTCGCCCGCCTGCCAGACGAAGTAGCCGCCGATGGGGCCGCGCAGCTCGATCCGGTCACCTGGGCGCACCTCGTCGACCAGGTAGGGCGACACCTCGCCGTCGTCCAGCCGCTCGACCGTCAGCACCACGCCGTCGTCCTCCGGCCCGGACGCGATCGAGTAGCTGCGCTGGGCCTGGTAGCCGTCCTCGGCCGTGAGCCGCAGGTCGACGTGCTGGCCCGCCAGGTGGCCCGGCCAATCGCGCACGTCGAGGCGCAGGCTGCGCACCGACCCGGTCTCCATGCCGGCGTCGACGACCTCGGCGACGCGCCAGCTCAGTCGCCCGCGTATCGCTGCTCTCGCCACGGGTCACCGTACATGTGGTAGCCGAGCGACTCCCAGAAGCCCGGCTCGTCCTCGGTGGTCAGGCGCAGGCCACGCACCCACTTTGCGCTCTTCCACAGGTAGAGGTGGGGCACCAGCAGCCTGGCCGGGCCGCCGTGCTCGGGCGCGAGCGGCTCGCCGCCGTAGCCGGTCGCGATCCACGCCTTGCCGTCGAGGACGTCGTCGAGCGGCAGGTTGGTGGTGTAGCCGCCGTCGCAATACGCCGTCACGTACTCCGCCTCGGTCACGAGATCGGCGAGCAGCGTGTCGAGCGATACGCCCTCCCACACCGTGTCGAGCTTCGACCACTTGGTCACGCAGTGGATGTCCTTCGTGACCGTCTCGGTGGGCAGGGCGCGGAACTCGTCCCAGGTCCACCGGGGCGGGTCGTCCACCTCGCCGACGACGGAGAAGTCCCAGCGGTCGGTCGGCGTGTGCGGTGTCGGGCCGGCCGAGAGCACGGGGAACCCGTCGACCAGGTACTGGCCGGGCGGAACGCGCCCCGGGGGGTTGTCCCTGTGGCTGCCGCGGAACCCTCGCGAGATAAGCGCCATCTCGGGCCGAACCCTAGATGATTGATTCCACGCCGCCCCGCGACGCTGCGCAGCCGCAGCGCCACCAGGCGCCGCCCAACCACCAGAGACGAGCGTCCAGGCGCGCGGAGGCGTGGAATCAATCATCTACGCGGTCACGCCGCCATCCACCACGAGGACGCTGCCGTGCGTGTACGAGGCGGCGTCCGACGCTAGGAACGCGACGGCCGCCGCGACGTCGTCGACGGTCCCTATCCGGCGGGCGGGCACGGACGCCTCCCAGTCGCGCAGCGCATCGGGCCGCGACGTGATCCAGTCGGCCATCGGCGTCTCGATCAGGCCGGGGCAAACGCAGGCGACACGCACGCCGTCGCCGCCGTGATCGAGCGCCAGGCTGCGGCTGAGGTTGACCACACCCGCCTTGGCCGCGCAGTAGGCCGCCCGGTGGTGGCCGCCGCGGATGCCGGCGGTCGAGGCGATGTTCACGATGCAGCCCGACCCCGCCGTGATCATCGCCGGGAGGAACGTCTTGCACGTCAGGAACGGCCCCTTCAGGTTCGTGTCGATGAGCAGGTCCCAGTCGCTCTCGTCGAGGTCGGTGATGCGGTGCTCGAAGAACGCCCCGGCCACGTTGACGAGCAGCCACGGGGCGCCGAGCCGCCGCTCGACCTCGGCTCGCAGCCGCCGCACGTCGGCCTCGGAGCGGACGTCGCAGCCGAAGTCGGCTCCTGCCGCCAGGTCGGCCCTCGCGACGCGGAGGCCATCCTGCTCGAGCCTGCGGGCAACCGCCGCGCCGATCGCACCGGCGGCGCCCGTGACCACGGCGACGCGGCCGTTCATCGGCACGAACCGGACGCGATCTCGGCGGCGCAGGACACGACCGGCCGATACTAGCGAGGCACGGGCGGCGGCGGCAGCCTTTCCCCGCGGAGCGGCCTGGGCTAGGCTAGTCTGTCAACCTCGGGCATCGAGTCGTACCAATTTGGGTCACGAGGAGGTCGGCAGGGCGACCCTTGCACGGCCGCCGCGTGGATCCATCGGAACGTCTCGGCGTGCCGTTGAACCGAGGCCCCCTCTGTTGAGCATCCGTGTCCTGATAGCCGACGACGAGCCGCCGCTGCTGCGTATGGTGGCAGACCTGATCCGCGCCTACGACGGCTTCGAGGTGGCCGCGCTCGCCGCCGACGCCGACGAGGCGGCCGAGCGGGCCGCCGAGACCCGGCCGGACGTCGCCCTGCTCGACGTGCGCATGCCCGGCGGCGGCGTCTCGGCCGCGCGGGCGATCCGGTCACGCTCCCCGCGCACCCACATCGTCGCCCACTCCGCCTACCACGACACCACGCTCGTGCTCGCGATGCTGCGGGCCGGAGCGACCGGCTACGTCGTCAAGGGCGCGCCCCCGAGCGAGCTGATCGCCGCCCTCGAAGGCGCCGCCCGGGGAACGACGATGCTCTCGGGCGAGGCCATCAGCGGGATGGTCGCCGAGCTTTCCGGCCAGCGCCGCGAGAGCCAGAGGACGGCCTCCGAGCGCGGGCGTCTGCGCCGCGAGATCAGGGGCGTGATCGACCGCAGCACGCTCACGAGCGCCCTGCAGCCGATCTTCGACCTCGAGCGGCTGGAGCCGGTGGGGTACGAGGCGCTCGCCCGCTTCCCCAACCACTCGACCCGGCAGGTGCCCGACTGGTTCACGGACGCGGCCACCGTCGGCCTGCGGGCCGAGCTCGAGCTGACGGCGGTGGCGACCGGGATGGGCGCGCTGGGGTCGCTGCCCGAGCACACCTTCCTCGCGGTGAACGCCTCTCCCGAGCTGCTCGGCGAGCGCACGCTGAGCGAGATGCTCTCGGCCGCACCGACGCGCCGGCTCGTGCTCGAGCTGACCGAGCACGCCGAGGTGGCCGACTACGAGGCGCTGGTCGGCTGCCTGCACGAGCTGCGCGCGGCGGGCTGCCGGATCGCGGTCGACGACGCCGGCGCCGGCTACGCCAGCCTCCGCCACATCCTGCGGCTGCGGCCCGACTACATCAAGCTGGACATGACGCTGACCAGGGGCATCGACCACGACCCGGATCGCCGTGCGCTCGCGAGCTCGCTGCTCACATTCGCCCGTGAGGTATCGGCGACGGTGATCGCCGAGGGGATCGAGACCGAGGCCGAGCTGGACACGCTGCGCGGCCTGGGCGCCACGCTCGGCCAGGGCTACTACCTGGCCCGGCCGCGCGCAGCGGCGCTGCTCTTCCCGGCCTGATCCACGCTTTTCGGTAGAGGCGCCGTCCTCCGAATTACCCCAAAACGAGGATGCCCGTCGCGCCAATTCGGTGTCGCGACAGAGGCGCGCCAACACCGAGTATGAGCCGCATGGGGGTTCCACGATGGGGTCTCGTGGTGGCGGTGGTTGCGGTGGTCGTGCTGGCAGGCACGGCGGGCGCAGGCACGGCGGCCGCGACAACACTGAAGCCGCGCGCCGCACTCCGGCTCGCGATCAACGCCGTACGCGAGCAGTACGGGATCGGGGCCGTGCGGCCGTCGTCGCAGCTGCACGCGGTGGCGTCGCAGCACTCCGACGACATGATCCTGCGCGACTACTTCTCGCACACCAGCCCTTCGGGCCAGACGGTCAAGGACCGGATCATGCGCAGCGGGTTCGTGACCGGCTACTCGTGGATGGGCGGCGAGACGTTGGCCTGGGGGACGGGGACGCTGGCCGGTGCCGTGAGCACGGTCAAGGCGTGGCTCGGCAGCCCCGAGCACCGCGCCATCCTGCTCTCGCCCAGCTACACGCGCATCGGCATCAGCCGCGCCTGCGGACGCTTCCTCGGCCACACCGGCGCGTGCGTGTGGACGGCTGACTGGGTCGAGCGCTGGTAGCCGCCTAGCGGCTCGGGCCCACCGCCATCTCCGCGGCGGCGGCCTGCACCGCGCGGACGATGCCCTGGTAGCCGGTGCAGCGGCACAGGTTGCCCGAGAGCGCGAGCCGGATCTCGTCGTCGGTCGGGTCGGGGTTCTGATCGAGCAGCGCCTTCGCCGAGATGAGCATGCCGGGGGTGCAGAAGCCGCACTGGACGCCGCCCTGCTCCAGGAACTGGCGCTGCAGCGGGTGCAGCTCGCCGCCGCTCGTGAGCCCCTCGACGGTGACGATGGCACGCCCCTGGGCCTGCAGCGCAAGGTAGGAGCACGAGTTCACCGGGCGGCCGTCGAGCAGCATCATGCACGCGCCGCATTCGGAGTCGTCACAGCCCTCCTTGCTACCGGCGAGGCCGAGCTCGGTGCGCACAACCGAGAGCAGGCTGCGGCCCGGCTCGATCTCCACGGGGTAGTCGGTGCCGTTGACGTTCAGGACAGCGTCGTATCGCATGCGGCTGGGCTCCTCTAGTCCGTCGCCCCGTGCAGGGCGGGGCTGGCGGGGATGGGGACGGACTCGCTGCCGTCGCGGGCGCGGGCAATGGCCGTGGCGATCGCCCGCCGCGCGATGACCGCCGCCATCGCCCGGCGGTACTCCGCCGAGGCGCGCACGTCGGAGATCGGCTTGGCCGCGGCCGCGGCGGCGTCGCCGGCGGTTCGTATCGCCTCGGCGCCGCCGTCGCTGCCCGCAAGCGCGGCCTCGGCGGCGGGCACACGCATGATGCACGGCGTGAGTGCGGTGATCGCCACCAGCGCCGCGGCCACGCGCGGCCCGTCGAGTGAGACGCTGCAGGTCGCGCCGACCACGGCGATCTCCATCTGCCGGCGGTATTCCAGGCGGGCGTAGCAGCTGCCGGCGGCGGCCGCCGGCGGGGGCAGCTCGATCGCGACGAGCAGCTCGTCCGGTCTCGCGGCCGTGCTCCCGGGCCCGGTCAGAAGGGCGTCGAGCCCGAGCCGGCGCTCACCGGCCGCCGAGGCCAGCACCGCCTCGGCGCCCATGCACATGAGTGGGCCGCCCGTCTCCATCGCCGGCGATGCGTTCATGACGTTGCCGCCGATCGTGCCGACGTGGCGGGTGGCGTGGCTGCCCACGATGGCCGAGGCGTCCGCGAGGGCGGTGTAGCGACTGCGCACGGCCCGGTGGTCGACGAGATCCGCGTGGCTCACGAGGGCGCCGATGCGCAGGCCGCCGCCTGGCAGCTCCGCGATCCCGTGGAGCCCGGCCAGCCCGTGGATGGCCACGAGGGCGTCGGGCAGCGCCGATTTGCCCTGGCGCGCGCCCACGACCAGGTCGGTGCCGCCGGCCACCGGGCGGCAGCCCGCCCGCATGGCCGTGAGTGCCTCCTCGAGCGTGGCCGCGGCCGCGTAGGTCGCGCTCATCGCTGCATCGTCTCCCACACCCGCAGCGGCGTCATCGGCAGCTGGTGCACGCGGCCGGCGATTTTCGCGATCGCGTTTCCGACCGCCCCGGGAGTGGGCACGCAGGGCGGCTCGGCCACCGCCTTTGCGCCGTTCGGCCCGCCGTTCGGGTCGGGCGCCCCCACCCAGTCGACCTGGATCGACGGCACGTCGGAGGCCGTCTGCAGCTTGTAGTCGAGCAGGTACGCGTTCAGCTGGCGGCCGTCGGCGGAGAGCTGCGAGCCCTCCGAGAGGGCCATCCCGATACCCATCGCGACGCCGCCCTCGACCTGGCCGTCGGCCCCCACCCGGTTCAGCACGCGGCCGGAGTCGTGCGCGGCCGCCACCTCGAGCACCCGGACAACACCGGTGGCGCGGTCGACCTTGCACCGAGCGGCGTGGGTGATGAACGTGGGCGCCAGGAACGACTCCATCCCCAGGCGCCCCGTGCAGCCCGACGGGTCGCACTCCGGCAGCGGTGCCGGGGATCCCGACCCGCGTCCGAGCAGCAGCTTGTCGCCGGCGGCCTTCTCGGCCAGATCGGCGATCTCCACACCGGTCGTCGGCGAGCCCTTCACCTGCACGCGGCCGCCGGCGAGCTCCAGGTCGGCCCGCGCCGCCTCGAGCACCTCCTCGGCCAGCTCGAGCAGCTGGTCGCGGACGTCGACCGCAGCCGCGACGACGGCACGGCCGTTGTTGAACGTCGTCTGCGAGCCGGACGCGCCCGCGTCCCAGGGGCCGGCGTCGGTGTCCTGGTAGACGACCGTGAACTGCTCCGGCCGCATGCCGAGCACCTCGGCCGCCAGGAGCGGCAGCGCCATCACCGATCCGGTGCCGCACTCCTGCGCACCGGTCACGATCGTCCCCGAGCCGTCACCGTGCAGCTTCACGTGCGCTCCCGACGGCATCGCGAACGACGGCCACCAGCCGCAGGCGACGCCGATCGCCTCGTCCTCGGGCAGATCCCGGCCGTAGCCGATCATCTCGACGGCCCGCTCGAGCGTCTCGGCGGCGGCGATCGGGGTGAACACCTGCCGGGTCGCGCTCTCGTCGCCCTCGCGCACGATGTTGCGGCGGCGCAGCTCGACCGGGTCCATGCCGACCGCCTCGGCCACGGCGTCCATGTGCTGCTCGAGCGCCCAGCACGCCTGCGGCGCCGTCGGGGCGCGCACGGATCCCGATGGGGTCGTGTTGGTGTAGGCGAGGTGGGCGTCGACGGACACGTGCGGTATCCGGTACGGGCCGACCACCATCATCGCCGCGAGCTGCGGGAAGAACGGGGCGTCGGCGGCATAGGCGCCGTTGTCGAGCACGAGCCGCGCCCGCCGCGCGACGAGGGTGCCGTCGCGCATCGCGCCGGTCTCGATCTCGACGACCTGGCCCTCGCGGCGGTGGTCGGGCGCGATGAACTCCTCGCGGCGGGTGAACACGAGCCGCACCGGGCGCGCGGCCGCCCGGGCCAGCGCCGCCACGTGCGCCTCGAAGTGGAACTCGCATTTGCCGCCGAACCCGCCGCCGAGGTGCGGCACGATGACACGGACGTCGGCCTCGGGCAGCTGCAGGGTGGTGGCGATGCCGGAGCGGGCGATGAACGGCACCTGCGTCGATGTCCACACGGTGACCTTGTCGCCCTGCCACTCGGCGACGATCGCCCGCGGCTCGATCGGGACCGCATGGGACATGTCGGCGACGTAGCGCTCCTTCACGGTCACCTCGGCCTCGGCCATGCCGGCCTCGACGTCGCCCTTCGCGATCGTCGAGCGCGAGCAGTCGTTGCCTCTGCGGACGAGATCCTCGTTGGCCTCGTACCCCTCCCAGCCGTCGTGCACGAGGATTGTCCCGTCGCGCAGCGCGTGCTCGGGATCGGACACGGCTTCGAGCGGCTCGTAATCGACCTCGATCAGCTCGACGGCGCGCTCGGCGATCTCGGGCGTGAGCGCGGCGACCGCCGCGACGATCTCGCCCTCGAAGCGCACGACGTCGCGGGCGAAGAGTGTGCGGTCCTCGACGAACCCGCCGTAGCGGACGTCCGGGACATCGTCCTGCGTGAGCACCGCGAACACGCCGGCGAGCGCACGCGCCCGGCTCGTGTCCACACCCAGCAGGCGGGCGTGGGGGTGGTCCGCATAGCGGAAGCGGGCGTGCAGCATCCCCGTGCGGGTCAGGTCGGCCGTGTACCGGCCGAGGCCCGTGACCTTGTCCTTGCCGTCCTGACGGATGAACGGCTCGCGCCGCTCTTCGACGATCGCCACGGTTCAATCCCCTCCCTGATCGACTGCGGCACCGATACTACTCACCGCCCCCGGGCGAGTCGAGAGATGGCGCCGGCGGGCTTATCTTTCGCCACCCTCCGGCCGATAACCTGGCCGTGCCGCGAATGAACTCCAAGAGGATGCTCGAGACCGCCGTCTCGGTGTTGTCACAGCTCCCGACCGAACTCGACGTCATGTCGGAGGACGGCGGAGCGATCACGCTCGAGATCACCGGCCACGACGCAGACACCATCCAGGCGATGGCGCCCCTCCAGCGCGTGCGCGTCGGCCTGCGCCTGCGCCTGCGGGAGCGCGACGAGCACGGAGCCGGACACGACATCGACCTGCGCGTGTCAGAGCTCTTCTACGAGTCCGAGCGCGCCGCCACCCTGTACCTGACCGTCGATCGCCTGCGCCGCCGCAGCGGCCGCCGCACCTCGCCGCGAGCCCGCATGAGCGACCTCGCGCTCGTGGGCGTGCTCTACTCCCGGCATCTCGGCACCGAGGCCGAGTTCGACGTCCACCTGGCGGATCTCTCCGCCGACGGCCTCGCCTTCGTGACCGACCAGCCGCTCGCTCCGGGCGACCTGCTCTCCGTGATGCCCACGATCGACCGCCGCCTCGTCCGCCTGCGCGTGCGCGTCCTGCATACGGCACCGGCCCACTACGGCCGCCGCCGGGTGGGCTGCGAGGTCACCTCGGTCGCGGGGTCCGAGCGCGCCCGCCTGGCCGTCATGGCGACGATGGCGACATCCACGGACTCAGCCGCCGAGCGGATCGCGGCCAAGTCGGCCTGACGCCGACGCTCGCGCGCCCGGAGATTGGTGATACGACGATGGCGATCTCCAAGCCGAGCACGATCACAGGGCGGGCGGAGCTGCTGCTCCCCGAGCCGCCGGCGGCGGTCGCGATTCTCACCGAGACCGGTGGTGCACTGCGGATCGAGCTCCTGTCGCGCAACGGACTCGAGTACCGGGCGCGGGCGCCGCGGCTGCGGATGCAGCCCCAGACCACGGTTTTGGTGCCGGTGGACGCCGTCGACGGCCGCGGCCACGATGTCGAGATGGTCGTCGTGAGCGCGGAGCCCGAGACGGAGTGGGCGGCGATCGTGCGCCTGCGGGTGACCGCGATCCACGACAGCGCGCCCGGGCGGGTGCTGCCGCGCATGCGTATCGGCGAGCGTGCTCCGCTCTACGCGATGACCTGCCAGACGGTGCGCACGGGCACCCAGTTCGACGTCGAGATCGCGAATTTGGGCACGGCCGAGGTCGCGCTCGTGAGCGATCGCGAATTCCACGCCGGCGACCTGGTCGCACTCATGCCGACGGTCGACGGCCAGCCGATGCGCCTGCGCGCGTGCGTCCTTTCCGCCGAGCGCATCGACGCCCACCTGATGCGGGTGGGATGCGAGATCACGGCGATCACGATGCCGAACCGCGAGCGGATCGCCAGGGTAACCGCGGCGGCGCCGCGGCCGGCAGCCGGCGACTAGCGCACGGGCGCGCCGTCGGCGTCGACCCACTTGGCCACCACCGGCGGCCGCCAGCCGGCCATCGCATCGAGGAGGGGCTCGGCGGCGGCCTCTCGCAGAAGCAGTGCACGGTGCTCTGCGCGCAGGAAGCGCTCCGAGACGGCGTTGTCGAGAAAGCGCAACAGCAGGTCGAAGTATCCGAGCGGATCGAGCAGGCCGATCGGCTTTGCATGCAGTCCCAGCTGCGCCCAGGTGGCGACCTCGGCCAGCTCGTCCAGTGTGCCCAGACCGCCGGGGAGGGCGATGAACCCGTCGGAGAGCGCAACCATCGCCGCCTTGCGCTCGTGCATCGAGCCGACCACGCGCAGCTCGGTCAGGCCGGGGTGGGCGATCTCGGCGTCCATGAGCGACTGCGGGATCACGCCGATCACCTCGCCGCCGGCCGCGAGAGCGGCGTCGGCCAGGACGCCCATGGTGCCGACCGCCGCGCCGCCGTACACGACCCGGATGCGGCGGCCGACAAGCGTCTCGGCCAGCGACCGGGCGACGCCCAGGTACTCGGGCCGGCGACCGGGATTGGATCCGCAGAGGACACAGAGGGTGCGCACGCGCGTAGTATCGGGACGGGCGGCGGCGGCCGCGCCGGGAGGTAACCTGCGCTGCCGATGAGCGCCACCCATCCCACCGCCGCCGCCGGGTTCGCACGCGCAGCGGATGCCTACGAGCGCGGCCGTCCCGGCTATCCCCCGGCGGCGATCGCCCACCTCGTGGCCGAGCTCGGCCTCTGGGATGGGACGACAGTGCTCGACCTGGCCGCCGGCACGGGCAAGCTGACGCGGCTCCTGCAGGCGACGGGCGCGACCGTGATCGCCGTCGAGCCCGTGGAGGCGATGCGGCGGGTGCTGTCCGAGACGGCGCCCGGAGTCGAGGTGCGCGCCGGCACGGCCGAGGCGATCCCGGTGGCCGACGGCGGCCTCGACGCCGTCACGGTCGCCCAGGCGTTCCACTGGTTCGATGCCGGGCGCGCGCTGCGCGAGATCCACCGCACGCTGCGCCCGGGCGGCGGCCTCGGTCTCGTCTGGAACACGTTCGACACGTCGGCCGACTGGGTGGCCGCGCTGCAGGCGCTCGTGCACGCCCACCAGCGCGGCGAGCCGCAGTACGGGCGCTCGGCGTGGCGCGAGGAGCTCGCGGCGTGTGGCCTCTTCGAGCCCCTGTCCGAACACATCTGCGGGCACACGCATGCGCTCTCGACCGCCGATCTTTTGGCCCGGATCGGCTCAACGAGCTACATCGCCACCCTTCCGGACGCCGACCGCGACCAGCTGTTCGGCGAGATCCGGGCGCTCGTCGCCGACGTCCCCCGCCCCCTGCTCCTGCCGTACCGCACCGATACGTTCGTGACCCGCCGCGCCTGACCGGGCCCCGGCGGGACGCGATCTGGCGGTACCGGCGTAGTACCTTCTCAGGTGAGCATGCACGCGCAGAGCGACGCCGAGCTGGTCGGCCGCGCCCGCGAGGGCTCGCGCGACGCTGCCGCCGAGCTCTTCGCCCGCCACTGGCCGGACGCGTGGCGGGTGGCCCGCGCCGTCACCGGTCGCCGGGACATGGCCGACGACGTCGCGCAGGACGCGTTCGAGCGCGCCTTCGCGGCGCTGGGCCGATTCGACCGCAGGCGGCCGTTCGCCCCGTGGCTGCACCGGATCGTGGTCAACCGCTCGCTCGACCTGATCCGCAGCGAGCGCCGGCTGGTCGGGCCGGACGCGCTCGAGCGGCTCGAGGGGGAGTGGCGCGACCGGTCCGGCGAGGACCGGCAGCTGCTCGAGGCGGTGGTGGGGCTCTCGCCGCAGCGGCGGGTCGTGATCGTGCTGCGCTACGGCCTCGGCCACTCCCCCGCCGCCATCGCCGAGCTGCTGGAGCTGCCGGTGGGGACGGTGCACTCGCGGCTTGCCCGGGCGCTCGACGAGCTGCGTGAGCGCGAACGGGAGCGCGATGCCGGACGAGCTTGAGAACCGCCTCGAGCGCGCCCTGCGCGACGCGCCGCCGCCCGCTGCCGACACCACCGAGCGGGCGCTGCGGGCGGCGCTCGACGCGCTGCCGGCGGCAGCCGGCGTCCACAGGCGCCGCCGGCGCCTGCTGGTGCCCGCCGTCGCGTGCGCGGTCGCCTTCGTGTTCGGCGGCGTCACGCTGGCCGCGACCGGCGGGCGGCTGCCGCTGGTCGGCCCCGCCCCGCGCCACCACCGGGCGCCGCCCGGGTCAGAGCCCGTCTCCACGCCGGGCGCGGTGCTGCCCCGCGGCGCTATCGCGTTCTCGGCCGTGGCCGCGGGCCGCGCATGGCTCGCGACGAGCAGCGGCGCCGCGCTGCACGGCCGGCCGCTCTCGGCGCTCGCGATCAGCCCGGGAGCGGTGTGGATGGTCGAGGGCGGCCCCAGTGGGCTGCGCGCCGTCGGTGTCCCCGACGGGCGGTCCGGGTTCACGCGACCGGTGCGCGGTACGGCGCTTGCCGCCGCCTGGGCGCCCGCCGGGATCCGCATCGCCTACGTCGTTCGCGCACCTGGCGGCGATCGCCTCTACGACATGTTCGGGAACGGCACCCACGCGGTCCTGGTGGCCGCGCATGCCCTGCCCCAGGCGCCGAGCTGGCGGTGGGACTCGCAGGCGTTTGCCTACATCCGCGCCGACGGCGCGGTGATGATCCACAACGTCATCGACGGGGCGACCTCGCCGCTCCCTTCCGGGTGCGGCCTGCACCACGCCGCGGCGGTCGCCTTCGCTCCCTACGGCGGCCTGCTGGCGATCGCCGACCACGCGGGCCGGGTGCGCCTTGTCGACACGCTCCGCCACGGCCACGGCACGTGCGTCGCCGGTGCCGGACCCGGCCAGCCGAAGATCGCGTGGCTCGCGCCGCGCGAGCTCGTGGTCGGCACCGGTGCGACGATCACCCGCTATGTCGTGGGCCTCGCCGGCGCGGACGTCACCACCGTGCCCGGCCGCGTGGCCGGGATCGCGGCCTCGCCCGGCGGCCGCCGGATCGCGCTCGCGGTGCGTGACGCGTCGGGGGAGGTGCACGTGATCGAGGCCCGCACGCCGCGCTTCAGCGAAGCCTCACACCCGCTGCAGGTCTACCGCGTCCTGCTCGACCTGGGCCGGGTGGCCGGCCCGGTTGCCCTGACCTGGCAGTAATCCGCCGGCGGCGATTCAGGCGTGAAACGTGACGCCGCGCGTGAGCGCGACCAGGATCGAGGCCTTGAGCTTGCTGGCGGTGGTGCCGGCGTCGGCCCACCACCCGGGCAGGACGTCGAACGCCATCTCGCCGGCGGCGATGTACGCGTTGTTGACGTCGGTGATCTCGAGCTCGCCCCGCTCCGACGGCTGCAGGCCCGCGACGATGTCGAACACGCGCTCGTCGTACATGTAGCAGCCGGTCACGGCCAGGTCGGTGGCCGGCCGGGACGGCTTCTCCTCGATCGCGCTCACGCGGTCCCCGTCGATGCTCGCCACGCCGAAGCGGCGGGCGTCCTCGACCTGCTTCAGCAGGATGCGGGCGCCGGCGGGCCGGCGGCGGAAGGCCTCGACGTAGGGGGTGAGGTCGTCCTGGTAGACCTGATCGCCGAGGATGACGACGAGCGGCCCGCCGCCCACGGCGTCGCGGGCGCGCGCGAGCGCGTCGGCGATGCCGCCCTCGCCCTCCTGGTGGGCGTAGGCGATGGCGACGCCGAGCTGCGACCCGTCGCCGAGCAGAGCCTGGATCTGGTCTCCGTGGCGGCCGACGACCACCACGAGATCGGTCACCCCCGCCCGGGCCAGGCTGCGGATGGGGAAGTGGATCATCGGCTCGTCGAACAGGTCGAGCACGTGCTTGTTCACAACCGTCGTCATCGGCGCCAGGCGCGTCCCCAGCCCACCCGCCAGCACAACACCCTTCACCGCTCGTCCTCCAGGTAGCGTCGAACCGACCGGTGCCAGTCTGCCAGAGGCACGCCGAGTGCGCGCGCCCGAGCGAGGTCGAGCACGCTCGAACGCGGCCGCAGCGCCGCCGCTCCGAACTCGGCCGACGAGATCCGCCGCACCGCGTGGCCGACCACGAGCTCGGCCAGGTCGGCCCACGTGCACGGCTCGCCGGCGCCGGTGACGTGGACGATCCCGGTCGTGCCCGCCGAGACGAGGTACGCGAGAGCGGCGGCGAGGTCGCCGGCCCAGGTCGGCCGGCCGCGCTGGTCGGCGACCACGCGCAGCTCCTTCCCGGCCCGTTCGGCGGCGAGGACCGAGCGGATGAAGTTGCGCCCGTCCCCGTACACCCAGGACGTGCGCACGACCAGGTTCCCGGGCCGGCCGAGCACGACCCGCTCGGCCTCGAGCTTCGAGCGGCCGTAGGCCGACAGCGGCCCGGTCGGGTCGTCCTCGGCGTAGGCGCGCGCGGCCGCGCCGTCGAAGACGTAGTCGGTCGAGAGCAGGATCGTGCGCGCACCGGTCGCCGCCACGCTGGCCGCCCCGGCGGCATTTACGGCGAAGGCCGTCTCGGGATCGCGCTCACAGCCGTCGACGTCGGTCATGGCCGCGGCGTGGATGACGACGTCATCGGGCCGCAGCGCCGCCCGCACGGCCTCGCCGTCGCACACGTCGAGGCCGGCGCGGTCGAGGAAGACGGCATGCGGCAGGCGGTCG
>DASXOR010000224.1:0-12440 GCA_036494095.1 Gaiellales bacterium | reverse complement strand
CGTACATGCAGAGCGAGTGCTCGATCACCGCGCCGAGCTCGACGAACCGCCGGCCCTGCTCGTGGGTGGCCTCGACGACGAAGTTGGGATGGTTCACGAGCAGGCGGTTGACGCCCGCCGCCCGCGCCGCCTCGAACACCGCCAGGATCCGGTCCGGGCTCATGTGCCCGGAGGCGAGGATGGCATCGTGCTCCTTGATCAGGCCGATGATGTCGTGCACCTCCGGCCGCAGCCGGCCCGACTCGTCGAGCACGTCGACCGGGCGCTCGGGGCGCACATGCACCGCCAGCCTGGGGAACTTGAGGTCGGGATGGGCAGCATGGTGGGCAATGTGCTGCGGCGAGGCGATGGTGGGGAACCAGACGATCCGGCCGCCGAGCTTCAGCGCCAGGTCGACGGCGTGCGGATTCAGGCCGCCCACCGCCGAGTTGAGCGCGATCCCGCCGAAGACGCGCACGGGCGAGCCCTGCAGGCCGTTCTGCCCGAGCGCGAGCACGTCGGTCACCGTCGAGTGGTGATGCGACTTGACGATGATCGCCCGCATGCCGATGCCCTCGGCCGCCCGGGCCGCCTCGACCGCGTCGATCCGGCGCGGCAGCGGGGAGGGCGCCGGGTGGACGTGCAGGTCGACCGATCCCCGTAGCACGCGGGCGACGACGTCGGCGCTCATGCCGGGCGCCCGGCGACGTCGTAGGCGGCGAGGCCGTAGCCCATGATCCTGTGGGCGTAGTACGCCTCGATCAGCGGCCGCGCCGAGCTCGGCAGCGCGCCCCGCATCGCCAGCCAGTTGACCACCTCGACCGACTCCGTGCCCCCGAGCTTGATCAGCTGCTCGTGGGTGTAGTCGCACAGCCGCTCGGGATCCTCCGCGAGGATCCGCATGAAGTCGCGATCCCACTCCTCGCGCACGGCGCCGAACGAGGTGCCGGTGAGCTGATGGGAGAGTCCGCCCGTGCCGGCGACCACGACGCGCAGGTCCTCCGGGTAGGAGAGGATGGCGCGGCGGATCGCCTGCCCCAGCTTGAAGCAGCGGCGCGGCGAGGGCAGCGGATGCAGGATCACGTTCACGGCCAGCGGGACGATCGGGATCTTCCATTCGCCGTCGCCGTCGGAGAAGTCCACCATCGGCAGCGGCGAGATGACGCCGTGGTCGACCTCGAGCTCCTGGCAGATCGTGATGTCGAACTCGTCCGCCACGAGCGACCGGGCGATGTGCCACCCCAGGGCGGCGTCGCCCGCGATCGGCGGGAACGCGCGCGCGCCGAACCCCTCGTCGGCGATCGGATACGACTCGGCCACGCCCAGCGCGAACGTCGGATACGCGTTCAGGAAGAACGCGTCCATATGGTCGTTGTAGATCACGACGAGGCGGTCCGGGCGGATGGTGGCCAGCCAGTCGGACACCTGCTTGAACGGCCCGAACAGCGGCGCCCACTCGTCGCTCTCGCGGGCCTCGGAGCCGGCGTCGTACACGTGCTCCATCGACGGTGCGTGGGAGGCTCCGATGCCTCCGATGATCTGTGCCATCAGCCTGACTCCCTCATCTGTCGCCCGATTTCCGGAAGCGGCGTCTTCGTGACCCCGGACAGCTTGACCATCACGTAGATGGACATCCCGCCCCGCCACATCCCGATCCAGTCACGGCTCCTGACCAGCTCGCGCTCGGCGTCGGTCAGGTCGAACTGCGCCACCCACGCCTCCTCGTCCGTCGCGAACAGGTCGCGCTGGTGCGCGTCCTTCAGCGAGTAGGCGGCCTTGTTCAGGCGCAGGCCCCGCCGCGCCGTCGACTCGTCGAACAGGTCGAGCTCGGGAGGGAGATCGCGCGGCTGCACCGCGGCGAGCCGGCGCAGGTACTCCTCGCTGAGCTCGGCGGTCGTGTCGGGTGTTTCGGCTGGCACTAGACCTCCTCGAAAAGGACGGGGACGGATGCGGGCGACCGGAACTCCCACCCGCGCACCTCCACCGGCCGGGCGGGATCGAGCCGCAGCCCCCGGAGGCGCTCGAAGAGCACGCGCAGGCCGACCCGCGCCTCGTAGCGGCCGAGCCGGGCGCCGATGCACAGGTGCGGGCCGGTGGCGAACGACAGGTGACCGCCCTCGCGGCGGTGGATGTCGAACCGGTCGGGGTCGGTGTAGTTGCGCGGGTCGCGGTTGGCGGCCGCAAGCACGGCGGCCACGAGGGCTCCGGCGGGCAGCTTCGTGCCGGACAGCTCGGTGTCGCGGGTCGTCTGGCGGGTGCTGGTGCCAACGGGAGCGTGCCATCGCACCGCCTCCTCGATCGCCGGGTCGATGAGCTCGGGGTCGGCGACGACCTCGGCCAGCTGGTCGGGGTGCTGGAGGAGCGACAGGAGGGCGAGCGCGATCAGGTCGCTCGTCGCCTGCAGCCCGCCCACGATCATCACCTTCAGGTTGGAGGTGATCTCCTGGCGCGAGAGCCGGTCGCCGTCGACCTCCGAGTGCAGCATGTTCGAGAGCACCGTGTCGTTCGGGGCGGACTCGAGCGCGTCGAGGATCGGCGCGACGTGCTCCTCGACCTCGCGGCTGGCGGCATCGGCGACGGCCTGGCGCTCGGGGTCGTGGCTGAAGTTCGACGCCCCCATGGCCAGCTCGCCGAACCACCGCACCAGCCGGTCGCCCTCCACGGTCAGGCCGAGCACCCGCTTGAGGACACGCACCGAGAGCGGGCTGGCGAAGTCCGCCATCAGGTCGGCACGGCCGGCGGCCGCGAACCCGTCGACGAGCTCGTTCGCGATGGGGGCCACCACCTCGCCGGGGTAGTGCCCGATCTTGTCGGCGCGGAACGCCGGGTAGATGATCGAGCGGATGCGGTCGTGGTAGGCGCCCTCCGACCCGAGCAGGTTGCGCCCGAACGTGCGGTTGAGCGTCGAGGGCTCGGTCTCGCCCGTGAAGAGCTCGGGGTGCTTGTCGACGTACTCCACGTCGGCCCGGCGGGTGACGAGCCACAGCTCGACGGCGGGCACCCACGACACCGGTTCCCGCTCCTGCAGACGCGCGTAGATCGGGTACGGGTCGGTCTCGAGCGCCTCCTCGGTGATCGTCTGGCCAATGCTGGCTCCCGTTTCGGCGTGGGACATCTACCGACCCCCTTTCGCGGCTGCTTGGGCGTACGTCAGCGTGTTGTCGGCCGCCTCTCCGATCAGGTCGGCCACCCGGGCGGCTCCGGCCCGGCCCGCCGCTGCGGCGACCTCGTCGAGGGTCCGGGTGAGCACGGCCGGACCGGCGTGATGGACGACGGTGTAGACCTCGGCCGCGCTCGCGCCGGCCAGCAGGCAGCGGATCACGTCGGCCCCGCTGCGCACACCGTTGGTGGCGACGAGGTCGGCGCCGGGGCCCAGCCGCTCGCGGGCCTTCGCGACCCAGCGCAGGCTGAGGGGGAGCGCCCACCCGCCGCCGATCGCCGCGTACGTGCCCAGCACCGGCCGGCGCGTGTCGGGATCGGGCAGGAACCCGAGGTGGCGGCCACCGATCACGAGCGCGTCGGCGCCGGCCGCATGCGCGGCGGATGCGATCGCCAGCAGGTCGACGCCGTCGGCCGTCAGCTTGACGAGCAGCGGGATGGTCACGGCCCGGCGCACGCGCGCGACGACCTCGGCTGCGCGTGCGGCCGCGTGCACGGTCTCGATCGCGCCCGGCTCCGCCTCGCCGCCGTGCGGAGCGCCGAGGTTCAGCTCCAGGCAGCGCACGCCGGCGGCCTGGATCGCGGCGGCCATCTCGGCGGCGCGCTCGAGGTCGGCGACGATCAGGCTCGCGATCACGAACGCGTCGCGCTCGGCGGCGTAGGCGTCGGCGGCGGCGAGCGTTGCGAGCCACTCGTCGAACGGGACCGCGACGAGGCCCGAGCGGTTGAAGAGCGACGTGCCGGCCTCAGTCGGGTCGGCGGCCGAGCGCCAGCCCGGATCGAGCGCCACGTATTCCGCGGCAGCCAGCTGCGCCCGTGCGGCCTCGGACTCGTTGGCGGACTTCGCGACAACGGCGGCGGCGCCGGCGTCCACCGCCGCCATGATCTGGGCGGCCGTGCTCGTCATCTCGCCGGCCGCGCAGATCACCGGGTTCTTCAGGCGCAGGCCGGCGAGCTCGACGCTGAGGTCAGGCACGCACCGCCTCCCGGGCCGCCCTGGCGGCGGCCACGCAGGCCGAGCGCAGGAGGGCCAGATCGCTCGCGACCACCACATAGCGCGCGCCTTCGGCGACCATGCGGGCGGCCGCCTCGGCGTCGGCCGCAAACCCGCCCCAGGGCCGCCCCGCCTCGGTCGCTGCGGCGACGATCGCCTCCGTGCGATCGCGCGCGGCCGCCGCATCGAGCCCGACGTCGACCAGGAGGTCGGTGGTGCCGACGAACGCGACGTCCGCGCCCGCCAGGATCGCCGGGAGCGGGTCGTGCGTCGTTGCGGTCTCGAGCTGGACGACGGCCAGCGGCGCGTGCGCGCTGTCGCTCGCCGCGAGGTAGTCGGCCAGGCCCAGCGCGCCGTAGCCCGCCTGTGCATGGGCGAGGCTGATGCTGCGCTCCCCGCCCGGCGGATAGCGCAGCGCCATGCGAAGCGCGTCCACCTGCGCTTCGGAGCGGGCGGTCGAGAGCTGGATCCCCGCAGCGCCGGCCTCGAGGAGGCGGTTGATCTCGCCCCGGTCGACCGCCGGCACGCGCACGAGCGCCGGCATGTCCAGGGCCCGGATCGCATGGACGGCCGCGCGCGCCTCACCGTCTGAGAGCTGCGAGTGCTCCCGGTCGACGATGGCGAAGTCGAAGCCCGCCGCCGCCACCACCTCGGCCGCGTCGGGTCCGGGCAGCTTGACGAAGGTGCCGACGATGGTCTCGCCGCCCTGCAGCCGCTCACGGAGGCGGTGCGCGGGCGTCATCGGGCTCCCGCTCGGCTTGACACCAGTGCGAACATGAGGGACAGTATCTCGCATCGTGATACGGAGTGCAACCAGCCCGCCAGGCGCTGTGCTGAGCCACCTCATCGCCGGCGCACGCGTCCCGGCGAGCGATGGCCGCAGCTTCCCGACGCGCGATCCGGCCACCGGCGAGACCCTCGCGGAGTGCGCGCTCGGCTCCCCGGCCGACGTCGATGCGGCGGTCGCCGCGGCCCGCGAGGCCCAGCCGGCCTGGGCGGCGCTCGATCCGGCCCGGCGGGCCCGCCTTCTCCACACCCTGGCGGGGCTTATCGAGCGCGATGCAGGCGACCTCGCGGAGCTCGAGAGCCGCGACGTCGGCAAGCCGCTCTCCGAAGCCACCACCCGCGACCTGCCGTTCACCGTCTCGACCTGGAGCTACTACGCCGGCTGGCCGACCAAGATCCTCGGCACGACCAACCCGGCGGCGGCGGGCGTCTTCACGTGCACCGTGCGCGAGCCGCTCGGCGTGTGCGCGGTCATCACGCCGTGGAACTTCCCGCTCACGATCGCTTCGTGGAAGATCGCGCCGGCGCTCGCCTGCGGCAACACCGTCGTCCACAAGCCCGCCCCCGAGGCCCCGATGACCGCGCTTGCACTGGCGCAGCTCGCGCTCGAGGCCGGGATCCCTCCGGGGGTGCTGAACGTCGTCACCGGCGACGCCGCGGCCGGATCCGCGCTGGCCGAGCACCCGGACGTTGACGCGCTCTCGTTCACCGGCTCGACCGCCGCCGGCCAGGAGATCCAGCGCCTCGCGGCTGCGAGCATGAAACGCCTCGTGCTCGAGCTGGGCGGCAAGTCCGCCAACATCGTCCTGGCCGACGCCGACCTCGACGCGGCGGTGCGCGGCGCCATCTCCTCGACGTTCCGAAACCAGGGCGAGATCTGCACGGCCGGGGCGCGGCTGATCGTGCAGCGGCCGCTGCACGGCCCCCTGGTCGAACGCCTCGGCGAGCACGTGGCCGGCATCCGCCTCGGACGCGGGCTCGACGCCGGCACCGACATGGGCCCGCTGATCAGCGCCGCGCACCGCCGGCGCGTGCTCGACCTGTTCGATTCGGCCCGGGCCGAGGGGGCCGCGGTCGCCGTGGGCGGTGGAGCGGCCGTCGTCGAGGGCTACCCTGACGGCCTGTTCGTTCAGCCGACCATCTTCACGGGGACCCACAACGGCATGCGCATCAACCGCGAGGAGATCTTCGGGCCCGCCGTGGCCGTGATCGAGGTCGGCTCCGCCGAGGAGGCGGTCGCGGTCGCAAACGACACGCCTTTCGGCCTGGCCGCAGGCGTGTTCACGAGCGACGGGGGACGGGCGCACCGCATCGCCCGGGCGCTGCGGGCGGGGACGGTGTGGGTGAACATGTACGGCGGGCTCGACCCCTACTCGACGTTCTCGGGCCGCGGCCTGTCCGGCCGCGGGTACGAGCTCGGGCCCGAGTCGATCGGCGAGTACACGGCGACGAAGACCATCAAGACGGCGGTGGGCGTGTGAAGGGCGAGCGCCTGTCCCGGCTCGATCGGGCCCACATCGTGCACCCGCACCAGGTCGTCGGCCACCCGCTCGAGCCGCTGATCCTCCGCTCGGCCCGCGGTGCCGTGATCACCGACGTCGACGGCAACGACTACATCGACGGCACCTGCGGACTGTGGCAGTGCCTGGTCGGCCACGGCCGGGACGAGCTGGCCGACGTCGCCGCCGATCAGATGCGGCGGCTCGAGTTCTACGCGTCGTTCTGGGATCTCTCCAACGAGCCTGCGATCGAGCTCGCCGAGCGGCTCTCGGCGATCGCGCCGGCGGGGATCGACCACGTCTTCTACACGAACGGCGGCTCGGAGGGCGTGGAGACCGCGATCAAGACGGCGCGGCTCGCCTGGCACGCCTCCGGCGCGCCGGAGCGCACGGTGATCCTGTCGCGCTCGATGGCCTACCACGGCGTGGGCTACGGATCGCTCTCGGCGACCGGGATCCCGCCGCTGCGAGAGGGCTTCGGGCCGCTGGCCGAGGGCTTCGTGCACCTGACGGCCCCCTATCCGCTGCGCGTGCCCGACTGCACCGAGACCTGCGTCGCCGAGCTCGAGGAGACGATCGCCCGCCTGGGCGCGGAACGCATTGCGGCCATGATCGGCGAGCCGGTACTGGGCGTGGCCGGGATGATCCCCCCGCCCGACGACTACTGGCCGCGGATCGCCGCCGTGCTTCAGCGGCACGGCATTCTGCTGATCCTGGACGAGATCGTGACCGCCTACGGGCGCACCGGGAGGTGGTTTGCGGCCGAGCGCTGGGGCGGCGTCCCGGCCGACATGATCGTGACGGCGAAGGGCCTCACGAGCGGCTATGTGCCCATGGGCGCCGTCCTGATCGGCGACCGGGTGATGCGGATGCTCGACGGCACCCGGCTCGCCCATGGGTTCACCTACAACGGCCATCCCACCGGCGCCGCCGTGGCGTTGCGCAACCTCGAGATCATCGAGCGGGAGGGCCTGCTCGGGCGGGCCGTGGAGCAGGGCGAGCGCCTGCTGCGCGCCCTGCGCACAGCCGAGGGGCTGCCCGCCGTGGCCGAGGTGCGCGGGGTCGGCCTGATGGCGGGAGTCGAGCTGAACGCGCCCGCCGACGGCGCCGAGCTGTCCGCGCGGATCCGGCGCCGGGGCGCGATCGTCCGTGCCACCGGCCAGAAGCTCGTGCTCTCGCCGCCGCTCGTCATCGAGCCCGAGCAGGTCGACCGGCTGGCCGACATCATCTGCTCGGAGCTCGCCGAGACGCCGGTGCCCGCGTGAGCGCCGCCCGCGGCACTGGGGCCGGCGCACCGCCGATCAACCAGTCTGTCGAACGCGCCGCGGCGATCCTGTCGTACTTCACCGTCGATGAGCCGGAGCTGACACTCGCGCAGCTCACCGCCCGGCTCGGCGCGAGCAAGCCGACGACGCACCGCTACACGATGGCCCTGCGGCGGGTGGGGCTCCTGCGCTACGACCGCCCCCGGGCGGTGTACACGCTCGGCCCCCGGATCGTCGAGCTCGCCACCGCCGCGCTGGCCGGCCTGCGGATCATCAAGGTCGCCGGCCCCTACATGGAGCGCCTGGTGGACGAGGTGAACGAGACGGTCGTGCTCTCGATCTGGGACGGCGAGGCGCCCGTCGTCGTCCGCGTCGACGACAACACCGACCGGCTCGTGCGCATCAACGTCCGCACCGGCTCGCGCCTGCCGCCCGAGACCTCGGCCCAGGGCAAGGTGTTCGCCGCCTTCTCCGGCGCCGGCGGCGCGGAGGGAGCCGGCATCCGCAGGGTCGGGATGGCGTCCAACGCGCTCGTGGTCGAGGGCATCTGCGCGATCGCGGTGCCGGTCTTCCAGGGCGAGGAGCTGGCTGCCGCGATGGCCATCGTCGGCACCACCGCCTCCGTCCAGACCGACCCGCGGGCCGATATGTGCCGGCGCCTGCGCGACTCCGCCTCCGCGCTCTCCACCGAGCTCGGATTCGTCCACTATCAACCGACCGAAGGAGACAGCGATGAGCGAGTCGACGATCGCGGCCTGGCCTCCCGCCGTTCGCTGGGATGACATCCCGGTCGAGACCGCGCGGGGCGGGGTCCACCGGCGCGGGTTCGGCACCGACCGCGTGCTGCTCGTCATGCACGACCTCGACCCCGACATGGCGCTCTCGCCGCACACGCACGAGTTCGACCAGATCGCGGTGATCGTCGAGGGCGAGGCGATCTACCACGTCGGCGACCGGCGAAACCGGGTCGGCCCCGGATCCGTGCTGCTGATCCCGGCCGGCATCGAGCACTACATCGAGCCGACCGGATCGACCCCCGTCAAGAACCTCGACGTGTTCGCACCTTGCCGGGAGGACTACCGGCATCTGATCGCGTGGATGCAGCCACCGGCGTAGCCCTCCCCCTGGCGGAGGCGGCGGCCGCCGGCGAGGCGGTCGTCGGCGGCAAGGCCATGGGGCTCGTGCGGCTGGTGGGGATGGGGCTGCCGGTGCCCGACGCGGTCGTGCTGCCGATCGGCTGGGCCGGGAACGCGGGGGATGTGCTCGCCGCGGCCGCCGGCCTGCACCCCCCGTACGCCGTTCGCAGCTCGGCGGTGGGCGAGGACTCGAGCGGGCACTCGGCCGCGGGGCAGTACGTGACCGTGACGGGTGTGCGGGAGCCGGCCGCGCTCGTCGAGGCGGTCAGCCGCTGTCTGCAGTCCGCCGGCTCCGACCGCGTGAGCGCGTATCTCGGAGGGGGGCCGGCGCCCATGGCCGTCGTGATCCAGCATCAGGTGGGTGCGGGCCGTTCGGGCGTCGCATTCTCGGTCGACCCGGTGTCGGGGGCGCGCGGAGCGGTGCTCGTCGAGGCCGTGTTCGGGTACGGCGAGGGGATCGTCGGCGGGCTCGTCAGCCCCGACCGCTACCGGGTGTTCGACGACGGCCGCGTGCAGGCACGGCGGTCGCTGAAGCCGCTGGCCGTCGACGGAGCAGGCCGGCAACGGAGGCTGCCCGGGGAGCGCCACGGCGCCCGCACCCTGCGCGACGACGAGGCGCTGGCCGTGGCCGGTCTCGTCCGCCGGGCGGAGGACGGCTTCGAAGCGCCGGTCGATATCGAGTTCTGCTTCGAGGGGCCGCGGCTCTGGCTCCTGCAGTGCCGGCCGATCACGGGGCTGGAGGGGAGGTGACGACCCACCCGGACGCGACCTGGACGTACGACCGCTCGCACTATCCCGAGCCGCTCACGCCCATGACGGCGTCGCTGTGGTTCGAGGCGATGGGTCTGGGCATCCAGGCGGCGTGCCGCGAGCTGCGAGCGCCGTTCGGAGGATTCCGCACCACCACCTTCGACCACTGGGCGTACGAGTCCGAGGTCGCTCCCGACTGGACGCCCGATCCACCCGCGTTCCGGGCCGCCTGCCTGGACATCGCGGCCCGCTGGCAGGACGAGCTCCTGCCGCAGATCGAACACGGGACGCTCGAGCTGCGCTCGCTGCGGCCGGCCCGCCCGGATGGCCCGCACGCGGTGGCGATGCTCGACCGGCTCGTTGCCATCGTGCACGACCAGTGGCGGATCCACTTCATCGCCGTGCTCGGGGTGCACGTCGCCCGCGAGGTGCTCGCCGAGCGCTACCACGACCTCCTGGGCGGCGATCCGCTCGAGCCCTACCGGCTGCTCGAGGGGCTCGCGAACACGACGCTCGACGCCGACGACGAGGTGGCCGAGCTGGCCGGGTGCGCGCGCCGCCTCGACGTGGCGGACGTGATCCTGGAGCTGCCCGCCGGGGCGGCGCTGGCCGAGCTCCGCCTGCTGCACGACGGCCGCGAGTTCCTCGCGGCGCTCGCCGGCCACCTGGCCCGCTTCGGTGCCAGGTCGCGCTATCACGAGCTGGCCGAGCCCCGCTACGTCGAGCGGCCCGAGTTCGTCATCGAGAGCGTGCGGCTGCTGCTCGAGCGGCCGCGGGCGGCCCGCGCCGAGCGCGAGCGGCGGACGGGCGAGCGCGACCGTCTGGAGGCGGGCGTGCTGGCGCGCATCGCGCCCGCGGCCCGAGCCGACTTCGCGTCGCTCCTACGCCTGGTCAAGGCGGCGGCCCCGCTCGAAGAGGGGCACACGCTGCACATCGACCAGCGCGGCCTGCAGGCGGTGCGCGAGGCGCTGGTCGGGTTCGGGTCGAGGCTCGTCGCCCAGGGCCGGCTCGATCAGGCGGTCGACGTCTTCTTGCTCGACCGCCACGAGCTGCGGGGGGCGCTCGCCCGCGACCACGGCCGCGGGCTGCAGGCGCTCGCCCGCCGCCGCGGCCGCGAGCTCGACGTGGCGGCGACGCACTCGCCGGCGCTGGTCGTCGGGCCGCCGCCGGCCGACACGGAGGTCGATCCGCTGTTCCTCAAGTTCTACGGCACGCCGGGGACGGAGCGGGGCGACGCCGCGCACCTGATCGGGCACGGCGCGTCGCCGGGCCGGGCCACGGGCACGGCCCGGGTGGTCAGGCATGCGGACGATCTGGCGCGCGTGGGGCCGGGCGACGTGCTCGTCTGCACCACCACCACGCCGGCGTGGACGCCGGTGTTCCCGTCGCTGGCCGGGATCGTCACGGACACCGGCGGCATCCTGTGCCACGCCGCGGTGATCGCGCGCGAGTACGAGCTGCCGGCGGTGGTCGGCACCGAGACCGCGACGGCGCGGATCGGCGACGGCGCCCGGGTCACGCTGGACGGCGCGACCGGTGACGTGTGGATCGGCTGATCCTCGTCCGGCACGGCGAGACCGCCTACACCGCCGAGGGGCTCCTGAACCCCGACGACCTGCTCGATGCCCCACTGTCGCCGGGGGGAGAGGAAGCGGCCCGCGAGTTCGGCCGCGATCTGGCCGCGGAACCGGTGACGATCGCCGTGACCAGCCCACGGCTGCGGGCCCGGCGCACGGCGCAGCTGCTCGCGGCGGGCCGCGACCTGCCGCTGCTCGAGCTCGAGGATCTGGCCGAGGTGCATGCGGGCGCGTTCGCGGGTGGGCCTGTCACGGCCTATCGGCAGTGGCTCCAGAGCGCCCCGCTCGCCGCCGCGCCGCCCGGTGGCGAGAGCGTCCTTGCAGCCGCCGACCGGTATCTCGCCGGCCTGCGCCGGATCGCCCGCCTGCCCGAGCCGGTCGTGCTCGCCGTCATGCACAACCTGCCGATGCGGATGGCGCTCAACGCGGCCGCCGGCGCCGACCCGGTGGCCGGGCCCGTGCGGGCGCTGCCGCACCTCGCCCGGAGGGAGCTCGCGACCTCCGACCTCGAACGGGCCATCTCGGCGCTTGCCACCTGGCGAGCGGGCGCCGCGGCGCCGCGGTCGCTGTCGCCGCGCAGGTAGTCATTCGAGAGCGGCGACGGTCGCGCCGGCCAGGGTGGCGCCGACGATGAGGAAGGTCGGCGTGTCAGGCATCGTCGTTGCGCCTGGCGAGCGAGAGGAACTCCTGGCGCGTGCGCGGGTCGTCGCGGACGACGCCCCGTAGCGCCGACGTGACCGTGCGCGCTCCCGGCTTGGCGACGCTGTCGCGGAGCGACATGCAGCTGTGCTCGGCCTCCACGACGACGCCCACGAGCCAGTCGGCGACCTGCACGGTCAGCCGCTCCACTTTGCCCGCGACCTGGATGCGCCGTATGACGAGCTCGTGGTCGCCCGGTCGATCCCGTTTCCACTCGCTCTGCGAGCATCACCTCGTGGCCTTTCAGGGGATCGCGCACGTCGGCTACCTGCCGGGCGAGTGGGGAACGTGGTGGGGTCGAACGGCTCGGGAGTCAAGAGCTCGACGTACGCGGCGGCGAGACGGCGCGGTGTGTCGCGCACGCCCTCGTCGGTTCAGGTCGACGCCCATCGCGTCGAGCATGGCGGCGGCGGCCTCGAGGGCCACGGCGTCGATCATCGTGTGGTCGCTGCGCCGCCGCGCGACGAGCGGCGGTTTCCCGGCGGGCCGGACCGGCTCGCGGGCGAGGAGTGCGGTCGCTCCCGCGGGAGCTGCTGAGAGAGTGCGATTGGGGTTCATGAAGGCTTAGCGGCGCGCGGGGATCGGTCCTCACCCCT
>DASXOR010000223.1:0-36842 GCA_036494095.1 Gaiellales bacterium | reverse complement strand
TCCTTCTCCTCGATCGTGTACGCGCAATGATCCGAGACGAGGCTGTCGAGCGTCCCGTCGAGCACCCGCTCCCACATCGCCTCGACCAGCCCCCGCGGGCGCAGCGCGGGCGCGCAGCGGCCGTACGGGCCGAGCCGCACGAGATCGTCCAGGTCGAGCAGCAGGTGGTGCGGGCACACCTCTGCGGTCGCCCGCAGGCCGCGGCGGCGGGCGGCGGCGACCAGATCGACGCTGACCGGCGTCGAGGTGTGCACGATCTGGATGCGCACGCCGACGTGCTGCGCCAGGTAGAGCGCCCGGTGCACGGCCTCCTCCTCGACGAAGGCGGGCCGCGACTCGTGGTGGGCAAGCGGGTCGCGCCGCCCGGCCAGGCGCATCCGCTCGAGGCCGTCCTGCAGCAGGGCGTCGGACTCGGCGTGCACGAGCACGAGCGCGCCGAGCTCCTTCGCGTTTCGCATCCCCTGGACGAACTCGGCGTCTGACACATGCGGGTAGGCCGGCTCCGAGAACGGCATAAAGGCCTTGAACCCGAATGCTCCCTCCCGCCACTGGGCGGCCATCTCGGGCAGGGCGGGTGCGCACAGCGCGCCCCACAGGCCGAAGTCGCACACAACCTTGCGCGCGGCCATGTCGCGCTTCTGCCGGTAGAGCTCGGCGGTGGTCACGGGCGGGTACGTGAGCGGATGCTCGATCACGGTCGTGATGCCGCCGGCCACGGCCGCGCTCGTGCCCGTGGTGAAATCCTCGCGCTCGGTGTGGCCGGGGTCCTCGAAATGGGCATGCGGGTCGATCGCCCCCGGGAGCACGACCAGGCCCGATGCGTCGATGACCTCGCCGGCGCCGCGGGCGATCTCAGGCCCGCGGCCGATCGCCGCGATCCGGCCGCCCTCGATCAGGATGTCGGCGGAAAGGACGCCGTAGTCCGTCGCGACGGTGCCGCCGACCACGGCCGTGCGCGGGCCGTTCACGCCGGCATCCCGGCGCCTTCGGCGGCGAGGCCGGCGACGACGCGCAGCGGCAGACCGAGCGACGCCAGATGGCCGATCAGGAGGTTGCGAGCCTGCTCCCACGAGCCGCTCAGCCAGGCGCGCAGCCCGAGGCCGTCGACCAGCCGGGCGAGGACGGCCGCCTCCATGTCGAGATCGAGGCCGGCGGGCAGGAAGCCCTCGTCACGGACGCGTCGCAGCATCGCGTGGATCTCGCGCTCCCACAGCGCATCCGCCGCCTCGAGCTCGGCCAGGAAGCCGCGGTCGCGACCCGCATACGTCCACATCTCGGCCCAGAGCCGCCACTCCGCCCGCCGCTCGGGCTCGCGCGGCACCGCGACGGCCACGAACGCCGAGAGCAGTTGGGGTACGGTCGCCCCTTCGACGAGGGCGGCCCGGGCGTGCTCGATCCAGTCGCGCGACGTGGCCGCGAAGGTGCCGGCGATCAGCGCCTGCTTGTCGGGAAAGTAGTGGGTGAGGAGGCCGGTGGTGAAGCCGCCTTCGCGGGAGATGTCGCGCAGCGTCGTCGCCTCGAGGCCCTCGCGGATGATCACGCGCCGGGCCGCCGCGGCGATCTCGTCGAAGCGGCGTCCCGAGCGGTGGCTGGGCCGATGGCTCTTGTCCGTTGACAGCGTTCCTCGCCTCCTGCTTTACTGCCGCCATCATAATCGTTGTGATGGAGGTTGCGTGGATCTGGGATTGACGAACACGGTTGCGATCGTGGGCGGGGCATCGTCCGGCATGGGCCGGGCCGTCGCCCGCACACTGGCGGGCGAGGGCTGCCGCGTCGTGCTCTACGCGCGGCGCGCCGACCTGCTCGCCGAGGTGGCCGCGGCGGTCACGGCCGCCACCGGCACCGAAGCATTGGCGGTGCCCGCCGACGCGACCGACCCGGCGGCACTCGATCGCGTCTGCGACCAGGCGCTCGAGCACTTCGGGCGGCTCGACATCGTCGTGAACAACGCCGGCGGCCCGCCCGCCGGGAACTACGAGGACTTCGCCGACGCCGACTGGCAGCGGGCGTACGAGCTGGTGCTCGCCTCCGCGATCCGGCTCACGCGGCGGGCGCTCCCGGCGCTGCGCCGGAGCGGCCGCGGCCGGATCGTGAACGTGACCTCCTCGGCGGTCAAGGAGACGAACGACGGCCTGCTCCTGTCCAACGTGTTCCGGCCGGGCGTGATCGGCTGGGCGAAGACGATCTCGCGCGACGAGGCCCGCCACGGCATCACCGTGAACTCGATCGCGCCGGGCTACATCGGCACCGAGCGGCTCGTGCAGCTCTACTCGTCGGAGGCCGACCCGGACGCCGCGATGGCCCGGGACGCCGAGACGATTCCGGCCGGCCGGTTCGGCACGCCGCAGGAGATCGCGGCGGCGGTCGCGTTCCTGTGCTCGACCGGGGCCGCCTACGTGAACGGCACGACGATGCTGGTCGACGGCGGCCTCGCCCGCGGCCTGCTCAGCTGATGGCACCGCGGGGGCGGGTCGACTGGGCGCAGCTGGCCAGGCCGTCGCTCGCCGGCATCGAGCCGTACGACCCCGGCGAGAGCCGCGACGAGCTCAAGGAGCGCCACGGGCTGAGCGACCTCGCGCCGCTCAACTGGAATGAGGACCTCTTCGGCCCACCCCAGCACGTCCTCGATGCGGCCGTGGCCGAGGTGGCCCGGGCGCCGCTCTACCCAGAGCGGGCCTATTCCGACTTCCGCGCTGCGGTGGCCGAGTGGATCGGCGTCCCGGCGGCGTGCGTCGTTCCGGCGCACGGCGCCCAGGCGCTGATCGGCGCCGTCGCGAGCGTCTTCGTCGACCCCGACACCGCTGTCGTGATCCCGCAGCCGACATACGGCCTGTACGCGCAGATCTGCGCGGCGGGCGGGGCGATCGTCACGCACGTGCCGGCCGACGGGCTGCGGTTCGATCTCGGCGCGATCGCCGCGGCCGCCCGGGCGCAGTCGGCCCGGATGGTGTGGCTGTGCGACCCCAACAATCCCACGGGGCTCCTGATCGGCCGGGACGAGTGGAGCGAGTTCCTGGCGCGGCTGCCCGAACGCTGCGTGGCGGTCGTGGACGAAGCGTATGGCGACTTCTCCGATCCCGAGGTGCGCGCACGCCGCGAGCAGGACGTGCTCGACGGCCGGCCCGTCATCGTCATCCGCTCGTTCTCGAAGGTGTTCGGCCTGGCCGGGCTGCGGCTCGGCTACGCCGTCTGTGACCCCGCGGTCGCGACCCTCCTGAACGTGGTGCAGGAGCCGTTCAACGTGAACCGGGTGGCGCTCGCGGCCGGGCGTGCGGCCGTCGCCACGCCGGACTTCGTCCTCCGGCGCCGGGCCGAGGTCGCCGCGGCGCGGCAGGCCTTCGCCGACGCGCTCGCCCCGGCCGGCATCGAGGTGATCCCCTCGCAGGCCAACTTCGTCCTCGTCCGCCTGGGCGTCGCCGACGGCCCCGTGTGCGACCGGCTGCTGCGCAAGGGCCTGCTCATCCGGGGCGGGGAGTCGGTCGGCCTGCCCGGCTACGCTCGCGTGACGATGGCACCGGCCGACCTGATGCGCACGACCGCCCGCGAGATCCTCGCCGCGCTGCGCGCATGATCCGCCGCCTCGAGACCGTGGTGGCGAACGGCCTCTGCAGCGGCTGCGGCCTGTGCGAGAGCGTGGCCGGCCGCGATCGCGTCCGGATGACGGTGACGCCGATCGGCCAGCTGCGGCCGGCCGTCACCGGGCGGCTGCCGGGGCCGGTGCTGGCCGAGGCGCTCGCCGTGTGCCCGGGGGTCGAGGTGCGCGGGCCGCAGGCCGAGCCCGGCGTCGCCGTGCACCCGGTGTGGGGGCCGATCGCGGCGCTCGCCCGCGGATGGGCGGCCGATCCCGCAGTGCGCCACCACGGCGCGGCGGGCGGCGTGCTCTCGGCGCTTGCCGTGTACCTGCTCGAGCGCGACGGCGTCGACGCGGTCCTGCACGTGCGCGCCGACCTGCCCGACCGCCCGCTCGAGTCGGTCGCCCAGATGTCGCGGACGCGCGCAGACGTGCTGGCCGGGGCGCAGTCGCGCTACGGCCCGGCCGCTCCGCTCGTGCACGTGCACCGCCTGCTCGAGGAGGGCGCCCGCTTCGCGGTGGTCGCCAAGCCGTGCGACATCTCGGCCGTGCGCGCCCTGCAGCGGCGCGACCCGCGCGCGCGGGCCCAGGTCGCCGCGCTGCTCACGTCCTACTGCGGCGGCGTGCCCAGCCTGCGCATGGCCGAGCGGATCGTCCGCAGCCACGGCGTCGAGCCGGGCGAGGTGGAGCTCTTCCAATTTCGCGGCGACGGCTGGCCGGGGCCGCTGCGCACGCGCACGCGCGACGGGCGCGAGTTCGACGTCGACTACGACACGGCCTGGTATGACCCGAGCGTGCCCTGGGAGTACGACATGCAGTTCCGGTGCAAGATCTGCCCCGACGCGGTCGGCGAGGTGGCCGACGTGTCCTGCCCGGACGGGTGGGTGCTCGAGGCCGGCCGCCCGGTCCACGCCGAGGCGGAGGGCCGCAACATCATCATCGCCCGTACGGGCAACGGGCGTGCGCTCGTGGAGCGCGCCCGGGCGGCCGGCTACATCGAGACGGCCGCCTGCAGCGTGGCCGAGCTCGACGCGACCGAGAGCGACCACCACCCGCGCAAGCTCTCGGCGCACGCCCGCGCGGCCGGCGTGCGCCTGGCCGGGCGCCCCAGCCTGCGCATCCGTGGCTACCGCAGCCTGGCAGCCGTCAGGCGGGCGGGGCCGGCGCGCACGCTCTCGGCGGCGTGGGGCGGCTTCCGCCGCGCCCGCCGGGGGGCGACCGCGGAGCCGTTGCCGTGAGCGACCCCGCGGCGCGGGTGATGCAGCGGGCCGACGCATTGGCGGCATGCACTGAGCGTCCGGGCGAGATCACCCGCCGCTACGGCACGCCCGCCCTCGTCGCCGCCCGCGACCTGCTCGAGGGCTGGATGCGCGCGGCGGGGATGACCACCCGGGTCGACCGGGTCGGGAACCTGATCGGCACGCTCACCGGGGAGGCGCCACGGCCTGCGATCGTGATCGGCTCCCACTTCGACACGGTCATCGATGCCGGCCGCTACGACGGCACGCTCGGGATCCTGCTCGGAATCGCCTGCGCCGAGGAGCTGCGCGTGGGCGAGCGGGGGCACGACCTGACCGTCGTCGCCTTCTGCGACGAGGAGGGGGTGCGGTTCCCGACCGCGTACTACGGCAGCCGCGCCTTCCTGGCCGCCGGCCCGGAGCCCGATCCGGCGCTGACCGATGCCGGCGGGGCCATGCTCGCATCCGGGCTTGCGGTCGCCGGCAACGCGGCGGCACCTGCCGGCCCTGGCGTGCCGACCGGCGCCGCCGCCTACATCGAGGCACACATCGAGCAGGGGCCGGTGCTCGACAACGCCGGGCATGCGCTCGGGATCGTCACCGCCATCACCGGCGGCACGAAGCTCGCAGTCACCCTCACCGGGACCGCGGGCCACGCGGGCACCGTACCCATGCGCCTGCGCCACGACCCACTCTCGGCCGCCGCCGAGATCGCCCTCGCGGCCGAGCGCCTCGCCCGCGACGACGGCGAGGCCGTTGCAACCGTGGGCGAGCTCTGCGTGTCGCCCGGTGCGGCCAACGTCATCCCGGGGCGGGTGACGATGTCGATCGACGCGCGTCACCCCGACGACGGTCGCAAGGCCCGGTTCGTGGCCGGAGTGCGCACGGCCGTCGACGAGGTCGCGGCCCGCCGCGGCGTCGGCGCGGCGATCGAGGTGGTGCACGATGAGCGCTCGGTTGTCTGCGACCCCGGCCTGGCCGGCCAATTGGCATCCGCGGCACGCTCAATTGGCCTCAATCCGCCGTCGCTGCCGAGCGGCGCCGGGCACGACGCCGCCGTGCTGGCGGAGCATCTGCCGATGGCGATGCTCTTCGTGCGCTGCCGGGACGGCATCAGCCACAACCCGGCAGAGTCGGTCATGGCCGGCGACGTTGCGGCTGCGATCGCAGTGCTCGTGCGTGTCGTCGCCGGCTGAATATTCGGGGTCAGACCCTATTCACGCGGCCACTCGCTACGGATAGTTGGACGACGACCCGACGAACGCCAGGATGAGGAGGACGAGGGCTGCGATCCCGATGGCGATCGGGGCCACAGCCTCAAGGACCATCATCGCCTCGCACCCGGCCAATCGCCGCCGTCTGGCCGGCTGGTCGTCGACACCGCTGGTCATGCATCGAGTCTACGAGACGGGCCGCAACGCTGCCAACTCGCTCCGCCGCGGCGGGGTCGGCCGTGCCGGCCGGAGCACCGGCACCGAGGCCGGCGCCGAACAGCAGCCGGTGCACGCCGGTCTGAGAACCGGGGACTGTCCCCGCATGGGGACAGTCCCCACCGACCCATCGCTCAGGCCGCCGCTCGCTCGGGCTCGGCCAGCCCGATCACCTGCGCCTCGTCGCCGCGGCGCAGCAGGACGGCGGCCACCGCGGCCGCGAGCAGCTGGCCGAGGCCGGCGCCAAACAGCAGCCGGTGCACGCCGATGTGGCCCACGAGCAGCCCGGCCAGGAAGGCGCCCGCTGGTGTCCCGGCGGCGTTGATCGAGACGGTGATGGCGAAGATGCGGCCGTGCAGACGCGTGTCGACGGCGCCCTGGCGGATGGCGAACATGGCGATGATGAACGGCGCCGAGCACAGGCCCGAGACGAACATGCAGGCGATCCCGAGCCACAGCGACCCGACCAGCGGCACGAGCAGCAGCGGCAGCCCGAACAGCGCCGTGAACACCACCACATGGCGCGCGTGTGACCCCGGGGGCGGCCGCCAGCCGTACGTGAGCCCGCCGATCACCGACCCGACCGATGCCGCGGCCCACATCCACCCGGCCACGCCGGGCGACATGTGCAGGGTGCCCGCTGCCCACAGCGGCAGGCCGATCGTGAAACAGCCGTAGCCGAGGCCCGACACGACCATGAGCGCGACCGTGGCGCGAAGCTGTGAATGCGACGCGACCGCGCGCAACCCGGCGATCGCCGCCTCCAGCGGCGGCTCCGTCTCGATCACGCGGCCGCGGGGCTCGTGCACCCGCGACGCGACGGCGCCGGCCACGAGCGTCGCCACCGCCTGCATCCCGATCGCCCACGGCGCCCCGATCAGCGTCACGGTGGCCCCGGCCAGCGCCGGGCCGATCACGAACGCGGAGTCGAACGACACCGAGTCGGCGGCGTTGGCCTGGTGCCAAAGCGACCGCGGCACGGCCACCGGGATCAGCGAGCGGAAACCGACCGTCGGGATCGGGAAGGTCGCGCCCAGGCCGCCGAGCAGGAGCAGGAGGACGGCGGCCGGCGGGTGCAACAGCTCGCCGCAGCCGACGACTGCGAAGAGCAGCGCTGCCCGGACGAGCTGGGTCGCCACGATGCCGCGCACGCGCGCGTCGGTGCGGTCGAGCCATGCGCCGACGAACGGCCCGGTGACGATGCCGGGCAGGAGCTGCGCTGCCGCGCCCGCGCCGGCGATCACCGGGCTGTGGGTGGCCTCGAGCAGGTAGATGACGACGCCGACCTGGCTCATCGAGTTGGCCAGGCGCGAGAGCGCGACGGCCGAGATCAGCGCCGGGTAGCCGGGGACGCGGAGCAGTGCCCCGTAGCTCCCCGACGCGCCCGTCTCTGCCATCGTCGGCATCATGCCAGCGGCAAGCGAGAGCCGGCGGCGGCCCGCCTGGTACGCTGGCGCCCATGAGCGACCCGATCGTCACCGGCGTCGACTTCCTCTCGGTCGGGACGAGGGACATCGAGGCGGCCAAGGCGTTCTACGGCGAGACGCTCGGAATGCATTGCTCGACGGCGTACGGGCGCAGCCCCGGCGCCGAGTTCGAGACCGGCAACCTGACGCTGCAGGTGATCGACTCGGCCGCGCACGGGATCGAGTTCCAGGCCCGCACACACCCCGTGGCACTGCACGTCACAGACGTCGCCGTTGCCCGCGCTGCGCTCGAGGAGCGCGGCGTGCGCTTCCTGGGGGACACGATCGACACGAGCGTCTGCCACATGGCGGTCTTCCAGGATCCCGACGGCAACGTGCTCATGCTGCACCACCGCTACGCCCCGCGCGCGCCGCAGGCGTGAGCGGAATCCGCGCCGCGGTCGTCCACGCCCCGGGCCGCTTCGCGGTCGAGGGCTTCCCGGAGCCCGACCCCGGGCGGGGCGCCGTGCTCCTGCGGATGCACTTCTCGGGCATCTGCGGCACCGACAAGCACACCTGGCGCGGCGAGAGCCTGCAGTACGCGGGCACCGACCACGAACGCCAGGCCGCCTATCCGCTGATCTGCGGGCACGAGAATGTCGGCGTGATCGAGGCGATCGGGCCGGGCGAGCCGCCCATCGACGCCGACGGCCGCGCGCTCGCGATCGGCGACCGGGTCGTGCCCGCGCCCAATCTCACCTGCGGCCGGTGCCGCTTCTGCCTCGGCCAGGGCTATCCGTACTACCTGTGCACCGCCCTCGAGGACTACGGCAACTCGCTCACGTGCGCGGCGCCGCCGCACCTGTTCGGCGGCTGGTCAGAGCTGATGTACCTGCTGCCCGGCACGCGCCTCTTCCGCGTCCCCGACGCGCTGCCGTCGGAGCTGGCCGCGCTGACCGAGCTGCTGGCGGTCACGAACGGGCTCGACCGGGCGCGGGCGTTGCCCGGCGCGGGGTTCGGCTTCGGCGACACCGTGCTCGTGCTCGGCGTGGGGCCGCTCGGGCTGATGCACCTGGCGAAGGCGGAGCTGCTCGGGGCGAGCGCGCTGATCGCCATCGACGTGATGGCCGAGCGGCTCGAGCACGCCCGCGCGTTCGGGGCCGACCTCCTGCTCGACGCGGCGACCACGACGGTGCAGGAGCGGCTCGAGCGTGTGCGCGCGGCCACGGGCGGCCTCGGCGCCGATGTCGTCTGCAGCTGCTCGGGCCAGGCGGCGAGCCTGATCGAGGCGCTCGATCTGGTGCGGCCCGGCGGCACGGTGATCGAGGCGGGCGCGTTCGTCGATATGGGTCCGGTGCCGATAAACCCCAACAGCCAGGTGTGCATCAAGGGCGTGACGATCCTCGGCGTCGGTGGCGAGACGCTCGACCAGTATCAGCCCGCGCTCGACATGATGACCAGGCACCGCGACCGGCTGCCGTTTGCCCGCGCGATCACGCACCGGGTGCCGCTGGAGGGCGTCGGCGACGCTCTCGAGCTGGCCCAGACGGGCGCGGCGATGAAGGTGCTCGTGGCGCCGAACGGCGCACCGAAAGGGGTCTGACCCCGGTTGGTGCGCCAATAGCGTGGAACCACCCCGCTAGCGGTACCACTCGCGCGGCGGCTGCGGCAGCACGCCGACGCGCTCGCGCCAGGGCACTGCCAGGCGCTCGGCGATCGCGGCCAGCCGCTCGAGCAGCGGCCGCGAGTGGGTCTCGAGCGCCTGCCGCGACTCGCCCGGGTCGGCGACGAGCCCGGCGTCGAAGAGCGTGCGCCCGACGATGAAGCCGCTCGAGCCCGCCCGGCAGGCATCCTCGATCTGGCCGCCGATCACGTCCTCGCTTGCGCCGCCGCCGAGCAGCACCCACGGGATCAGCTCGCCGCACGCCTCGGTCAGCGCCTCGCAGCCGGCGGCTGAGCCCGGGTACTGCAGCTTGAGCAGGTCCGGCTCGAGCGCGGCCAGCCGGCGCGCGCCTTCGACGACGAGTTCGGTGAAGCGGCCGCCCCCGGCCGCCTCCTCGCCGTCGCGGCGGTATACGATCGGCTCGACGATCAGGGCAAGGCCGGCCTCCCGGCAGCCGGCCACCGCCGTGCGCACGACGTCCTCCTGGCGGGCGGCCTGGCCGGGCACGTCCGCCCGGTAAGGCAGGAGCAGCTTGGCCCCAGATGCGCCCAGGCGGCGGGCCTTCGCCGGCGACCAGCCCTCGAGGAACGTGGTCTGCTCGACCTTCGCCACGTCGCCGTAGCCCATCGCCTCGAGCGGCACGACGAGCCCCGTCGCACCAGGGATCGCGCCTGCGGCCACGGCCTGGGCCGCCGAGAACTCGGCATCGAGCAGGATCATCGTCGCCGCCGGTGCCAGCGCCGCAGCGACGCGCAGCTTGAGCTCGGTGATGCCGGCGGCGTCGAGCTCGAGGCCGCGCGTGGCGAGCACCGCCGACAGCGAGTCGCGGTGGTCACAGGCCGCGCCCGCGATCACCCCTCGCGGGGACGAGAGCCGGTCGAGCGCCCGGGCGCGCTGGGCCGAGTGCATGTGGTCGGTCACGCCGTCATCCCCCTGATCGCATGCCGGGCGACGTCGGTCAGGAGGCGCGCGTCGCGCATGGCGTCCTCGACCGGGTTTCGCACCGGCTCGCCGTGCACCGCACTTGCCCAGAAACCCTCGAGCTCACGCACGAACGCCTCCTCATAGCCCGCCTGCACGTGCAGCGTGTCGAGCCGCAGCCCGTCGGAGCGGCGCACGTAGAGGTCGGTCTGCTGGTGGTTCAGATACGGCGATGGGAACTCGAGCTCGACCACGCGGTCGGAGAAGTGCAGCGCGTAGCGCTCGTGGTACCAGCCGACGTCGGGGACGAGCACCTGGACGAGATGCCACAGCGCCCGGCCGTCGAGGAGCGACACGGTCCCGCTCGCGCCCTCGCCGTCGGCGAAGATCTGCCCGGCGACGACATCGCCGGCGGCGACGCCCATGTGGTCGAGCATCCCGTGGACGGCGTTCACGCAGTGCACGACGCCCGACATCAGCGGGTCGCAGTAGCCCCGCAGGGCGGCGCCAGAGACCTCGATCCCGAGCGCCTCGGCGGCCTGCGCGCGCTGGCGGGTGCGGGTGTCGGCGATGAGGTCGGCGGGCACGTCGTCCGGGCGCACGAGCGGCCGGTGGGCGACGAACGGCCACGAGTCGGGGTCGGACACCTCGACCGAGATGTAGCGCAGGCCCTCGCCACCGGAGGGCAGATAGGCGAGCGCCGCCTCGTAGTTGGGGTCGAACCGCTTCATATAGCCGACCTGGACGACGCGACCGGCCCGGTCGCGCGCCGCGACGATGGCGGCGGCCTCGGCCTCGGTGAAGCAGAGCGGCTTCTCGCAGAAGACGTGCAGCCCGGCGGCGAGCGCCGCGAGCACGGTCGCCCCGTGCAGCGGATCGGGCACCGCGACCAGCACCGCGTCGAGCGGGGCGGCCAGCAGCTCGGCTGCGGTTTCGAAGCCGCGCACGCCATGCCGCTCGGCGATCGCGGCCCGCACCCGGGCGGACGGATCGGCCACGCCGACGAGCTCGAAGCGCTCGGCCAGATGCAGGAGGTTCGGGATGTGCTCGACCTGGGCGATCATGCCCGCCCCGACCACCCCCACCCGCAGCCGCCGGTCAGCCACCTGCGCCGCCGGAGAAGGGCCGCTCGCGCGCACGCTCGCGCTCGTAGTCCGCCCGTGCCTGGGCGACGGCCGGCATGGTCGAGACCTCGGCCACCGGGACGTCCCACCAGGACTCGTACGATCCCACCCCGCGGCTGGGGTCGCAGTCGATCACGATCACCGTGGTGCGGTCGCCCTCGCGCGCCCGCCCGAGCGCGTCTGCCAGCCCCTGCGCCGAGGCGACCCGCACCCCGTGCGCGCCCAGGCTGCGTGCGTTCGCGGCCAGGTCGAGCTCGAGCGGCGGGCCGGAGAGGCCGCCGTCGCCGCCGCGCCGCCGGTAGGCCGTGCCGTATCCCTCGGAGCCGAGCGACCGCGAGAGGCCGCCGATCGAGCCGAACCCGCGGTTGTCGATCAAAACGACGGTCAGGCGCACGCCCTCCTGGATCGACGTGGCGATCTCGGACGACATCATGAGCCACGACCCGTCGCCGACCATCACGATCACCTCGCGGGCGGGATCGGCCATCTTCACGCCCAGACCGCCGGCCACCTCGTAGCCCATGCACGAGTAGCCGTACTCGACGTGGTAGCCCTTCGGGTCGCGGGTGCGCCACAGCTTGTGCAGGTCGCCGGGCAGGCTGCCGGCGGCGCAGACGACGACGTCCTTCGGCTTGCTCTCGGCGTTCACCGTCCCGATCACCTGCGCCTGGGTCACCGTGGCGCCGGCCTCCCCGGCGTAGAGCCGGCCGACCTCGGCGTCCCACTCGCCGTTGAGCTGTGCGGCCAACTCGGCATGCTCGGGATCGACGCGGTGCCCGGTGAGCGCGGCCTGGAGGGCCTCGAGGCCCGCGCGGGCGTCGCCCACGAGCGGCAGCGCGCCCAGCTTGTGGGCGTCGTAGGCGGCCACGTTGAGCGCCACCAGCCGCACCCCGGGGTGCTGGAAGGCGGTGCGCGAGGCGGTGGTGAAGTCGCCCAGCCGGGTGCCGACCGCGATCACCAGGTCGGCGTCGCGGGCGATCGCGTTCGCGGCCCGCGTGCCGGTGGCGCCGACCGCGCCGAGCGCCCCGGGATGGTCGTAGGGCAGCGCCCCCTTGCCGGCCTGCGTCTCGGCCACGGGAATGCCGGTGGCCTCGCTGAGCGCGCGCAGCGCCGCGGTGGCCTCGGAGTAGATGACGCCGCCGCCCGCGACGATCAGCGGCCGCCGTGCCGCGCGGACGAGGTCCGCCGCCGCCCGCACCGCGTCGGCATCGGGCGCGGGCCGGGCGATCCGCCACACCCGCCGCTCGAAGAGCGCCTCGGGATAGTCGTGCGCTTCGGCCTGGACGTCTTGGGGCAGGGCGAGGGTGACGGCGCCGGTCTCGGCCTGGTCGGTCAGCACCCGCATCGCCTCGAGCAGCGACGCCTGCAGCTGGTCGGGGCGGTTGATACGGTCGAAGAAGCGGCTGACGGGCCGGAAGGCGTCGTTCACCGAGGCGTCGGGAGCGCCGGGGATCTCGAGCTGCTGGAGGGCCGGGTTGACCCGCCGGGAGGCGAACACGTCGCCGGGCAGGAGCAGCACCGGCAGCCGGTTGATGGTGGCAAGCGCCGCCCCGGTGACCATGTTGGTCGCGCCGGGGCCGATCGACGACGTGCACGCCCACGTCTGCAGCCGATTCCTGTGGCGGGCGTAGGCGACGGCGGTGTGCACCATCGCCTGCTCGTTCCGCGGCAGCACGTAACGCAGCCCGCCGTGCTGCTGCAGCGCCTGGCCGACGCCGGCGACGTTGCCATGGCCGAAGATCCCGAGCACACCGGCGAAGAGCGGGGCCGTCGCGCCGTCGCGCTCCACCTGCTGGGAGTGCAGGAACCGGACGAGCGCCTGCGCCATCGTCATCCGCGCGATCGTCACTTGACCGCCCCGAGGGTGAGCCCGCGCACGAAGTGCCGCTGCACGACGAGCGCGAAGATGACGATCGGAAGCGCCCCGATCACGCCGGCCGCCGCCATCGGCCCGTATTCGATCTGGATCTTGCCGATCAGCGTCGAGACGCCCACCGGGACCGTCTGCGCGCTCGTGGTGGACGTCAGCGAGAGCGCGATCAGGAAGTCGTTGTAGGTGACGATGACGCTGAAGATCGCTGTCGCGGCCAGGCCCGGCGCCGCCAGTGGCAGGACGACGCGGACGAGCGCCGAGAGGCGCGAGTCGCCGTCGACCATCGCCGCCTCCTCGATGTCGCGCGGGATCTCGGCCAGGAAGCTCTGCATCATCCAGATGACGAACGCGGTGTTCAGCCCCGAGTAGATCAGGATCAGCCCGAGGCGCGTGTCGAGCAGACCCCACTTCGCGAGCGTGATGTAGAGCGGGATCACGAGCAGGATCCCGGGGATCATGCGCACGAGCAGCGCGACCACGAGCGCCGACTGGTTGAGGCCGAAGCGCAGCCGGAACCGCGTCAACGCGTACGCCGCGAGCGTCCCGATCGCCAGGCTGACAGCGACCGACACGGCGACGATGATGAGGCTGTTCTCGAGGTACGAGGCGAAGTGGTAGGTGTTGAAGAGCCGGTGGTAATTGCTGGTGGTCGGGTGGTGCGGATAGAACGTCACCCCGCCGAAGATGTCGACGGGCTGCTTCAGCGACGTGTCGACCATCCACCAGAACGGGAAGATGGCGATCGCGAGGATCACGGCGATCGACGAGTACAGCGCCACCCGGGGCAGACGGGCCCTCATCGCGCCGTCTTTCGCATCATGCGCACGGCGACGACCATGAGCAGCATCACCATCGCCAGAAGCGCGATCAGCATTGCCGCCGCCTGGCCGTACTGGGTGAACAGAAACGCGGTGTTGTACGCATAGATCGAGATCAGGCGGGTGGCGGTGCCGGGCCCGCCCTTCGTGAGCACGTAGATCTGGTCGAACGTGCCGACGGCGTCGATCACCCGCAGCGTGACCGCCACGAACAGCACGGGCCGGAGCATCGGCAGCGTGTGGTCGAGGAACAGGCGCAGCCGTCCCGCGCCGTCGACGCGGGCCGCCTCGAGCGGCTCCTGGGGCAGCGATTGCAGGCCGGCCAGGAGGATGAGGAAGATCAGCGGCGTCCATTCCCACACGTCCACGAGGACGACGCTGACGAATGCGCTCGTATTGTGCGCGAGCACGTCCGGGGGGCTGAGCCCGAACAGCTGGAAGAGCGGGTCGGTCACGCCCACACCGGAGTCGTAGAGCAGGCGCCACATGACGCCGACGACGACGGGCGCGATCGTCATGGGCAGGATCAGCCCGACCCGGATCGGCCCGCCGAAGCGGATCTCGCGCGAGACGAGCAGCGCCAGGCCGAGCCCGAGCAGCGTCTCGATCGTGACGGCGCAGACGACGTATTTGGCGGTGGTCAGCATCGCCTGGCGGAAGAACTCGTCGTGCCAGACGTTGCGGTAGTTGGTCAGGCCGGTGAACCCGAAGTCGCGCCCGTACAGGTAGTGGGTGACGCTGGCCCGGAAGCCGTAGAAGAGCGGGTACAGCGACACCCCGGCCAGCGCCACGGCCGCGGGCACGAGCAGCAGGTAGGGGCTGGCGAGAACGCGCCCGCTCCAGCCACTCCGCACCTTCTTCGGCGTCGCCGTCTCAGCCATGCCGTCGCCGCCGCCCTTCAAGGAGGGGGCTCGTGGGGAAACCCTGGGTTCCCCCACGGTGGAGGTTCGGGCTGGCGAGGAACGTGCCTCGCCAGCCCTCCCGTGTCTTCCGCGGTGCCGCCGTCTCAGCCATGCGGCTAGAACCCGTACGTGCCCTGCTGCTTCAGGTAGGCGGTGATCTGGTTGGCAGCCGCGGTCAGGTGCGTCTGCGCGATCTGGGTGTAGCCCGACTTCTGCGAGATCGCCTGCACCAGGGCCTGGTTCAACTCGGTCCCGAGCAGGTCCTCCATCTTCGGCTCGTCCGGCGTGCGCGGCTTGGGGATGGAGTTGTCGACCGCGTCTGCGATCGCGGGCAGCCAGCGGTACTTGGCCGACAGGGTCGGGTCACGCAGCGCGGAGCCCGTGACGGCAGCGCTGCCGCCGCCCGCGAACTCCTTCTGCACCTTGCTCGACGTGAACCACTCGAGGAACTTGACCGCACCGGCCGTGTTCGGAGCGCCGGAGGCAATCCCGCAGATGAACGTGCCGATCGCCGGTCCGCTCTTGACCTGCTTCGGGGTGGCGGCGAAGTCGATCTTGCCCACGACCTTCGACTGGGTGGGGTCGTCGACGACATGGGCCGTGCCGGTGTATTCGGTCATGGCCGTGCAGTGGCCCTGCAGCATGACCGCGGTCTCCTGGCTCGTGTCGAACGCGGCGATGCCTGACGGCATGTAGGGGATGAACTCGAACAGCCGCTCGAGCGCGCCGACGCCCTCCGGGCCGGCGAACCCCGGCGACCAGTCGTCGTTTGCGAAGTTGCCGCCGTAGGAGTTGAGCAGCGGCAGGTAGGTCTGCACGATCGGGTTGCCGGCGACACCGCGCGGCGACCAGCCGTACAGGCTCGGCGGATGGGACTTCGTCTTGGCGACGTTCAGGATGTCGTCCCACGTCACAGGCGCCGTCGGGAAGTAGTCCTTGTTGTAGTACAGGATCTCGACGTCATCGATGATCACGAGCGAGAACAGCTCCGGCGTGTCGTTGGCGAACGCCTTCAGCCGCGGGCCGGACTTGGGCGGCCAGTAGCCCTGGTCGAGGCCCTTCGCAAGGATGTCGGGGTTGACCTTGAGGCCGAGCTTGTCGAGGCTCTGGACGATGCCGCTGGCCGCGTACTCGGGTACCCAGTTGTCGTCCATCACGTAGATGTCGTACTTCCCGGTCTTCTGCAGGCCGTCGGTCTTCGAGTTCTGGAACCACGCGTCGTAGTTGGTCTCGTTGTAGTGGGCCACGATCCCGGTCTCGGCGGTGAACTTCTTCAGGAAGACGTCACGGAAGGGCACCATGGCCGGGTCGGAGAAGCTGCCGATCGTGATCGAGCCGCCGCCGGCGCCGCCGCTCGAGCCGGACGAGCTCGAGCCGCTTCCGCAGGCGGCCGCAAGCGGCGAGAGGCCGAGCACCGCGCCGGTGCCGAGCGCCCCCTTGACGATCTGGCGGCGGGTGTACGAGCGCGAGCTGCGCTCACTGGTCGTTGGATCGCTCATGCAACGCTCCTCCTTCGAGGGCCGGTTCGGACGGAGATGGTTCGGGAGTCGACGGGGGGGATGGCGGGGGTTCCTCCTTGTGTGCGGGCGCCGCGGTGATCGCCGCGCCGGTGGTGGCGTCGAACAGGTGCAGGTGGGTGCGGTCGGGCGCGAGGCCGACCGGCGCTCCGATCGCCGGTTCGACACCGGCGGCCGCGCGCAGATTCACGAGCTCGGAGCCGAGCGCGACCGTGATCAGCGTCTCGTTTCCGAGCGGCTCGACCACGTAGACCTCGCCGCGCAGCGTGTCCGCCTCGCCCGGCGCCACCATGCGCGCGTGCTCGGGCCGGAAGCCGAGCTTGGCCGGGCCGCGCACCGGATCTCCGCCGAGCGCGATCGCGCCGGTGGCGTGGGTGAAGACGCCGGTCGTGACCTCGCCTTCGAGGACGTTCATCGGCGGCGACCCGCAGAAGCGGGCGACGAACAGGTTGACGGGGCGGGCGTACAGGTCGGCAGGGGCGGCCAGCTGTTGCAGGCGGCCGTCGTGCATCACGGCCACCATGTCGGCCATCGTCATCGCCTCGACCTGGTCGTGGGTGACGTAGAGCGTCGTCACCCCGAGCTGCTTCTGCAGCCGCTTGATCTCGATCCGCATCTGCAGGCGCAGCTGAGCGTCGAGGTTGGAGAGGGGCTCGTCCATCAGGAACACGCGCGGCTCGCGGACGATCGCGCGGGCGAGCGCGACCCGCTGGCGCTGCCCGCCGGAGAGCGCGCGGGGCATGCGGTCGAGCAGGCCGTCGATCGAGAGCATCCGCGCCACCTCGGCCACCCGATCGGCCCGCTCGGGCTTCGGCACCTTGCGCACCCGCAGCGGGTAGGCGATGTTGTCGGCGACGCTCTTGTGGGGGTAGAGCGCGTAGCTCTGGAACACCATCGCGACGTCGCGGTCCTTGGGCTGGAGCCGGGTGACGTCGCGGTCGCCCAGGTGGACACTGCCGGAGGTCGGCTCCTCGAGCCCGGCCAGGATCCGCAGCGCGGTCGTCTTGCCGCAGCCGGACGGGCCGAGCAACGCCAGGAAGGTGCCGTCGGGGATGTCCAGCTCGAGGTCGATGAGGGCCTCCACGCCCGCGAACGTCTTGGACACGTGCTCGTAGCGGACCTCCATCAGCCGTCCCTGGGGGCAAGGCCGGTCGACCCTCGGGCCACGAGCTCGGCGGGCATGACGACGCTGCGGGCCGCGTGCTCGCCGGCCGCAATCGCCGAGAGCGCCATCTCGGCCGCGAGCAGGCCCATCTCCTCGGCCGGCTGGCGCACGGTCGTGAGGTCGATGCGGCGATGGGACGCGAGCGGGATGTCGTCGAACCCCACCACCGACACGGCCTCCGGCACGCGGCGGCCGTTGCGCTCGAGCCGGTCCATGAGCGCCATCGCGATCACGTCGTTGGTGCAGCAGACGGCGGTGGCGCCGTCGTCGTGCGGCACGGGCTGCAGGCCGCGCCGCCGAAGGGCCGCTGCGAGCGCGTCGGGGCGGCGGTCGACCGACTCCTCGTGCGCGCCGGAATGCGCGAAGGCGATCCGCTCGTGGCCGAGGCCGGTCAGATGCTCGACCACCTGCTCCATCGCCGCGTACTCGTCGACGGCGATCACGCCCAGGCGCGGGTCGGCGCCCTCGAACGACACGACGACCACCGGCACGCCGCGGTCGAGCAGCTCCGACGGGATGGTCGAGCCGGCGGTGACGGCCGGGAAGATCACGCCGTCGACGCGGCGGCCGACGAGCGCCCGCACCTGTGCGGACTCCGTGGCCGGGTCGTTCTCGGTCTCGGCGACGAGCACGGCGAACCCGTCGCGGTGGGCGCGGCGCTCGACCTGCAGCGCGACCGTGGCGTGGAACGGGTTCAGCGCGTCGGGGATGACGACCCCGAGCGTGCGCGTCGAGCGCCGCTTGAGCGACCGGGCCACCTCGTTCTGGCGGTAGCCGAGCTCCTCGATCGCCGCCAGCACACGCAGGCGCGTTGCCTCGGACACCGGCGCCGTCGAGTGCAGGACGTTCGACACCGTACCCAGCGAGACACCGGATCTGCGGGCGACGTCGAGCATCGTCACCGTCACCCGACCGGGACTTCCGCCAGTGCGAGCGCGGCCCGCAGCGCCGCGAGCGAGGTCTCGATGCCCTCGTCGGCACCCATGCGCGGATCCTCGTGCTCGATCGAGACATCGCCGTCGTATCCGGCCGCCCGCAGGGCCTGGAGGAGCTCGGCCCAGGCGGCGATGTCGTGGCCGGTGCCCACTGCCGCGAAGTGCCACGTCTCCACGTCGGGGTCGACCGGGAAACGGCAGTCGATCACCCCGTTGCGGCGGACGCGGTCGGCGTGCACGAGCGTGTCCTTGCCGTGGGCGAAGCCGATGTGGTCGCCGACGTCCTCGATGACGCACAGCGGGTCGATCCCCTGCCACCAGAAGTGGCTGGGGTCGAAGTTCACGCCCAGGTTCGGCCCGGCGCGCTCGGCCAGGCGCAGGAACGACGCGCTCGAGTACGCCGAGGCGCCCGGATGCAGCTCGAGGCAGATGCGCACGCCGGGCGCCGCCTCCGCAGCCCATGCGCACAGCTCGCGCCAGAACGGCGCCAGGCGCTGCTCGAGCTGCCAGTCCCACAGGGACTCGTCGTCGGGCGTGAGCGCCCAGGGCGCGAACACCGGCGTCTGCCCACCGTCGCGGCTTCCGGGGCATCCGCTCATCGTGACGACCCGGTCGACGCCGAGCGTGTGGGCGAGCTCGATCGCGCCGTGCACGAGCGCGGCGTGCCGCGCACCGATGTCCGCCTGCGGATGCAGGGGATTGCCGGCCGCGTTCACGCACGAGAGCCCGAGGCCGTGGGCGCGCAGCTCGCCCGCGAGCCGGTCGCGGGCGGCCGGCTCGCGCAGGAGCACGTCCAGATCCAGCTGGTGGGAAGCCTGCGCCCAACCCCCCACGCCCATCTCGATCCGACCGATCCCACGCTCGGCGCACCAGGCGAACGCCTGCTCGCGCGAGCGCTGCGCGAGACCGTCGTTGAACACACCTATCTGCAACCGGGACTCCCCACGTTGGGGTTGAAACGTTTCAACCGATCGCGTATCTTCTGCCTCGATTTCCGCCTTGTCAAGTGGCGTTTTCTCCAAATCGAAACCTCCCCGTGTCGCCAGACCCATCCCCGAAAACCTCTCCCTCGCGACCGGAGGCGGTCGTCATGGGGCGCGCCGGGGTCGACCTGTATCCGATGCAGCTCGAAACGCCGCTCGAGGACATCGAGGGGTTTCACAAGTACGTGGGCGGGTTCGCCGCCAACGTCGCCACCGGCCTCGCCCGGCTCGGCGTGCGGGTCGCGATCGTCTCGGCGGTCGGTGACGACGGCCACGGCCGCTTCGTGCGCAGGTTCCTCGAGTCGGAGGGGGTCGACTGCAGCTGGCTGGGGGTGCACCCGACGCTGCGAACGGCCCTCGCGTTCTGCGAGGCATGGCCGCCCGACCGCTTCCCGATCACGTTCTACCGCACGCCCACGTGCCCCGACTGGGAGCTCACGCCGAGCGCCCTCGATCTGGCCGCGATCGCCGTAGCGCCGCTCGTCTACGTCAGTGGCACCGGCCTCGCCCGCGAGCCGTCGCGGCTGGCCACGATGGCCGTGGTCGAGGCCCGCAGCGGTGGCCCTGCGACGACCGTGCTCGACCTCGACTGGCGCTCGATGCTCTGGGACGACCCGGCCGACTACGCCGCCGCCGTGCGGGTGTGCGCTCGCATGGCCGACGTCGTGCTCGGATCCGACGAGGAGATCACCGCCGCCGCGGGTGCGAACGAGCCCGGGCAGATCCTGCGCCTGGGGCCGCGGACGCTCGTGCAGAAGCACGGGCCCGACGGAGCGACGGTGCACGCGGGCGACGGCACGAGCGAGCGGATCGCCGCGCACCCCGTCGACGTCGTGAACGGCCTGGGCGCCGGCGACGCCTTCGCGGCGGCGCTCGGCTGGCGGCTGCTGCGCGGCGACACCGCCCCGCGCGCGGCCGCAGTCGCCAACCGGGCCGGGGCGCACGTCGCCGCCCGGCTTGGCTGCTCGATCGCGATGCCCAACGAAGGAGACCTTCTGTGAGCGAGCTCATGCTGCGCGCCCCCGCGCCCGCCGTCACTCCCGCCGAGGCCGGATGGCGCTGGCTCTCGTACCGGTCGGAGCGCGTCGCCGGCAGCGTCGAGATTCGCACCGGCCGCGACGAGGTCTGCCTCGTCAACCTGGGCGGGGCGCTCGCGGCGGTCACCGGCGGCGCGCGCCACAGCCTGGGCGATCGGCCGTCGCCGTTCGCCGACCTGCCGTGCTCGCTCTATCTGCCCCCGGAGACGGCGTGCACCGTCGAGGGTGAGGGCATGGTGGGCGTCTGCGCCGCCCGCGCCGACGCCGGTCACCCGGTGCAACCGATCCCGCCCGAGCACGTGCGCGTCGAGGTGCGTGGCTCGGGCAACGCCACCCGCCAGATCAACCACATCATCCCGCCGGAGTTCTCCGCGCACCGCCTGCTCGTGGTCGAGGTGCTGACCCCGGGCGGCAACTGGTCGTCGTACCCGCCGCACAAGCACGAGCAGGAGCGCCTGCCGGTCGAGAACGACCTCGAGGAGGTGTACGCGTACCGGTTCGAGCGCCCGGAGGCCTTCGGTGTGCAGCGCCTGTACAGCCGCACGGGCGACCTGGACGAGACATGGACCGTGCGCGACGGCGACGTGCTGCTCGTGCCGCGCGGATACCACCCGTTCTGCTCGGCCCACGGCTACCACGGCTACTACCTGAACGCCCTCGCCGCCGAGCAGCGCTCGATGGCGGCCGAGGACGACCCCGACCTGGCCTGGACGCGAGATACCTGGCCCACACTGCAGCGCGATCCGCGCGTGCCCCTGACCGGAGAGGAGACACCATGAGGGTCGCATCCGCACCGGTGTCGTTCGGCATATTCGAGCTGACAGCAGGCGATTCGGGACTGCCCGACCCGGTGGCGGTGCTCGACGCCATCGCCGACACGGGCCACGAGGGCACGGAGCTCGGCCCGCCCGGGTACTTCGGCGACGCCGCCGGCACGGCCGCCGCGCTCGCCGAGCGCGACCTCGCGCTCGTGGGGTCGTTCCTGCCCCTGCGGCTCTCGCGCAAGGAGCACATCGACGAGGACATGGCCTTCCTCGACCGGGCGCTCGGCATCCTCGACGAGACCACGCCGCCGGGAGACACCCGGCCGATGGCGCTGATCTCGGACGCGTTCTGCGAGCCCGAGCGACTGGCCGGCGCCGGCCAGATCGAGGACCGGCCCGACGCGTGGCTGGGCGACGCGCGGTTCGAGCTCCTGGTCGCAAACGCGCAGCGAGCGGCCGAGCGCTGCCTCGCCCGCGGCTACCGGCCGGCCTTCCACTACCACGGCGGCACCTACGTCGAGACTCCGCGTGAGATCGACCGCTTCGCCTCGCTCGTCGATGCGAGCGTGCTCGGCTTCTGCTTCGACAGCGGCCACACGCTCTTCGGCGGCGGCGATCCGGTGGCCTTCCTCGACACGTACGGCGAGCTCGTGACCCACGTGCACCTCAAGGACGTCGACGGCGCGGTCATGGACGAGATCCGCTCCCGCGGGCTCGGCATGGAGGAGGCGTGGCGGCGAGGCGTGTTCTGCCTGTTCGGCGAGGGCAGCGTCGACCTCGCGGCGATCGTCGCACGGCTGCGCGCCCTGGGCTACGACGACTGGGTGGTGGTCGAGCAGGACCGGCACCTGAAGCCGGGGCAGACGATCGCGTCGCTCACCGAGGACGCCCGCCACAACCGCGAGGTGCTGCGGGAGCTGGGGGTGTAGGGGCAGAATCCGGGCGAGGTGTTCGCCCCCGCCTACCCCATCGAGACCGAGCGGCTGCTGCTGCGCCCGTTCGCCCAGGGTGACTACGACGCGCTGCTCGCGATCCAGTCGCGCGCCGACGTCACCCGCTTCCTCTACTGGGAGCCGCGCACGCCGGACGAGGTGCTGCCGGCGCTCGAGCGCCGGATCGCGGATGCGGCGCTCTGGCAGGAGGGCGACACGCTGGGCTGCGCCGTCGTCCTGCGCACCACCGGCGAGCTGATCGGCGACTGCAGCCTGCACTGGGTGAGCGCCGAGCACCGCGTGGGCGAGATCGGCTTCGTGTTCCACCCCGACCACCACGGCCGCGGCTACGCGACCGAGGCCGCTCGCCCGCTGCTCGAGTTCGGCTTCGCCACCGTCGGGCTGCACCGGATCATCGGCCGGCTCGAGGCCCGCAATGTCGCCTCGGCGCGCGTGCTCGAGAAGCTCGGCATGCGCCGCGAGGCGCTGCTGATCGAGAACGAGTTCGTCAAGGGCGAGTGGCAGAGCGAGCTCGACTACGCAATCCTGGATCGCGAGTGGCGGGCGCTGCGCGCGACCCGCGCCGCTTGACACCCGCGCCGCGCGATCAAGCGGCCTGGCGCTGGTCGCCGGAGAGGAGTGCGTTGAAGAGCGTCGTCGGCAGCGGCTTGCTGTAGAGGTAGCCCTGGCCGATCTCGCAGCCGTGTTCGCGCAGGAAGGTCAGCTGCTCCTCGGTCTCGATGCCCTCGGCAAGGCACTGGATGCCGAGCTTCGCCGCCATCGTGATCATGGTCTCGACGAGCACTCCGGCATCGCGGTCGTGGGGCAGATCCTTCACGAACGAGCGGTCGATCTTGATCATGCTCGGCCGCAGCCGCCGCAGCCGCCCGAGCGAGGAGTAGCCGGTGCCGAAGTCGTCGATCGCCAGGCGCAGGCCCTGCGAGTGGATCTCGTTCAGCATCGGCTCGAGATCCGTGATGTCGGTCATCGCGGCCTGCTCCGTGAGCTCGATCATGATCCGGTCGGGGGTGAGCCCGAACGACTCGATGGTCGCGATCACCCGGCGGATGGCGGACGCCTGCCAGTACGCCGGCGGCAGGTTGACCGCGGCGTACAGGTCGATGTCCTGGTCGCACCAGCGCCGGGCCTCGATGCAGGCCCGCTCGAGTACCCATGCGGTGATCGGCCGGATCAGGCCCGTGCGCTCAGCGGCCTGAAGGAACGCGCCGGGCAGCAGCAGGCCGGCCTCGGGATGGTTCCACCGGATCAGTGCCTCGGCGCCCACGATGCACGACTGCGTCAGGTCGACGATCGGCTGGTAGTACAGCTCGAGCTCGTCGCGCCGCTCGGCCAGCCGGAGCTGGGACGCGATCGCGAGCTCCATGCTCGAGTCGCGCTTCGGCGGCTGGTAGAGGCGATAGCCGTCACGGCCGCCGTCCTTGGCCGCGTACATGGCGATGTCGGCGTGCTTGAGCAGCGTCTCGGCGGTGTCGGCGTCGGCCGGGAACAGGCTGGCGCCGATGCTCGGGGTGACATACAGGTCGGTGCTCGCGACCGCGAACGGCTTGGCGAGCGCCGCGCGCAGATTGGCGGCCACGGTCTGCGCAGCCGCCTCGGGGGAGGCCTCTGCGGCCGCACCCTGCACGAGCACCAGGAACTCGTCCCCGCCCTGACGGGCGACCACGTCACCCGCACGGCACGCGTCGCGCAGGCGCTTTGCGACCATCACGAGCAGCTCGTCGCCGACGGCGTGACCGAAGCTGTCGTTCACCAGCTTGAAGTCGTCGAGGTCGATGAACAGCACCGCGCCGCCCGAGCGCGAGCGCGCTGCATTGGCGATCGCGACGGTGAGGTGCTCCTGGAAGAGTGCCCGGTTGGGCAGGTCGGTGAGCGGGTCGTGCAGCGCCAGATGGGCGAGCCGCTCCTCGCCGGAGCGGCGCTCGGTCACGTCGAAGAGGACGCCGTCGACATGCAGCACCACACCGTCGACCCCGTAGACACCCTGACCGTGGCCCTGCACCCAGCGCGTGCTCCCGTCGGCGTGGATCAGGCGATACTCGATCGCGTACGCCTCGCGGCGGTCGAGCGCGCTCCGGAAGAGGTCGGTCACGGCATCGAGGTCGTCGGGGTGGATGATGCTCGCATAGGGACGGCCCGCCTCGCCCAGCAACGCGGAGGGCGGATAGCCCGTGATCGCCTCGATCGACGGCGCGACCGAGCGCATGATCCAGCGCTCGTCCAGGCGCTCGTGACGGTACGGCGTTCCGGGCAGGACCGACACCTGCGCACCGGACTGCCCACTCCAGGGTATGCCTGAGCGACTTTGCATATCACCCCGTGTAGTCGGATCCTTTTGTCAACGGTTGATCCCCTGAACGAGGGACGATCGCCTGCCGGGGGACGACGACCGGCGGCCGCTCCGCAGCTACCGCAGGCCGGGGAGGGACGGCTGCCGCACGCGGCATGAACTTCGCCTCCGCCGCGCCGACCGTTAGGTGGGTGGTGCAGTCAGTCCCTCATTCCGCCGTGCGCGCGATCCCGCGGCTCGTGCGCCTTGGCATGGGGGCGATGGTCGCGGCGGTCGCCTGCCAGGCGCTCCTGGCGACCCTCAGCCTGGACACGGCGGCCGACGTCGCCGGCGGCCTCGTCGTGCCCCTGCTGGCCGCCCTCGTCGTCGCCGAACGGGTGCGACGGACGCGTTCAGAGCGCACGGCCTGGTCGGCGGTCGTCGCCGCCCTCGGTCTCCTCATTGTCGGCAACATCTACTGCGTGCTCGCGTTCGCCGATCCCGCCAACCCGCCGGTACCCTCCCCGGCCGACATCGTCTATCTGGCCGAGTACCCCCTGATGTTCATCGCGCTCGGGCTGCTGGTGCGTGATCGGGCGGTCGGCTTCCGGCCGAGCCTCTGGATCGACGGCGTCGTGGCCACGCTCAGCGTTGCCGGAGTGTGGACCGCGCTCGATCCGCCGCACGTCGCCCACGCCGGATCGATGCTGGGGGCGCTCACGCTGCACGCGTACGTCGTGGGCGACGTCGTCCTCGCCGCCGCCGCCGTCGGCACCTTCGCGCTGTTCTCGTGGCGGCCCGGGCCGGCCTGGCTCGTGATCGCGGGTGGGCTGATGGCGCAGTCGGCCGCCGATCTTCTGACCAGCATGTCGGCGAGCGGAGGCAGCGCGGCGCTGCTGCAGCTGATCGGGGTGCTGTGGAGCCTGGCCGTGGCGACGTTCATCATCGCGGCCTGGATGCCGACCACCAAGCGCCCCCACCACACGATCGCCGGCTGGCGGGCGCAGGCGCCGACGGTCGCCTTCTCGACCGTCGCGCTCGGCACGCTGGTTGCGGGTGTGGCCGGGGACGTGCCGGTGCTCGCGCGCACCCTGGCGACCGCCGCCGTCGCCGCGGCGATGCTGCGGCTCCTGTGGACGGCGAACGAGAACGTCGGACTCGAGTTCGCCCGCCGGCTCGCGGTCACCGACGACCTGACCGGCCTCGGCAACCGGCGCCAGCTGTGGACGTCGGTGCGGTCCGCATGCGGGCGGCGGGAGCGGTTCGGCCTGCTCATAATCGACCTCGACGGCTTCAAGGAGGTGAACGACGCGCTCGGTCACAGCGCCGGCGACCGCCTGCTGAAGGGGATCGCCGACCGGTTCTCACGCCTCGTCCGCCCCGACGACGTGCTCACCCGCCTCGGTGGAGACGAGTTCGGAGTGCTCGTGCGAGCGTGCGACGAGGCCGCCGCGGTGGCCTTCGCCGACCGCGTCGGCGAGGTGCTCGAGACCGGCTTCGAGGTGCACGGGATCACGGTGCGGGTGGCGGCCAGCGTCGGCATCGTCATCGCCACCGGCGACGACACCGCGCCCGAGCTCCTGCGCCGCGCCGACGTCGCCATGTACGAGGCGAAACGCCATCGCAGCCGCCGGGAGGTGTACGACCCCGAGACCGACCAGCGCTCACCCGCCCGTCTGGCGATGATCGACCAGCTGCGCCGCGCGATCGAGTCGCGCGCGCTTGCCGTCCACTACCAGCCGAAGGCGCACCTGCGCTCCGGCGAGGTGTACGGGCTCGAGGCGCTCGTGCGCTGGCGGCTACCCGATGGCGAGCTGCTGCTGCCGGCCGAGTTCCTGCCCCTCGCCGACAACGCGGGGCTCATGTACGAGCTGACGCTGTGCGTCCTCGAGCGAGCCCTCGCCGACATTGCCGGCCTGCGCGGGCGGCGTCCGCAGCTGACGGTCGCCGTGAACGTGCCGCCGGTGGCGATCCTCGACGCCAACCTGGCGCACGACATCGCCCGGCTGCTGGCCGCCGCGGGCCTGCCCGGCGGTGCGCTCGAGATCGAGATCACCGAGGAGAGCCTGATGGCCGACCGCCTGCGCGCCCGGTCGCTGATCGCCGGGCTGCGCGAGCTCGGCGTGGCCATCTCGATCGACGACTATGGCACGGGCTACTCGTCGCTCCCCTACCTGCGCGACCTCGAGGTCGACTCGCTCAAGCTCGACCGCTCGTTCGTGACCGGCCTCGCCGACAGCGGCAAGGCGGCCACCATCGTCGCCTCCACGATCAAGCTCGCCCACGCGCTGGGCCTGGGGGTGGTGGCCGAAGGCGTCGAGTCGAGCGCCGACTGGATCGCCCTCGACGCGCTCGATTGCGACGCCGTGCAGGGCTTCCTGCTCTCACGCCCCGTGCCGATCGAGGTCATCGCCGGGTCGCTCGTGTCGACCGACGCGCGGGCCGCCTGAGGCACCGACAGTCGCCCGAACGGGGGTGGTGGTGATGCCGCAAGGGCGCTATCACGTGACTGCGGCTCGAGGCCATCCCCGGCTCCGATAGACGTTCCCCCAACGTTCGAGGTATACCCCGTGCGCAGATTCGCCCTCTCGCTCCTCTCGACCGGCGCCGCAGTCGCGGTGCTTGCAATCACATCCGCAGCGGCCGATGCCGCGGCCACCGCAACCACGACCGCCGCCGCCTGCTTCCCGGCGACCACCCAGCCGTTCGCAGCCTACGGCGACGTGCACCCGTACTTCCTGGTGCCCGGCGGCTCGTTCGAGGCCGGCACGCCGGCCTGGCAGCTCGTTGGAGGCGCCGGGCACGTGTCCGGCAACAACACGGCCGGCGGCGATCCGCTCTGGAACACCACCTCGCTCTCGCTCCCGGCTGGGAGCTCCGCGACGAGCCCGGCGGTGTGCGTGGATCCGACCTCGCCGGTTATCCGCTTCTACGTGCGCAACACCGGCGCGTCGACCTCGAAGCTCGGCCTGACCGTCCTCTACACGCTTCCAAACGGGACGCCGGCGTCGCTGCTGGTCGAGAAGATCAGTGCGACGGGCGTCTGGAGGCCGACCGCGTCGATCCGCTTCCTGATGAACATGCTGGCGAAGACATCGGCGACCGGAACGACGCAGGTCGCCTTCCAGTTCCGCCCGCTCGACGCGACCGGCCACTGGCGCATCGACGACGTCTACGTCGATCCGTTCAAGCGCACCTGAGCGTCGCCTCCGCCCTCCTGGAGCGTCACTGAGACTCGCCGCGCCCCCTGCCGATAACAGGGAGCGTGGCGCAGGCCCAGATTGACGAGCTGGTGGAGCAGGCGCGGTCGCGACAGGTGCGACCGCTGACTGCGCGCGAGCGCATCACTGGGGCGGCAATGGCGGTGGCCTTCCTGGCCGCGGCGGTACCGCTCGCGGTCACGAGCGGCGCCGGGCTCTCGGACCTGCCGGCCCTCGCCCTGTGCGTCACGGTCTACGCCGCCGCGTCCGTGGTCGAGTTCGAGGTCGGCACGGGTTCGGCGGTCCCGACGCAGCTCGTCCTCGTGCCAATGCTGTTTGCGCTGCCGCTCGGGATCGTCCCGCTGGCCGCCGCCGCGGGCTACATCGCCGGAGACCTCGCGCGTGCAGCCTTCCGGCGCGGCCATCGCCCCCGACCGGTCGTGCTCGTGGGATCGTCGGCATACGCGATCGGCCCGGTGGTCGTGCTGCTCGCCTTCGGCGGCGGCGAGCCCGCCTGGGATCGGTGGCCGGTGTACGTCGCGGCGTTCGCTGCGCAGTTCGGCTTCGACGCGGCCAGCACGATCATCGGCGACGTGTGTGCGCTTGGCGTGCGTCCGTCCCTGTCGCTGCGCACGATCGGCTGGGTATACGGCATCGATGCGCTGCTCGCCCCGGTCGGGCTCGCGTTCGCGCTGGCGCCCGGTGATACCTCCGGCGTCCTGCCGGCGGTGCCGCTCCTGATCGTGATCGCCCTCTTCGCGCGCGACCGGCGCGCACGCACGGACGCCCTGATCGACCTCAGCCGCACCTATCGCGGCACGGCGCTCGTGCTGGGCGACGTGATCGAGGCCGACGACACCTACACCGGCACGCACAGCCGCAACGTGCTCGAGCTCAGCCTGGCGGTCGCCGCCGCGCTGCGGCTCGCCGGCCCGACCCGCCGGGAGGTCGAGTTCACGTCGCTCCTGCACGACATCGGCAAGCTGCGCATCCCCAACGCGATCATCCAGAAGCCGGGCCCGCTCACACCGGCCGAACGGGCGCTGATCGAGACGCATACCCTCGAGGGTGAGCGCATCCTGGGTCAGATCGGCGGGTTCCTGGGCGACGTCGGCCGGATCGTGCGCTCGTGCCACGAGCATTGGGACGGGCGCGGCTATCCGGACGGCCTGACCGGCGAGCGGATCCCGATCGCCGCCCGCATCGTCTCGTGCTGCGACGCGTTCGACGCCATCACGAGCGACCGGCCCTACCGGAGGGCACGATCGACCGACGTCGCGCTCGCAGAGCTCGCCGCCGGAGCCGGGTCGCAGTTCGACCCGGCCGTGGTGCGGGCGGTCGCCGCGATCGTCGCCGGGAGCGCCGGCGCCACCGCGCGCAAGGCCGCCTGACCCGCTCCGGCTAGGCCCCCGGCTCGGCGGCGCCGGGCGCGTCCGCAAGGCCCTCGACCGACTCGGCGAGGAGCGTCGCCACATCGGCCACGCGCAGATCGCGGCCTGACGTGCGCACCCCGTCGTCAAGCATGATGGTGCAGTAGGGGCAGGCCACCGCGAGCGTCTCGGCCCCGGTCTCGGCCGCCTCGCGGACACGCTCCTCGTTGATCCCCCGGCCGCGCTCCTCCATCCACATGTGCGCGCCGCCCGCGCCGCAGCAGAACGTGCTACGGCCGCTGCGCTCCATCTCGACCGGCGCTCCGACGGCCGCCACCAGCTCGCGCGGGTCCGAGAGCACATCGTTGTGCCGGGCCAGGTAGCAGGAGTCGTGGTAGGTGATGCGCGCGTCGCCCACCGTCGGGGCGATCCGCCCGTCCCGCACGAGCTCGGCGAGGAGCTCGGAGTGGTGGACGACGTCGTAGCTGCCGCCGAAGTCGGGGTACTCGTTCGCGAGCGTATTGAAGCAGTGCGGGCACGACGTGACGATCTTGCCGACGCCCGATGCGTTCAGGGTCGCGACGTTCTGCTCGGCGAACGCCTGGTAGACGTACTCGTTGCCCATCCGCCGGGCGGGGTCGCCCGTGCACGCCTCGCGGGGGCCGAGGATGGCGAAGTCGACCCCGGCGGCGCGCAGGAGCTTGGCCGTCGACTCGGCCGACGCGCGGGCGCGCTCGTCGAACGACGCCGCACACCCGACCCAGTACAGCACCTCGGGGGCCGGTTCGCCCGGCTCGAGCACGCGCACGTCGAGGCCGGCCGCCCACGCGGCCCGGTCGGACTGGGCCTTGCCCCAGGGGTTGGACGAGCGCTCGACGTCGCGCAGCATCGGCTCGGCCTCGGCCGGGAAGCGGGCCTCGGCCATGACCAGGTGGCGGCGCAGGTCGACGATGTGGTCGATGTGCTCGATCGACACCGGGCAGGCCTCCACGCAGGCGCCGCAGGTGACGCAGTCCCAGACGACGTCGTCGGTGACGGCGTTCGGGACGAGCGCCGAGGCCGCCGCCGACTCGCCGGCGGCACGGGCCGCCAGCGCCGGCGGCCCCTCGGCGAACAACTGGTCGCGCAGGCCCATGATGAGCAGCTTCGGCGAGAGCGCCTTGCCGGTCGCATAGGCCGGGCAGGCATCCTGGCAGCGCCCGCACTCCGTGCACGAGTAGGTGTCGACGACCTGCTTCCAGGTCATGTCGGCGACGGTGCCGGAGCCCAGACGCATGTCCTCCTCGGGTCCTTCCTCGTCGAAGCGCAGCGGCTCGAGCCGGCCGCGGGCGCGGGTGCGGCCGAAGTACACGTTGACGACCGCCGTCGCGATGTGCAGATGCTTGGAGCGGGGCAGGTAGACCAGGAACGAGAGCACGATGAGGACGTGCCCCCAGACGAGGACGCGCTCTGCGTCGTGCGTGTGCGAGCCGTGGCCGAACAGGTGCGAGAGCGCCTGCGAGACGGGCGACCACCCGGCCGGCCACTCGTTCAGACGCAGGGCGATCAGCGACGCGTGCCACAGGAGCAGCGTGGTCACGATGCCGGCGATGAGGGCCAGGATCAGGTCGGCCTCGGCCATGTGGCTGCCCTCGAACCGCGCGGGGCGCTGGAGCTTGCGGATGCCGAAGGCAGTCGCGACTCCGACGAGGACGAGCACGCAGAACACGTCCACGAGCAGCGCGAACCAGCCCTGCCGGCCCAGCCACGGGATCGTCTGGCCGCGATCGGCGATCGCGATCAGCGCCATCAGGATCGTCGGCAGGAGCACGATGAAGCCCCAGAAGATGAAGGCGTGCATGAGCCCGGGGACGAGCCGCTGCAGCAGCTTGCGCTGGCCGAGGGCGATCACCGCCTCGTTGCGCAGGCGCGCGGGCACGTCACCCGAGCGGTCGCTCGGCTGCGCCGCCCGCACGAGCCCCACGAGCAGCAGCGCGCGGCGGGCGAAGAGGGTGCCGGCCGCCGCGACCACGACGACCAGCGCAGCCAGGGCGACCGGGTCTATCCGCCCCTCGCCTTCGCGATCTCGGCCGTGATGGCCGGCACCACCTCGTGCAGGTCGCCGATGACGGCGTAGTCGGCGTTCGCCACGATCGGGGCGTCGGGGTCGGTGTTGATCGCGAGGATGCGCTTGGCGCCCTTGCAGCCGGCCATGTGCTGGGTGGCGCCGCTTACCCCGCATGGGATGTAGATCTCGGGCGCGATCTTCGTGCCCGTCTGCCCGACCTGGTCGGTGTGCGGGCGCCACCCGGCGATCGTGACCGCGCGCGAGCAGCCCACCGCTCCGCCGAGGGCGGCCGCGAGCGCCTGGATGGGCGCAAAGCCCTCGGCCGAGCCGACTCCGCGGCCGCCGGTCACGACCGCCTTCGCGTCGGCGAGCGAGACGCCGCCGCCGGTGTCGGTGTGCGTCCGCTCCGACACGCGCGCGACCACGTCGGCGTCGTGCAGCGCGGGCGTGAACTCCGAGACGGTCGCCTGCCCCGGCGCCGCGGCCGGCTGCACCTCGACCGCGTGCGGGGCGACCGTGAGCAGCTTCACCGCGCCATGCAGGCGGGCCTGCTCGAGCAGGCTCCCGCCCCAGCGCAGGCGCGTCACCGTCGCCGGGTCGCCGGGGGCCGCCTCGATGCAGTTCGCGGCCAGCGGCAGGTCGGCGATCGCGGCCGCGTGCGCCATCGCCTCGGTGGCGCGCTCGCTGCCCGGGGCGATCACGGCCGCCGGGGCGAGCCGCTCGATCAGCTCCGCGAGCGTCCTGCCCCACGCCTGCGGCGCGTACGCCGCAAGGCCGTCGTGCACGGCGACATGCGCCGTCGCGACGCCGAGATCACCGAGCCCGGCCGCCGCCGCCGCAGCATCGGCGCCGATCAGAACCGCCTCGACCGGGCCGCCGGCCGCCTCCGCGTAGCCGCGGGCCAGCGTGAGCGCCTGGCGGGAGACGTCGTCGGGGCCGCCGGCCGCATGCTCGACGAGGACGAGGACGCTCACAGGATGCCCGCCTGGCGCAGGATCTCGACGACCGCCGGGCCCGCCTCGGGCCCGCGGCCGAGGATCTGGGCCTGCTTGCCCTGGCTCTCCGGCACGACGAGCCGCACCTTCTCGAGGCCGGCGCCGGCCCGGGCAGGCGTGCGCGTCTCGAGCGGCTTGCGCTTGGCCCGCATCCGCCCCGGCACCGACGGGTAGCGGGGCAGGTTCAGCCCCTCCTTGACGGCCACGACGGCCGGCAGGGGCAGGGTGTAGACGTCGCGCCCGCCGGGCACCTCCTGCTCGCAGCGCACGCTTTTGTCGGCGACGGCGACGCCCTTGAGGCCGGTCGCGCACGGCCGGCCGAGGGCGTGTGCGACGCGGATCCCGACCTGGTAGTTGCCGGCGTCGGCCGACTCGTTGCCGAAGAAGATCAGGTCGTACTCGGTGCCCGCCGCCCGCTCTGCCTCGATCGCCTCGACGATCGCCCGTGCGGTCGCCTGGCCGTCGAACTCCTCGTCGGCCAAGAGCAGGATCGCCCGGTCGATGCCGAGCGCCATCGCATCGCGCAGCTGCTCCTCGGCCTCGGCCGGGCCGAGCGTGAGCACGGTCGAGCTGCCGCCGTGCTGCTCGACCAGGCGCACGGCCTCCTCGACGCCGCACTCCTCGTGCGGGCTGATCGTGAAGCCCAGGTGGCGGGTCTCGATCGCCTGCTCGTCGGTGGTGAGGACGATCCGCCCGCCCGTCATCGGCACGCGCTTCACGCAGCAGAGGATGTTCACCGGCACTACGAGCGGATCCTCGTGTTCTCGGGGTCGAAGACGGGGGTCGCATCGGCCACGGCCACCGTGACAGGGTACCGCTCGCCCAGGTACTCGACCAGGAGCCGCTCGCCCGCCACCGCCTGCTCGGGCGGCAGGTAGGCCATCAGGATGTGCTTGCCGAGCGACGGCCCGGCGCCCGCGCTCGTGACGTACGAGCCGCGGCCCTTGCGGTCGACGAGGCGGCTGCCGTCGCGGCCCAGGATCGGCTCGCGCCCGAGCATGTAGCGCTTGACGCCGCCCTTCGACGTGTGGTCGTCGACGGTGAGCGTGCACAGGATCGCGGCCGGCTCCTCGCCGCGCTGGCGCACATGGGCGTCGCGGCCGACGAAGTCGGAGTCCTTGACCTTCCCCCACGCCATGCCGGCCTCGACGACGTTGTACTCGCTCTCGAGCTCGAAGCCGTAGGCGCGGTAGCACTTCTCCAGCCGCCCGGTGGTGCCGTAGACGCCGATCCCGACGGGGACGAGGCCGTGCGGGCGGCCCTCCTCGAAGACCATGTCCCACAGCCGCCGGCCCTCCTCGATCGGCACGTACAGCTCCCAGCCGAGGTCGCCCACATAGGAGATGCGCGAGGCGAGCACTCGCAGCGTGTCCATCTCGACCGTCCGGCAGGTGCCGAAGCGGAAGCCCTCGTGGGAGACGTCGGCGCGGGTGAGTGCCCCGACGATGTCGCGCGCCCGCGGCCCCCACAGGCCGAGCGTCGTCCAGCCCGAGGTGACGTCGGTCAGCTGCGCGCTTCCGTCGTCCGGCAGGCGGTCGGAGAACCACTTGCGGTCGGCCGGTCCGTGGGCGCCGCCGGTGACGACGCGGAAGAACTCGTCGCCGAGGCGCATGATCGTGAGGTCGGCCTTGAAGCCACCGCCGGGCGAGAGCACGGGCGTGTAGACCACCCGGCCGACAGCGACGTCCATCTCCCGCATGGCCACCTTCTGCACCGCCCGAAGCGCGCCGGGACCGGCGATGTCGAAGATCGTGAACGCGCTCAGGTCGACCATGCCGGCCCGGTCGCGCATCGCCAGGTGCTCGGCGTTTACGATCGGCGACCACCAGCGGGCGTCCCACTCGGCCTCGCGGCGGTTGACGCGGTCGCCGTACTCCTCGACCAGGCCGGCGTTCGACTCGTACCACTGCGGCCGCTCCCACCCGGCGGCCTCGAAGAACGCGGCCCCGAGCTCCGCCTGGCGGGAGTGGAACGGCGCCAGCCGCACGTCGCGGTTCGACGCCCACTGCTCGCCCGGGTGGACGATGCCGTAGGTCTTGTTGAAGCCCTCCGCCGCCCGCGCGCGCACGTGTGCGCGCGTCTTCTGGTGCTCCCAGAAACGGGCGACGTCGGAGGAGTGCAGGTCGATCTCGGACTCGCCGTGCACCATCCACTCGGCCACCGACTTGCCGACGCCGGGGCCTTCCTTGACCCACACCGCCGCCACCGACCACAGGTTCTTCACCTCGGGCGTCTCGCCCAGCACCGGCATGCCGTCGGGCGTGAGCGAGAGCAGGCCGTTGATCGCGTACTTCACGCCCACCGACTCGTCGCCGACGATCTCGGGGCAGAGCTCGAGCGCGTGCTCCATCTGCAGCTCGAAGTCGGCCTGGGTGAACGGGAATTCCGTCGGCGAGAGCGCGGCCTCCTCGACCGAGGGGATCTCCTCGGGATCGTGCAGGATCGGCCGGTGAGCGTAGGAGCCGATCTCGAGCCCGGCACCGTCCTGGCGCTCGTACATGTTGGTGTCCATGTCGCGCACGATCGGGTACTCGATATGCGACTTTGCAGTGGCGAAGCGCGGCACCGGGCCGACGTCGATCATCTGGTGGACGGCCGGCGTGAGCGGGATCGACGCCCCGGCCATCCGGGCCAGCCTGGGGCTCCACACGCCGGAGGCGATGATGACGATCTCGGCCTCGATGTCGCCTCGCGTCGTGCGCACCCGGCGCACGACGCCGTGCTCGACGTCGATGCCGAGCACCTCCGTGTTGGCCTGGATGGTGAGCGCGCCGGCGGCCTGCGCCCGCTCGCGCATGAGCGTGCCCGCCCGCAGCGAGTCGACCACGCCGACCCCCTCGGTGTGGAACCCGCCGACCAGGATGCTCTCGTCGAGGAACGGCACCATCGCCTTGATCTGCGCCGGAGTCACGAGCGACACGCCGTCGACTCCCCACGCGAGCGCCGAGGACATGCGCCGGGCAAGCTCCTGCATCCGCTCCTCGGTGCGCGCGACCTCGATGCCGCCGCTCCGCGTGAACACGCCGAGCTCCTTGTACTGGCGCACGCTGTCGGCCGTGAGCGCGGTCATCTCCTTGGAGTGATCGACCGGGAAGATGAAGTTCGACGCGTGCCCGGTCGAGCCGCCGGGGTTGGGGAACGGCCCCTTGTCGATCAGCACAAGGTCGCTCCAGCCCTGCTCGTGGAGGTGGTAGGCGACGCTATTGCCCACGATCCCGGCGCCGATCACCACGGCGCGGGCGCGTCCCGGTAGCGTGCTCATCCCGCGGCCTCCCTCGGTCGTCCAATGGGGGCGCCGCACTTGCCCGCGCCCCTCCGGTCTGGTAGACAACTGATATATCAGAGCCGTCGCCCGCACGCAAGCGCCCTGCCACCGGGGCGGATGACGAGTCCGTCCTGCTCTCGGACCGGGCCTACGCGGCGCTGCGCGACCGCCTGATCACGCTCGCCATCGCGCCCGGGGCGGCCATCGACGAGGACGCGCTCTCCCGCGACCTCGGCATGGGCCGCACGCCGGTGCGCGAGGCGCTGCGGCGGCTCGCCCTCGAGGGCCTGATCGTCGTCTACCCGCGCCGGGGCACATTCGCGTCGAGCGTGAACATCACGAGCCTCTCCGACATCACCGACGTGCGCGCGCAGCTCGAGCCGCACGCGGCCGAGCGCGCGGCCCGGCTGGCCGACGCGGGCGACCGCCGCGAGATCGCCGACCTGCTCACGCAGCTCGACGGCACCTCCAGCCAGACGTCGCTGATCGACCTCGACGCGCGCGTGCACCGCTTCGTGCATCGCTGCTCGCGCAACCCCTACCTCGCCCGCGACCTCGACCGCTACCTGAACATGTCGATCCGGATCTGGTACGTCACCTTCGACCGCCTGCCGCCGATGCAGGACCCGGTCTCCGAGCACCGGGCGCTGCTCACGGCGATCACCGCCGCCGACCCGGCGGCGGCGCGCACCGTCGCGCTCGCGCACGTGCTCGCCTTCGCCCGCCAGATGCGCGCGGCGCTCTAGGTGGACAAACGGGGTCTGACCCCGTTTCTGCACCAGCCGCCGGGGTAGACTCGGCGCCCACATATCGAAGGAGGCAGGGCCATGACCACCTTCCACTACGGCAAGACGGCGGCGACCGCCGACCCGCGCGACCTCAAGTTCGGCACCTACCGGCAGCCGGCCGTTCCCCTCCCGGCGCCTCCGGCCGACTGGGGCTATGACAACGTCGTCACCGCGGGGCTGTGGGGCATGCTCGGCAACGATCAGTGGGGCGACTGCGTGTGGGCCGGCGCGGCCCACGAGCACATCCTCACGAGCACGGTCGCCGGCAAGCCGGCGACCTTCAGCGCCGACGGCGTGCTCGCCGACTACTCGGCGACGACCGGCTTCAACGCGACCGCCGGCCCCCCGGGCGGCAATGCGACCGACCGTGGCACGAACGTGCGCGCCGCCCTCGGCTATCGCCGCGCAACGGGGATCGTCGATGCCGCCGGCGTGCGCCACAAGATCACTGCGTATCTCGCGCTCGACGTGTCCCGGATTCAGGACGGGGACTTCTCGGAGATGGCCGAGGCCGCCTACCTGTTCGGCGCGGTCGGCGTCGGCATCCAGGTGCCGCAGTCCGCCGAGACCCAGTTCGGCGAGCACAAGATGTGGAGCTACGTCGCCGGCTC
>DASXOR010000222.1:0-11033 GCA_036494095.1 Gaiellales bacterium | reverse complement strand
TCCCCGCGGCCGACCACCGGCTCGCGGTCGTCGCGGGTCGGCATGCCGTCGAGCGCGACCGCGACATCCGCCGACACGCGGCGGCAGAAGTCGAGCCACGCTGCCCGCATCACGCGTCCAGCGGATTGATCAGGAAGCCGCAGTGCAGCTTGGGGAAGAAGTAGGTCGACTTCTGCGGCATGACGGCGCCGGCGGCGGCGACGGCGCGCACCTGATCCACCGTGGGGGCGCGCAAGAGGAACGCGGCCGACGCGTCGCCCTGATCGACCGGCGCGGTGGCCGCTCCCAGCTCGCGGACGTAGTGGATGCTGTCGGTGGTGGCGAACTGGGCCGGATCGAGCAGGCCCAGAAGCGGCGCGAGCACGACGGCCTCGAGCACCGCGGAGTCGATCCTCTTCACCGGTGCGGCGGCGCTCGACATCGCCATGCTGACGGCGGCCCGGTCGCGCAGCTTGCAGAGCAGGGCGGGGCGGCCGGCTCCACGCCACACCGCGAAGGCGACGGTGTCGGTCGGCACCTGGCCGAGCGCCTCCTCCACCTGGGCCGGCGGAGCGTCGATCTCGGAGACGTCGAAGGCGTGCAGCACCTCGTCGGTGACCTGGCGGCGGCCCATGACGACGCGATGCGTCGGGTAGATGACGAGCCCCTCGCCCTCCAGGTTCACGAGGTGCATGAGGATGAAGTCGTACGGCCGGTCTGCGCCCGGGTCGCCGTCGCGGACTCGGCGCTCGTTGCGGTAGGCAAGGGCCGTCTCGTAGCGGTGATGGCCGTCGGCGATGACGATGTTGCGGCCGGCCATCGCATCGCTCACCGCGGCGATCGCCGCCGCGTCGGTCACCGGCCAGAAGCGGTGGGTCGTGCCGTCGTCGTCGCGCATCTGCATCGCGGGCGCCCCGGCCGCGTGCGGCCGCAGCGCGTCGCGGGGGCCGCTGGACGGATCGTCGTAGAGCCCGAACACGGGCGAGAGGTTCGCGGACACGGATCGGGTCAGCTCGAGCTGGCCCGCCCGCGCCGACGCGTGCGTCTGCTCGTGCGGCCGCACCCGGCCCTCGGAGTAGTCAGACAGCCGCACGGCCGCGAGAAACCCCGACCGGCTGCCCTCGGCGCCGTCCGGGCCGACGTAGTCCTGCACGTGCCACCAGAGCGCCGGCTCGGCATCCTGGACGAGGATCCCCGACTGGCGCCAGTCGTAGAAGAGCCGGCCGGCGCGGCTGGCCGAGTCGGGCAGCACGAGGTGGACGGCCGAGTACTCGCTGCGCGCCGCGTAGCGGTCACGATCGGCCGGTCCGATGACGTCGTACGGCGGGACGACGACGTCGTCCAGGCGCACGCGGGAGGGGTCATAGCGCAGCGCCCGCAGAGGGCGCAGCGGCGCTTCGGGGGCCGGGCCGGATGCCATCCGCGGCAGTCTAGTGTCGGCCGCCTCGGGCACCGCGCCACGCCTTCACCGACGCGACTACGGTCTCCCCGAGCCGGTGTCGCGGCACGGAGCCGCCCCACGAAACGAACGCCTTTCGAACGGAGGCCGCCGTCCACAGGTTCGTGCCGTGGATCGGCGGAACCCTCTGTGCGTTGAGATGTGACAAACACCGTACCGTTGGAGAGGCCGTGACCGCCGCCGGATACAGTGTCCGCTGATGGCGGGGGACACCTATGTGGCCGACCTGAGCGAGGGGACGCTCGTCGACGCCACATTCGCTGTGCAGCGCAAGCAGCGCCGCCACACCCGAAACGGCGACCCGTTCCTGTCGATGGAGCTGGCCGACCGTACCGGGCGCGTGCCGGGCGTCGTCTGGAACGACGTCAACCTGCTCGGCGCGCGGTTCGACCAGGGCGACACGGTGCGGGTGCTCGGCCGCGTGGAGAGCTACGGCGGCCGGCTCCAGATCGCGGTGCGCGACCTGGAGAAGATCGAGGCGGGCGATCCGCTCGACCTCGTGCCCGGCGCCCGCCGCGACGCCGAGACACTCGAGGGCTTCATGGAGTTCCTGGCCGGCGAGATCACCCACCCGGGCCTGCGGGGGCTGCTCGACCGCTTCCTGGCAGACGGGCGCTTCCGCGAGCGCCTGCGCTCGGCGCCCGCGGCCGAGACGCACCACGACTACGCCGGGGGGCTGCTCGAGCACACGGTGGCCGTGGCGACGCTCTGCCGCGAGGCGGGGCAGCTGCATCCGCGCCTGAACGCGGATCTCCTGATCACCGCCGCGCTCTTGCACGACGCCGGCCGCACCGAGACGTTCCGGCCCGGCGTGACGATCGCGGTGTCCGACGAGGGCCGCATGATCGGGCACGTGCTCGCCGGCGTGCGCATGATCGACGCCGCCGCCCGCGAGGTGGGCCTCGCCGACGAGGTGCTGCTGCCGCTTCTGAACGCCGTCGCCGGTCATCACGGCCCCATCGAGGGCCGACGGCTGGAGACGCCCGAGGCGATCGCACTGCACCACGCGAACACGCTCGACGCCCGGCTCGGCGAGGCCCTCTCGGCGCCGTCGGCGAAGGGCCGTGAATAGCGGTGCCTGGCACCGGTAAGTCACGCGTGATGCTGATCACCGGGGCCTCGAGCGGGATTGGCGCGGCGACGGCGCGCCGCGCCGTCGCGGCGGGCGATCGGGTCGTGCTGGCGGCGCGGCGGCGGCAGGAGCTCGATGCGCTCGTCGCTGAGCTCGGCGCCGATCACGCCGTCGCCGTGCCCTGCGACGTCACCGAGTGGGATCAGGTGGCCGCGACCGCCGACGCGGCCCTCGAGCGGTTCGGCCGCATCGACATCGTCTTCGCGAATGCCGGTTTCGGAGCCACGCGCGGCTTCACGGAGGCGACGGTCGAGCACTGGCGGGCGATGGTGCTCACGAACGTGCTCGGGGTCGCGCTCACGATCCGGGCCACGCTGCCCCACCTGCTCGAGCGCGGCGAGGGCCACTTCGTGCTCACGAGCTCGATCGCCGGGCGGCGATCGCTGCCGGGATCGCTCTACTCCGCCACCAAGTTCGCGGTCACGGGGATCGGACAGGGCCTGCGCGGCGAGCTGCGCGAGATGCACCAAAACACCGCGATCCGGGTGACCCTGATCGAGCCGGGCGGCGTCGAGACGCCGTTCTTCGAGAGCCCTGCCGAGGGCCGGCTCGAGCCCGACGACATCGCTCGAGCCGTGATGTGGGCGCTCGACCAGCCGGCGCACGTGGACGTCAGCGAGGTGCTGATCCTGCCCACCGCCCAGCGCGGATGACGCTCAGGCCGATTCGGGCAGCGGACTGGGATGGGTCGGCTGGTAGAGGCCGATCTCGCCCGCGCCGGGGACGCGCACGCCCGTCACGAGCCCCCAGCGCTCACGGCGTACGGGCGCCGTGAACTCGGCCCCTTTGCGCTCCAGGTCGGCCATCGTGGCCGCGATGTCGTCGCACATCAGGTAGAGGCGGCACTCCCCGGCCGGCCCCGGGTGCACGGCCGCCTCGGCCGGTGGAAGCGCGAAGATCAGCCATCCGCCGCCCGCGTCCACAGCCGGGAGCCCGAGCACGTCGCGGAAGAACGCCCGCGCCGCGCCGGGGTCGTCCGCGAAGAGGATCGAGTGCGCCCCGATCAGCATGGCTCACACATTGAAGCGGATGTTCAGCGTGTCGCCGTCGGCCACGACGTAGTCACGGCCCTCGACCCGCACCCAGCCGCGCTTCTTGGCCTCGGCCTCCGAGCCGGCCTCGACCAGCCTGTCCCACTCGATCACCTCGGCCCGGATGAACCCGCGCTCGAGGTCGGAGTGGATGCGGCCTGCGGCCTGCTGGGCGTTTCGGCCGCGCCGGATCGTCCAGGCCCGGGTCTCCTTCGGGCCGGTGGTGAAGAATGGGATCAGATCGAGCAGGCGGTAGGCGGCCAGCGTGACCAGGTCGAGCGCGGGCCGCTCGATGCCGAGATCCTGCAGGAATGCCTCGGCGTCGGCATCGGGCAGCTCGCGCAGCTCCGCCTCGATCTTGGCGTTCAGAGGGATGCACTCGGTGCCCCGCTCCGCCGCGAACGCGTGCAGGGCAGCCACCTGCTCGGCCTCGCCCGCGTCGTCGACGTTGGCGACGTACAGGCTCGGCTTGGCGGTCAGCAGATCGACCGTGACCGGGATCTCGACGGCGCAGGTGCGCGCCGGCTTGCCCTCCTCGAGCCACTCGCGCAGCCCCTCGAGGGCGTCCCGCTCGGCCGTCGCCGCCTTCTCGCCGCCCTTCGCGGCCTTGCCGACGCGCTCGGCCCGGCGCTCGATCGCCGCCAGGTCGGCGAAGATCAGCTCGAGCTCGATCGTATCGGCGTCGTCACCCGGATCGATCCTGCCCGCCGGGTGGGCGACCGACTCGTCGCCGAAGCAGCGCAGGACGTGCACGACCGCGTCGGTGTTGCGCAGGTTGCCGAGGAACTGGTTGCCGAGGCCCTCGCCGTGGGAAGCCCCGCGGACGAGGCCGGCGATGTCCACCACCTCGAGCGTCGCCGGCACGATCTTGCCCGACCGCGAGCTCGCGACCGCGTCGAGCGCGTCGAGGCGCGGGTCGCGCACGGCGGCGACGCCGTGGACGGTCTCGATGGTCGAGAACATGTGCGGGGCGACGGCCGCGCCGCCGCCCGTGAGCGCGTTGAAGAGCGTCGACTTGCCGCTGTTCGGCAGGCCGACCAGGGCGACCTCGACCCCCGCCATCAGATCGCCGTCGCGACGGTGCCGGTGACCGCGCCGAGCGCCACGCCGGCGACCACGTCGCCGGGATGGTGCACGCCGGCATACACCCTGCTCCACGCCATCGCCACCGCCATCGCCACCCACAGCGGCGCCAACCGCGGCCGGGCGGCGGTGAGCGCGATCGCCGCCGCGGTCGACATCGCCGCATGGCTGGAGGGAAACGACGACGAGGAGGGGGCACGGACGAGCGTCGCCACCTCCGCCGCCAGCGGCCGCTCGCGGCGCACCGTGCTCTTGACGGCGAAGTTCACGGCCAGGGTGCCCCACACCGTCGCGGCCACGCGCACGGGCCGGCCCGAGCGCAGGCCGATCGCCACCCACAAGAGGCCGTTGTTCCCGGCCCGCGTGTACGGCTCGACGACCCGGTCGAGCCGCGGGTGCCGCCACCTCCCGGCGCGGTCGGTCAGAAGCCCACCCGCCCGACGTGCGTCTCGTGCTTGACGTAGCTGATCTTGGAGACGTCCACGAGGTAGGTGGAGTCGTCGTCGCCGCTGAACTGGGCGACGCCCTTCCCGGCCTGGAGCGTGGTCTGCAGCGCGTCCCATTCCTTCGCCGCGATCTTCGTGATCACGATCAGTCCGCCGTCGAATCCGATCTCCACCCTCGTCACGTCAGCAGCCATGACCGTCTCCTTCAGTATTGGACGTACTCGACCAGCACCCCGGCGACGCTGCCGGGATGGATGAATGCCACCTGCAGCCCGAACAGCCCCGCGCGCGGCTCGGTGTCGATCAGCTCCGCCCCCGCCGCCTCGGCCTCGCGCAGCGACGCGTGGATGTCGTCGACCAGGTAGGCGACGTGATGCATCCCCGGGCCGCGGCTCTCGATGAACCGGCCGACCGGCGTGTCGGCCGCGAGCGGCCACAGCAGCTCGATGCGATCCGCTCCGATCATCACCGTGACCGCCTCGACTCCCTGGCCGGGGACGACCTCGCGGTGCTCGACCACGGCCCCGAACAGGCGGGTGTAGGTGTCCACGGCGCCCGGCAGGTCGTCCACGGCATGGCCGATATGATGAATCCCTCGCGGGTGCACTGGACGGCATCCTACGAGAACACCCAACGAGGGGGACGGCAATGGGATTCCTGGACAAGCTCATGCAGGAGGCGAGCGGTGTCGCCTCGACGGTCGCCGAGAAGACGCAGGAGGTGGCGAAGGTCGGCCAGCTCCAGGTGCAGCTGCGCAACCTGCACGGCGAGGAGCGCGACGCGCTGAACGAGTTCGGCCGGGAGGCCTACAACCTGTCCGAGGCAAACGCGCTGGCCGAGCGGTCGGGCGAGCTGGCCGGGGCGGCGGCGAAGATCGCCGACCTGCGCGGGCAGATCGCCGCGAAGGAGCAGGAGATCGCAGCGCTGAAGAACGACGGCCACGCCGAGGCCGGGGCCCCGTCGGACACGGTCGAGAGCTCGGCCGAAGAGGTCTCGGAGCCGGCCGCCGGCGATGCCGGGGCGGCGGACACATCCGCCGACGGCGGCACGACCGCCTGAGCCGCCTCGGCTTCGATCAGGACCGCAGCGGCCGGCCGCTGAAGATGTCGGGCCGGCCGTTCGTGTCGCCCGCGACCAGGTTCCGCGCGACCGACCGGTAGGCCACGACGCGCCCGCCGGCGGAGATGCGCGCGTCCAGGCTGCGGTGGTCGCCCTGCCCGCCCGCCGCCGCTGCGCTCACCCGCACGGTCGCGCCGCCTCGGAGGTCGCGGACGAAGACGTCGTAGACGGCGTTCGTGTCCGCCGGGACGAGGTCGCGGGCGAGCGACGCGAATGCAACCCGGCCGCCGGCCGCCGAGACGCTGCCACCCTCGAGGAAGGTGTCGCCCGTGCCGTGCTGCTCGGCCCCGCCGGTCGCGACGCTCACACGCGTCACGGCGTGCGTGACGCGGTCGGCGACGAAGACATCCTCCGCGGCGTTCGTGTCCCCGCAGACGATGTTCCCCGCCTTGCTGTCGAAGACCACCGAGCGCCCGTCGGGGCGTCATGCTCGTCCCGTAGCACGGCGCTCCGGCGCCGGCGGGACCGACGCGGGTGGTGACGTGCCGGGCCATGTCGCGCACGTAGACGACCGTCCGGCCGAGGTGTGTGCCCGGGACGATGTTCGCCGAGACGGAGTCGAACGCGACGTCGCGGCCGTGGCGCGAGATCGCCACCGGGAAGCTCCTGCCGTTCAGCGGCCGTCCGCCGAGATCACCCCGAAGCCGCTCGTGCCGTTGCCCTGGGCGCCCGCCGACGACCGGCCGACGAGCCGGGTCACGCCCGCCCGGCCGTCGTGCACGAAGACGTCGTCCGCGCCGTTTCCGTGGCCCGGTACGAGGTTCGGCGCGGCGCTCCCGAACACGACCTCCCCGCCGTCCCCCGACATGCCGAGGCCGAACGAGTCGACCGATCCCCGGCCCTCGATTCCCGCGCCGTCCTTGCTCAGGAGCACCGTGCGGCCCGTTGCGAAGTTGCGCAGGTAGACCTGGGCGGCCGCGGCCGTGGCGCCGGGGACGAGGTCGGTCGCGTTCGAGGTGGACGCGACCAGGCGGCCTCCGGCGGACACGGCCTCGCCGACGCTCGCTCCATTCGACTGCGCCCCGCCGGTACCCACGCTCACCCGCACCGTCCGCGCCGCGGGCCACCCAGCGCCGGCGCCGCCACGAGCAGGCCTGCCGCGCCCGCGAACAGCGTGCCGGCGCAGCATCTGGAAGCGGCAGCGAGGCTCATGTCACCAGTACGGCCGGCACGGCCCGCGGCGTCCCGGTCAGACGGGGCGGTCGGGTGGGCGCACGGCCAGCACCGCCTCGACGCCGATGTCGAGCGACGAGTTGGACTCCGGCTCGAGGCCGTCGAGCAGTCGGTCGATCTCGGGACGCTCGAGCGTCTCGGTCGCAAGCAGCGCATGGGCGAGGCGGTCGAGGTACTCGCGGTGATGCTCGACCAGGCGCAGCGCGTCGCGGTAGGCGGCGTCGGTGATCCCGCGCTGCTCGCCGTCGCGCAGGCGCTTGGTCTCCTCGGACAGCGCGTAGTTGTCAGCCCGCACCTGCTGGTGGGGCATCGACTCGGCCATGCCCCATTCGAACACCATCGCCCGCGCGATCGCGGTGGCCCGCTCGAGGTCGTTCGCGGCGCCGTTCGTGATCCGACCGAAGACGACCTGCTCGGCGGCCCGTCCGGCCAGGATCACCTTCAGCCAGTCGCGCAGCTCCTCGGTCGACTGCAGGTAGCGGTCCTCCTCGGGCAGGTTCATCGTGTACCCGAGGGCCTGTCCGCGCGGCACGATCGTGACCTTGTGCAGCTGCATGGCGTCGCCCATCAGCCGGGCGACGAGCGCGTGCCCCGCCTCGTGGTAGGCGATCACGCGCTTCTCCTTGTCGGTGATGAGCTTGCGCTGCTGCAGGCCCGCCACCACGCGTTCGAGCGCGTAGTCGAAGTCGGCCTGGACGATGTGATCGCGGTCGGAGCGGCCCGCCGAGATGGCCGCCTCGTTGCAGATGTTCGCGAGGTCCGCCCCGGTGAGGCCGGACGTCTGCCGGGCGACCTCACCCAGGCGCACGCCCTCGCCGAGCGGCTTGCCGCGGGTGTGCACCTCCATGATCTGCTCACGGCCTTTCAGGTCGGGCGGGGAGACGCCGATGTGACGGTCGAACCGGCCGGGGCGAAGGAGGGCGGTGTCGAGCGCGGCGAGCTGGTTGGAGGCGCCGATGATCACGAGCCTGTCGCTCTCGGCGAAGCCGTCCATCTCGACCAGGAGCTGGTTCAGGGTCTGGTCGTGCTCCTGGCTGCCGCCACCGGGCCCGCCGCTGCCGCGGTGGCGGCCGACCGCGTCCAGCTCGTCGATGAAGATGATGGCCGGCTGGTTCTTGCGCGCCGTCTGGAACAGGCGGCGGATCCGGGCAGCCCCGAGCCCGCTCCACATCTCGACGAACGACGAGGCGCTCTGGAAGTAGAAGTTGGCCTCGGACTCGTGCGCGACCGCCTTCGCCAGCAGGGTCTTGCCCGTCCCCGGGGGCCCGTACAGGAGCACGCCCTTCGGCACCCGCGCGCCGAGCTTCGCGAACCGGGCCGGGTCCTTCAGGAACTCGACCACCTCCTCGAGCTCCGCCCGCACCTCCTCGACGCCGGCGACGTCGTCCCAGCGCACGCTCGAGTCCGTGTGCGCGTCGAGCTGCTTCGGCTTCACGTTCGGCATCATCGAGATGAACTTCCACGTCAGCCAGCACAGCAGGCCGAGCAGGATGAAGATGCCCCAGTCGATCAGGAAGCCGTGCAGCCAGCCGACGGCGACGTGCAGCCAGCGCACCGCGATATGCAGCCAGTCGTGCAGGTTGCGCCGATTGATCCAGTCCACCGCCTCGAGCGTACAGCCGGTTTGGTGAGCGGGATAGCTGCGCCCCGCCGCCGAACCGGCGTATGCTGACGCGGTTCGGCGTCGAGAAGGGGGAGGGGCGATGTTCGGATTGGAGACGCGACGGTCACGGGCGCGGATCGCGGCCTGGACGGGGGTGATGGCGACCATCGTCCTCGTCGGTGCGGGAACGGGCGAGGCCGGTGCGTCCCGGCCCGCCGCCCACGTGCGGCCGAACGCCGTGGGCGAGCTCGACTGCAACGGCTTCAGCCCCATCCAGCGCTCGGTGAAGCCGACGCTGGTCTGCGCGGACCCTGCTCTCAACCATCAGCGGTTCGAGGATCACGGCCACTACATCGGGCACGACGAGCCGTCGCTGCGGTTCATCTCGTCGAAGCCGGGCTCGGGCAGCGACGTCACCTGGACGGAGCGGCTGCCCGTCGAGCCGAAGGCGCTGCCGACGACCGGGCACCCGGGCAGCGACGTCACGCACACGTTCGAGCTCTCGCTTGCACCGTGGTTCTCGATGAACCTCTGCGACCCCAAGTCCGACCCGCAGGTGCCGTGTACGCCCCGCTCCGACGCGAACGCGCCGCACGGGAGCTTCCCCGGCGGCGGCAACGCGTTCATGGAGCTGCAGTTCTATCCACCGGGGTTCGCGCCGTTTGACGACTCGATCAGCTGCGACAACACGCACTGGTGCTCGGCCCTCACCATCGACAGCGTCGAGTGCGACGCCGCAGGCACCTGCAACAACAACTGCATCGAGCCCGTGAACTTCGCGTTCATCCAGCGCAACGGCGTCCCCGTGGGTCCGCCGAGCCCGCAGGAGTCCGACCTGCAGACGTTCACGCCCAACGCCCAGACGCTCATGATGAACCAGGGCGACAGGCTTGTGATCCACATGTTCGATGCGAAGGTGCCGGGAGGGCACGCCTTCAAGGTGCGCGAGCACGACCTCACGACCGGCCAAAGCGGCGTCATGGTCGCCTCGGCTGCGAACGGCTTCAAGAACACGAGCATCGCCGACTGCAGCGGCACCCCGTTCAACTTCGAGCCCGAGTACTCGAGCGCGAAGGCGGGGAACATCGTGCCGTGGGGCTTCGGTCCGTACAACATCAACACCCAGTTCGAGATCGGCCACTTCGAGCCATGCACCACGCTGACACGGCGCAGCACGTTCACCGACGGCCCGTTCACCGACCACTACTTCAACGTCTGCCACGGCCCGTACGAGGCCGACGCGCCCGGCGACACACCGCAGAGCCAGGAGCCGAACGACTCGCCCTGCTACTTCCGCGGCGACACCCACGGCGGGGCGGCGCCGCCCAACCAGGTGACGGGCTGCGACGTGTTCTTCGGCGCCGTCGGCGACCTGGACTTCGACGGCACGTCCTACCGCACCGACTGGCCGACGTCCGTGCATCCCAACCGGCACCCGACGCCGTTCGAGCAGATGACGCCGGCGAGTGGGGGGCAGAGCTACGGCAAGGTCCAGTTCGTGACCGACCTCAGCCCGAGCGAGAGCGCCTGTAACCTCACCACCGGCAGCGGGTGCGTGGTGCCGCCGGATGGGCCGGGGCACTTCTACCCGTTCTGGACGCGCGCGCGCGTCGACGGTGCCTGCGTGTGGGAGTTCGGGAACATGCGCAACGGCAACACCTTCGGCGGCAACCGCCAGTGGGGCCGGGTCGGGCCGCGCACGCAGGGCGCGTTCACGAGCAGCATCCGGCGCACGCCCGGCTGCGGGTGAGCGAGTGAGAGGCGGGGACTGTCCTCGGTCACCGGGGACAGTCCCCAGCCGCGCTCAGGACTCGGCGCCCTCGAGCCGCAGCACCTCATGCAGCGCGGCCTCGGCCACCTCGAGCTCGTCGGCGCTCGGCTCGCGGGTGGCCGCGACCCGCTGCAGCTCGTAGCCGGGCCGCTGCATCGCCTTTGCCAGCGGATGCTCGCGGTGGCGCGTCATCCAGGCGAAGGCCTCGGTTGCGGCGCCCATCGCCGCGACGCTCGC
>DASXOR010000221.1:0-8119 GCA_036494095.1 Gaiellales bacterium | reverse complement strand
ACTACGACTCGTTCACCTACAACCTGGTCGACTACATCGCCACGGCCGGCGCCGAGGTGCGGGTGGAGCGAAACGACGCGGTCTCGGCTGATGCGGTCGACGGGTGGGCGCCGACCCACCTGGTCGTCTCCCCAGGCCCCGGCACGCCGGCCGACGCCGGCGTCTCGGCCGCCCTGATCGGGCGGGCCGCGGGCCGCATCCCCGTCCTCGGCGTGTGCCTCGGCCACCAGGTGATCTGCGAGCTCTACGGCGGCACCGTCGACCGCGCCGGCCGGATCGTGCACGGCAAGCCCGACCAGGTGAGCCACGACGGCTCGCCGCTCTACGCCGGCATTCCGAGCCCGTTCGAGGCCGGCCGCTACCACTCGCTGGCCGTCGTCGGCGCGGTGCCCGCCGACCTGGAGGTGACCGCACGCACGCCCGACGGCGAGGTTATGGGCGTGCGCCACCGGGCGTATGCGGTGCACGGCGTACAGTTCCACCCCGAGTCGGTGCTGACCCCGCACGGGCGCACACTGATCGGAAACTTCCTGGCGATGGAGGGGACGCGGCCGTGATCACCGATGCCATCAAGACGCTCGTCGAGGGCCGCGACCTCTCGGGCGAGGAGACGCACATCGCCATGATGCAGGTGATGAGCGGCGACGCGTCGCAGACGCAGATCTCCGCGTTTCTCGTCGCCCTGCGGATGAAGGGCGAGACGCCCGACGAGATCGCCGGCTGCGCCCGGGCGATGCGCGCGCACGTGACCCCGGCGCGGCCGTCGCGGCCCGACCTGGTCGACACGTGCGGCACCGGCGGCGACGGCCTGAACACGTTCAACATCTCGACATCGGCCGCCCTCGTCGCGGCCGCCGCCGGCGCCACCGTGGCCAAGCACGGCAACCGGGCCATGTCGTCGCGGACCGGCTCCGCCGACGTGCTCGAGGCGCTCGGCGTGCGCATCGACCTCGCCCCCGACGATGTCGCCGAGTGCATCGACTCCGTCGGCTTCGGGTTCCTGTTCGCGCAGGCCCACCACCCGGCCATGCGCCACGTCGGGCCGGTGCGGCGCGAGCTCGGCATCCGCACGGTGTTCAACCTGCTCGGGCCGCTCACGAACCCGGCCGGCGCCCGCCGGCAGGTGGTCGGCGTGTACGCCGAGAGCCTGGTGGAGCCGATCGCGCAGGTGCTCCAAAAGCTCGGCGCCGAGCACGCGATGGTGGTGCACGGCGCCGGCGGCCTGGACGAGCTCACCCCGACCGGCGAGAACCTCGTCTCGGAGGTGCGCGGCGGCGAGGTGCGCACCTACACGCTCGATCCCAGCCCGCTCTCGACCGGGCCAGGCCCGGGCAGCCCCGACGACCTGCGCTGCGGCGGCGACCCGGCCCAGAACGCCGCCGTCATCCTGACCGTGTTCGACGGCGAGCGCGGCCCGCGCCGCGATGCGGTCATCCTGAACGCGGCGGCCGCGCTGCTGGTTGGCGGGGTCGTCGCCGAGCTGGAGTCCGGCATCGACCTCGCGGTCGAGACCATCGATTCCGGCGCGGCGCTCACCAAGCTCCAGGAGCTCGTGGCGTTCACCCGTGACCGGGCGCCGGTGGCCGGATGAGCGGCTACCTGGCCCGCCTCTCCGGCGACATCCGCCGCGACGCGCCCGAGCCCGCCCGCGGCTTTGCCGACGCGCTCGCGGCCGGGCCCGCCGTCGCCGTGATCGCCGAGATCAAGCGGGCGTCGCCGTCGCAGGGCGCGATCGCGCCGACGGCCGACGTGCCCGCAACGGCACGCACCTATGCCGCCGGCGGCGCGGCGGCGATGTCGGTGCTCTGCGCCGAGCGCGACTTCGCCGGCAGCCTCGACGACCTGACCGCCGCCCGCCGGGCCGCCGCGCTGCCGGCGCTGGCGAAGGACTTCACCGTCTTCCCCCAGCAGGTCGCCGCCCAGCGGCTGGCCGGCGCCGACGCGATCCTCGTGATCCTGGCGATGGTGACCGACGACGAGGCCCGCCGGCTGCTGCAGGCGGCCGAGCTCCTGGGCATGGACGCGCTCGTCGAGGCGCACACGGCGGCCGAGGTGGAGCGGGCGGTCGCGCTCGAGGCCCGCGTCGTCGGCGTGAACGCGCGCGACCTGGACACGCTTGCGATCGACCGCGACCGCCAGCTCGAGCTCGTGGCGGCGCTGCCCGGCTCGGTCGTGCGGGTGGCGGAGTCGGGCATCTCCGCGCGCGCCGACGTCGCGGCCGCCCGCGCCGCGGGGGCCGACGCCGTGCTGGTCGGAACCGCGCTGATGCGCCGGCCCGAGCTGCTCGCTGAGCTCACCGGGGTGCCGCGGTGACGCTCGTCAAGATCTGCGGCCTCACCCGTGAGCAGGATGTCGACGCCGCGGTCGCCGCCGGCGCCGACATGGTCGGGTTCGTGCTCGTGCCCGAGACGCCGCGCTACGTCGACCGCGACCGCGCCCGCGCCCTGGCCGCCCGCGTCCCCGCGGGCGTGAAGACCGTGGCGGTGATCGACGGCGGGCCGAAGGGGCCTGGCCCCAGCGAGGCTGGGGCCAGGCCCCGGTCCATGCAGGGGTTTGATCTGATCCAGACCTATGACGTTCCCGCAGACTTCCGTGACACGATCGTCGCTGCCCGCGGCGAGCCGCCGGCAGGGGTGCCCGACGACGTGCCGGTGCTGCTCGACCTGCCGTACGGATCGCGCCCCGAGGCCGGGGAGCTCCACAGCCACTGGGAGCGGGCGGCCCGCACCCGCCAGCCGGTGATGCTCGCCGGAGGCCTGCACCCCGGCAACGTCGCCGACGCAATCGCCGTCGCCCGGCCCTGGGCGGTCGACACCTCGCGCGGGGTCGAGTCTGCTCCCGGCGTCAAGGATCACGACCTCGTGACGGCGTTCGTGCGCACCGCAAAGGAGGCCTCGTGAACACCACCTACCCCGACGAGCGCGGCCGGTTCGGCGACTTCGGCGGCCGGTTCGTCCCCGAGACCGTGATGGGCGCCCTGGACGAGCTCGCAGCGGGCTACGCGGCGGCCCGCGCCGACCCGGCCTTCGCCGCCGAGGTCGAGCGCCTGGGCCGCGACTACGTCGGCCGGCCGACGCCGCTCTACCTGGCCGAGCGCGTCGGCGACGGAACCGGCGCCCGCTTCTGGCTCAAGCGCGAAGACCTGAACCACACCGGCGCGCACAAGATCAACAACGCCGTCGGCCAGGCGCTGCTCGCTGTGCGCCTCGGCAAGCGCCGGATCGTGGCCGAGACCGGTGCCGGGCAGCACGGCGTGGCCGCGGCGACGGTGTGCGCCCGCTTCGGCCTGGACTGCCACGTGTACATGGGCGAGGAGGACATCCGCCGCCAGCACCCCAACGTCGTTCGCATGCACATGCTCGGCGCCGAGGTCGTCCCGGTGAGCGCCGGCGCGAGCACGCTCAAGGACGCGATGAACGAGGCCATCCGCGACTGGATCACGAACGTCGAGAGCACCCACTACCTGATCGGCTCGGCCGCCGGCCCCCACCCCTACCCGATGCTCGTGCGCGACCTGCAGGCCGTGATCGGCCGCGAGGCCCGCGCCCAGATCCTCGAGCGCGAAGACCGGCTGCCGGACGCCGTCTGCGCCTGCGTCGGCGGGGGATCGAACGCGATCGGCCTCTTTCATCCGTTCCTGGACGACGCCTCGGTGCGCCTGTGCGGGGCCGAGGCCGGCGGCGACGCCGGCGGCCACGCGGCCACGCTGTCGAAGGGGCGCGTGTCGGTGCTGCACGGGTCGCGCTCCTACGTGCTCGCCGACGACGACGGCCAGGTGCTCGCAAGCCACTCCATCTCGGCGGGGCTCGACTACCCCGGTGTCGGCCCCGAGCACTCCTACCTGAAGGACTCCGGCCGGGCCTCCTACGAGCCGGTCACCGACGCCGAGGCGCTCGGGGCGTTCCACCTGCTGTGCGAGCGCGAGGGCATCATCCCGGCGCTCGAGTCGGCGCACGCCCTCGCGCTCGCGGTGCGCAGCGCGAAGCCCGGCGAGGTGTGGCTCGTGGGCCTTTCCGGCCGCGGCGACAAGGACGTGGACACCGTCGAGGCGGTCGAGCAGGGATGAGGCTGTCTCCGCCGGTCGTGTCGGTGTACCTGATGGCGGATGCCGACACCGCCGAGCTGGCCGAGGCCGCCGTCGGCGCGGGTGCGGGCCTGCTCGAGATCGGCATCCCCTACTCCGACCCGCTCGCCGACGGGCCGACGGTCCAGCGGGCGGGACAGCGGTCACTGGCCGCCGGCATGACCACCCGGCGGGCGCTCGAGGTGCTGCGCGAGGTGCGTGCGCGTGGGGCCGTGCCGCTCGTGCCGATGACCTATGCCGCGCCGGTGATGGCCTACGGCGAGGGCCGCTTCTGCGCCGACGCGGCGGCCGCGGGCGCGGACGGCCTGATCGTGCCCGACGTGCCGGCCGACGAGGCCGGCGAGCTTGTGGCGGGCTGCCGCGAGCACGGCCTCGACCTGGTGCCACTGCTCGCGCCGACCTCCGCCGACGACCGGATCGGGCTCGCCTGCGCCCATGCCGGCGGGTTCGTGTACCTCGTCTCGGTGGCCGGGATCACCGGCGCCCGCGCGCGGCTCTCCGACCGGGTCGCCGGGCTGGCCGAGCGCGTGCGCGCGCACACCGACCTGCCGCTGCTCGTGGGCTTCGGGATCGCCGCGCCGGAGCACGCGGTGGCCGCGCTCGCTGCGGGCGCCGACGGGGTGATCATCGGCTCGAAGGCGATCGAGGTGGCCGAGGCGGGCGGGCCGGCGGCGCTCCACGAGTTCATCGCCGCGGTTTGCGCCGCGGTGGCGGGCGCACCAAAAGGGGTCTGACCCCGCTTGGTGCGGCGTTCTGGGTTGGAACCGGCCAATCGCACATCGCTAGGCTTGTGACATGCATATCCTGGTGGTCGAGGACGACCGGCCGCTGGCACGGATCCTGCGCAAGTCGATCGAATCCAGCGGGCACACGGTCGACATCGTCGGTGACGGCGACGAGGGCCTGCGCATGGCCCGCACGCGCGCCCACGACGCGCTTGTGCTCGACCTGCAGCTGCCGCGGCTCTCGGGCATCGAGGTCTGCCGCCGGCTGCGCGACGACGGCAACGCCGTCCCGATCATCATGCTGACCGCCCGAGGCGCGGTGGCCGACCGCATCGAGGGGCTCGACGTCGGCGCCGACGACTACCTGGCCAAGCCGTTCTCCCTGGCCGAGCTGCAGGCCCGCCTGCGCGCGGTCCACCGCCGGGGCAAGCTCGAGCCGGAGGTCCTGCAGTCGGGCCCGCTCGAGCTCGATACCTCCGCCCGCGAGCTCCGCGTGAACGGCACCACGGTCGAGCTGACCGGCACCGAGCTCGCCCTGCTCGAATATCTGATGCGCAACCCGGGCGTCGTCCTCTCCCGCGACCAGCTGCGCGAGCAGGTGTGGGGCGACGGCTTCGAGCCCGCCTCGAACGTCGTCGACATCTACGTCCACTACGTGCGCCGCAAGCTGAGGAAGGCCGGCGCCGAGCACGACCCGATCCGCACGGTGCGCGGCCTGGGCTACGCCTTCCGGCGCGCTGACTGAGAGCAGCTGCGGTGTTCACCAGCACCCGCATCCGCCTGACGGCCTGGTACGTGGGGGCGCTCGCGCTGTTCCTGCTCGCCCTGGGCACGGCCGTCTACCAGCTCGAGGAGCACCAGCTGCGCACGAACGTCGACCACGGCCTGCACGTGACCGCCGGCCGCGTCGAGGCGAAGTACGAGAAGGGCGGGATCGACGCCGCGAGCGCCGCCACCTACGGGGCCTCGTACAACGTCTCCTACAGCGACGGATCGGGAGCGCCCGCGCGCAGCAACGGCACCCCCTCCAACCGCCCGTCCGCCCTGGCCGCGATCGCGACCGGGTCGGACATGCGCACGATCGAGCGCCACGGTGTGACGCAGCGGATCTATTCGAAGCAGCTGAGCCCGTCCCTGGTCGTGCAGGTGGCCCGGTCGATGGAGCCCGAGGAGGACGCTCTCCACGGCCTGCTGGCGTTCATGCTCTTCGGCGTCGCCTGCAGCCTCGCCGTCGCCGCGGTCGGCGGCTGGTTCGTGGCCGGCAAGTCGCTCGCGCCGGTGGCCGCGGCGTTCGAGCGCCAGCAGGTGTTCGTGGCCGACGCCTCGCACGAGCTGCGCACGCCGCTCGCCGTGATCCGGGCGAACGCCGAGTTCCTGCAGCAGGGGCAGCCCGAGAGCGAGGAGGCCGCCGAGATCCTGGCCGAGACCGACCGGCTGGCGGCGCTCGTCGACTCCCTGCTCGCGCTCGCCCGCGGGCAGCGCGGCACGGCCGCCGACCGCCCGCTCGATCTCGGCGAGCTCGTGTCGGCGTCGGCGCAGTCGATGCAGCCACTCGCCACCGACCGCAAGGTGGCCCTCGATGTCGCAACCGCGAGCGGGCTCGAGGTGCGCGGCAACCCCGACCAGCTGCGCCAGCTCGTGGTGATCCTGGTCGACAACGCCCTGCGCTACACGCCCGCGGGGGGCCGCGTGCGGGTCGATGCCCACCGCAACGACGGCACCGCGGTGGTGGCGGTGACCGACACGGGGATCGGTATCGACCGACGCGCGCTCAAGCACGTGTTCGAGCGCTTCTACCGGGCTGACGAGGCCCGCAGCCGCGCCGACGGCGGCGCCGGCCTCGGGCTCTCGATCGCCGAGCAGCTCGTGCTCGACCACGGCGGCCGCATCTCGGCCGAGAGCGCCCCCGGGCGCGGGAGCACGTTCACCGTGAGCCTGCCGCTCGGCCACGGCTGAGCCAGGGCCGAGCGGCAGGCGCCGGTGGGGTCACTCCTGCGACACGGCGGCCTGCGCCGCTGGCGCCCGCGTCACGACGATGTCGCCGGACATCGAGGTCGCGCGCAGGTCGACGTCGGCCGGGCCGCTCGGCGCGCTCCCCGACACGGGGATCTCCGAGCGGACATCTCCGGACGCCGAGTTCGCGTCGACGAAGAGAGTCGAGCCGGGCGCGATGGCGGCCTCGAGGTCGCCTGACATGCTGCGCACCTGGATCGCGCCGGAGGCAGCCCGCCGGATCCGCACGTCGCCGGACATGGTGTTCACGTCGGTTGCGGAGCCGGTTTCACGCACGACCACATCGCCCGACATCGTCTTCACGTCCGTCGCGTCGCGCATCTGGCCGAGGTCGACGTCGCCGCTGGCGGTCTTCACCTGGACCGCCCCGTCGGCGGCCTCGATCGAGACGTCGCCCGACGCCGTGCGCACGTCGGCGCACCGCGGCCGCCCGGTCAAGACGACGTCCGCCGAGGCGGTGGCCGCGTCGAGGTCGAGGCCATGCGGACCGCGGACGCGGATCAGCACCTGGGCGTTCCCGAACCCGAGCAGCTTCCGCTTCGGCACGTCGACCGTCAGCTCGGAGCCGCCCTCGGGGTGGTCGCGCAGCGTCTCGACAATCGACTCCGCGGCCTCGCGAGAAGCGTTCGAACCGTTCATGGGCTGCGCCTCGACGACGGTCTCGTCCGTGTCGGCGGTCGTGACCTCGCAGCGGCCGGCCGGCAGCCGCAGCTTCAGCTGCAGCCGGTCGGGGGTGTGGTGGGTTGCCATCGCTGGTCTCCTCGACTCAGGCCCGGGCGAAGCCGGACAGGTGGTTTGCGGCTTGCCGCCGCGCCGCCGTGGCGGTGGCGGCGTCCTGCTCCGCCGTCGCCGCGCGGACGACGTCCTCGTGCGTGTGCAGCGGCGCGCGCGTGCGGGCGGGGGTGAGCTTGGCGCTCTCGGCCGCTGGCAGGCGCATGGTGTACATGGCGTTCATGGCGTCTCTCCTCTCATCCTTCGGCGTAACCGCGCAGCCGGTGTCCGACCTTGCGCTGTCCGATCGCAGACGTGACGGCGCGCACGAGCCACGCGTTGGTGGACACGCCCTCGCGGGCGGCCGCCGCCTCGGCGTCGGCCTTCAGCCGCTCCGGCAGGCGCAGGGTGATGCGCGCCGATGCGTCCTCCTCCGCGGGCGGCGGGGCGGGCGCGTCGGCGACGTAGGTCAGCTCCACGTCACGCCCGGCCAGGCGCACCTCGATCCGGCCGGCGGCGAGCTGGCGGCCGAGCTCCATCGACGCCTCCGACAGCGCGTCCAGGAGCGCCAGCCGCATGGCCGAGT
>DASXOR010000220.1:0-7696 GCA_036494095.1 Gaiellales bacterium | reverse complement strand
CGGGCCGACGCCGGTGGAGAACGTCCTCGCCCACGTCGGTGGACTGCTCGGAGGGGCCGCGTCACCGGACCTCGTCCACGCCGATGCCCTGGTCGTCCGCGGTGCGGCGCGGGCCGCGGCCGGCGACGTGGACGCCGGCCGTGACGACGTCGCCCGCGCGCGGTCGCTGCGGGCCGACCTCGGTCACCGGGTCGGATGGGCGGTGACAGCGCAGATCGCGGCGCGGGTGGAGCTCCTGGCCGGCGAGCCCGAGCGCGCCGAGGCGCTGCTGCGCGAGGGATCCGACCAGCTCCGGCGGCTGGGCGAGACCGGCTACCTGTCGACGAACGAGGGCATGCGCGCGCTGATCCTGGCCGACCTCGGCCGCCTCGAGGACGCGGCCGCAGCGGCAGAGACGTGCCGCCGTTCGGCGCCGCTCATCGACGTCACCTCACAGGCGCTCTGGCGGTCGGCGGAGGCGCTGCTCCTCTCCCGGCGGGGCCGGCATGCGGATGCAATGGCGCTCGCCCGCGAGGCGTGCGCGCTGCGCGAGCCGACCGACGCGATCGAGGACACGGCGGACGCGCTCATGGTGCTCGCAGGCATCCTCGTCGCCGCGGGAGACGCCGACGCCGCCCGGCAGGAGCTCGGGCGGGCGGCGGACCTGTACGAACGCAAGGGCGATGTCGTGTCCGCGCCCCAGGCCCGCGCGCTTCTGGCCGAGCCGACCGGCACACCACCCGCGCGCTGAATACCCGGTGATCAATCCTCCTCCCACGCCTCCGGAACGAGGACGACCCGGAAGCCGTCCGGATCGACGATGGTCACGCCGTGCTCATCCCAATACGGGTTGGCGGCCGTGACGGCCTCGGCGCCGGCGCGACCGATCGCTTCGTCGACCGCCTGCCGAGTTCCGAGGTAGAGCACGAGCAGCGTCTCGGGATGCGGGGTCGGAGCGCCATGGCCGCCACCGCTCGTGAGCTCGAGGTGCGCGCCGGTTCCGGGCAGCCCCAGGAAGACGCCGTCATAGCCGTCGTGACCGGCGAACTGCCCGACCTGGGGCAATCCCAGCCGATCCCGGTAGAACGCGACGACCTCGGCCAGGCGGTCGGTGCGTCGCGCAAACCTCACCTGCATGTCGGCCTCGATCTCACCCGGCGTCCCGCGCCCGCAGGGCGAGCAGCGAGAGCATCTCGTGGCAGACGGTCGCGGCAAGCCACGACGTGATGCCGGCCGGGTCGTACGCCGGCGCCACCTCGACGCAGTCGAACGCGCGGAAGTCGATGCCGTGCAGGGCGCGCAGGTAGGCGAGCGCCTGGCCGCTCGTCGGGCCGCCCACCTCCGGCGTGCCGGTGCCCGGTGCGAAGGCCGGGTCGACGAAGTCGATGTCGAAGGAGAGGAACGCCGGCCGGTCGCCGACCCGGGCGCGCACGCGGTCGCCGTACTCGGCCGGCGGCAGCTGCTCGAGCTCGGCCCACGGGATGGCCTCGTAGCCCAGCCGGGCGGGCTCGCGCTCGTCGTCGGCGCCGTAGAGCGTGCCGCGCATCCCCGCCTGCACCGACGCCGCCGGGTCGACCAATCCCTCCTCGGCGGCCCGCCGGAAGACGGTGCCGTGGAAGTAGCGGACGCCGTAGTAGGCCTCCCACACGTCGGCGTGGGCGTCCAGGTGCACGAGCGCCAGCGGGCCGTGCGTCGCCGCCGCGGCCCGCAGCTCGGCGAGCACCATCGAATGGTCGCCGCCGATGCAGATCGGCGTCACGCCGGCCGCGTGCACGGGCTCGAGGAACGCCTGGATCCGGCGCAACGTCTCCTCGTGGTAGCCGGGCACCGTGGGCGCGTCGCCGTGGTCGATCATCGACAGGTGGCTCGTGACGTCCACGCCGAGGCCGGGGTTGTACGGGCGCAGCAGCACCGACGCCGAGCGGATGCCCTCGGGGCCGAAGCGGGCGCCGGACCGGAACGAGACGGCGTCGTCGGTGGGCACGCCGATCACGGCCACGTCGACGTCGTCGAGCGACTCGCGCAGGGGCAGGCGCATGAAGGTGCGCGGCCCGCTGAAGCGGGGCGTCTGGCTCGAGTCGGCGGGGCCGTACCGCACGGGCGCCATGCTATAGGGTCTCGCCTCGTGGATCTGGAGCTGCAGGGAACCGCGGCCGTCGTCGGTGGCGCCTCGTCGGGGATCGGCCTGGGCATCGCCCGCGCCCTCGCCGCCGAGGGCTGCGCCGTGACGGCCGTCGCCCGCGGCCGGGAACGGCTCGAGGCGGCGGCTGCCCAAATCGGCCCCGGCACGCTCGCGGTCAGCGGCGACGTCCGCGACCACGACCTGCTGCGCCGCGTCGTCGACGAGACCGTCGCGGCCCGCGGCCGGCTCGACATCGTGGTGAACAACGCCGGCGGGCCGCCGCCCGGGACCTTCGACAGCACGCCCGACGAGGCCTGGGCGGAGGCGTTCGAGCTGTCGCTCAACGCCGTGGTGCGCCTGACGCGCCTGGCGCTGCCGCACCTGCGCCGAAGCGGCCGGGGGCGCGTGGTCAACATCGCGTCCTGGTCGGTGCGCGAGCCGATCCCCAACCTGCTGCTCTCAAACGCGATCCGCCCCGGAGTGCTCGGCTGGGCGAAGACCCTCGCCCACGAGCTCGGCCCGGAAGGCATCACGGTGAACACCATCGCCCCCGGCAAGATCAACACCGACCGGGTGCGGGAGCTGTGGGGCCACTACCCCGACCCCGCCGCCGCGGAGCGGGCGGACATCCAGGCGGTGCCCGCGCGTCGGCTCGGCGAGCCCGACGAGATCGGCTCCGCGGTCGCATTCCTGTGCTCCATCCGAGCCGCCTACATCTCGGGGACCGTCCTGCCGGTCGACGGGGGCATGCTCCGCGGCGTCTGGTAGGGCCGGGCGTAAGCCGTCATACCTTCCGTTTAACACCGCCGCCTACGATTCCGGCGTGGATACGTGCTATCGCCATCCCGACCGTGAGACCGGCCTGCACTGCTCGAACTGCGGGCGGCCGATCTGCGCCGAGTGCATGACCCACGCGGCCGTCGGCATCCGCTGCCCCGAGTGCGCGGGCCGGCGCACGATGGCGCAGCGGGCCGGGTTCACGATGCCGCACGCGCCCGTCCTGACCTACGCGCTCATCGCCGCGAACATCGTCGTCTTCGTTCTCACGAACAAGGTTGGAGTCTCGGGCGGGCTCGGCTTCAACGCCGGCACGCTGAACTCGCTCGGCGACCGCCTCGTCCTGTTCGGGCCGGCGGTCGCCCACGGCCAGGACTACCGTCTGCTGAGCGCGGCGTTCGTCCACTACGGCCTGCTCCACATCGGCCTCAACATGTACGTGCTCTACCTCCTGGGAGGCGTGTTCGAGCGCTACGCCGGGCCGGTGCGGCTCGCGGCCGTGTACTTCACGGCCGCACTTTCGGGCAGCTTCGGCGCGCTGATCCTGTCGCCGAACTCGGCCACGGCCGGGGCGTCGGGGGCGATCTTCGGCCTCATGGGGGCGCTCTTCGTGCTCGAGCGCCAGCGCGGCATGGCGCTGTTCCAGAGCCTCGGGCTGTGGATCGTGATCAACCTGGCCTTCACGTTCGGGATCCCCGGCATCTCGATCGGCGGCCACATTGGCGGCCTGATCGGCGGCGCCCTCGCCGGCTTCGCGCTCTCCGAGTTCGGGCGCGGTCACATGGTCTACGGCAAGCTTTCCGTGCTCTCGCTGTTCGGTGTCGGCGTGATCGCCGCCGTGTCGGTCGCGGGCTCCATCGCGGTCGTCGGATGAGGGTGCTCAGATGGCTACGGCGTTCGTGGCCGGCGCTCCTCGCCGTGCTCGTGCTGGCGGTCGTCGGGGTCCTCGTGTGGGCATGGCGCACGCCGTCGGGCTACTTCATCCTCTGGCCCGACAAGGCCCATCCCGCCTCGACCTATCTGCACATCCCCGGCGGCAAGGGGCCGTCGGCGGGGACAGGGTTCTACTTCGTCGACGTCCACGAGCTCGAGGCCAACAAGCTCGAGGAGCTCTGGGGCCGCTACCTCGTGCACGGGGCGAGCTTGATCCCAGACCGCGAGGTGGTGCTCCCGGGCGAGTCCGAGAAGCAGCGCGTGCACGAGGACTTCCAGGCGATGGACACGTCGCAGGTCGTGGCCGAGGCGGTGGCCGAGCACGCGCTGGGCAAGGACGTCACGATCAGGCATCTGGGCGCGCTGGTCGAGGACGTGACCCCCGGTCTGCCCGCGGCGAAGGCCGGGATCGTGGCCGGCGACGTGATCACCGGCATCGACGGCCATCCCGTGCATTCCGCCGCGGACCTGGTGCGGCTGACCCGCCGCCTGCGTCCCGGGGACTCCGCCGGGTACACGTTCGGGCGCACGGGGACGAAGCGCCTGCGCACAGTCGCGAGCACCGACGGCAAGCACCACGCCATCATCGGCGTGGCCGTGGGCGACGATGTCCGCATCGGCCGCATCCCGGTCAGGGTGCACTACACGATCAGCGGCATCGGCGGGCCCTCGGCGGGGCTCGCGTTCGCCCTGGAGATCTACGACAGCCTGAGCGGCCGCCACCTCCTGGACGGGCACCGCATCGCCGCGACCGGAGAGCTCGACCCTCTTGGCGACGTGATCGAGATCGGCGGGGCCAAGCAGAAGGCGCTGGGCGCGATCGACGCCGGCGCCGACACGTTCCTCGTGCCGAGGGCCAACGTCGCGGCGGCGCGCAAGGCGGCCGCCGGGAAGCTCCGGGTGATCGGCGTGAACACCTTCGCGCAGGCGCTGCGGGCGATCCGGGACCTGCGCCCGCGACCGGCCGGCTGACCGTTTCTCGCAGTAGAGAGCGCCCAACCGGGTGCCTGGCGGCGTCTGGCGCCACTCGCCAGCCATCCACCGTCACCCCGTTGGGCGCTCTTTGCGGGGTCTGTGTCCGCCGAGCGGTGGAGCGGATCGGATCGGTTCCATAGACTGCCGCACTCCGACCCGACCGTACGAGGAGGACCGTGGCATCACCCCCGCGCCGAGCGACCTGCGACGACTGCTACTTCCGCAAGACCGAGCTGTGCGCGCTGCTCCTGCCTCGGCCCTGCCCGACGTTCCGGCCGATGCAGAAGGGGCGCATGGTGCCGCCGCCGCAGGCCCGCCTCCTCGAAGCCTCCGCCCAGGCAGCGGTCGCGTAGAGAACCTGTCAGCCTGATCGGGCCGGCTGGTGCCGGCCCGGGCTGGGCGCGATCGCCTTGGCCCCCGTGGTGACGGCGGCCACCCCGAGGCAATCCCGGAGTGAGACCCGCGATCGCGCCCTGCCTGCGGCTACCACTCGCTCCTCCTCCGAGCACCGAGCAGTCTGCCGGAATTTCCGGAAAATGTCAACCAGGCGCGTGCCGTATGCTCAGGCGACGACCGCTGAGCGCCTCGACGCGAAGACGGCGCCGAGCCGGGCGATGCCCTCGCCGATCTGGCCGGTGGCGCACGCGCTGTATGCCAGCCGCACGGATCCGCGGCCGCCGTCCGCGGCGAAGAAGTCGGCCCCCTTCACGTAAGGGACGCCCTGCTCGGTCGCCGCCGCGAGCGCGTCGGTCGTGTCGATGCCGTCGGGCAGGTCGACCCAGAAGAAGTAGCCGCCGCGCGGCGTCGTCCAGCGCGATCCCTCGGGGAAGTGCTCGGTGAGCGCCGCCTGCATCGCGTCGCGGCGCGCGCGCAGGCCGGCGGTCGCCCGCTCGACGTTGGGGTCGAACCGGCCCGCGTCGCAGTACGCCCAGACGACCGCCTCGGCCAGCGTGTTCGGCCCGATGTGCGTGTTCTCCGAGAGGACGGCGAGCGGCTTCACGAGCGCCTCGGGGACGACCAGATACCCGGTGCGCACACCCGGTGCGATCGTCTTCGTGAACGACGAGCAGTAGATCACCCGCTCGCCGCCGTCGAGCTCGTGCAGCGTCGGCGTGGGGTCGCCCTCGAACCGGAGCAGGCCGTACGGGTCGTCCTCGACCAGGATCAGGTCGTATCGGTGAGCGAGTTCGAGCAGCGCCCGCCGCCGGGCGAGCGATGCGCACGCGCCGGAGGGGTTCTGATACGTGGGGATGACGTAGACGAGGCGCGGCCGCAGCCCGCCCGCGAGCAGCTCGGTCAGGCGATCGACGTCAATCCCGTCGCCCTCGAGCGGCACGGCCGTGATGTCGGCGCCGGCGCCGCGCAGGATCTTGAGCGTGCGGTCATAGGTGGGCGCCTCGACGACCGCGCTGCCGCCGTCGCCGGCGAAGAAGTGCTGGGCCAGGAAGCCGAGCGCCTGCAGCGAGCCGTTCGCGATCAGCACCCGGCCGGGGTCGGTGCCGTGACGGGCGCCGATCCACTCCCGCAGCGGGCGGTAGCCGCCCGGCGCATAGGAGAGCGCGGCGATCGGGTCGGCGTCGAGCGCCCGTATCGTCGCGGCGCGCATGTCGTCGACGGGGATCAGGTCGGCGGCGGGGACGCCGCGGGTGAAGGGGATCGGGGCGGGTGGCATGGATCCAGCCTACCGGAAGCCGCCGCGGGCACCCGTCGCTCCTGGCTCAACCGAGCTTGGCGAACGCCTCGGCGGCCAGCGCGGCCGCCTCGGTGGGGCTGCGGCCGACGCGCACGCCGTGGCCCTCGAGCGCGTCCTTCTTGGCCTGAGCGGTGCCCGACGATCCGGAGATGATCGCGCCCGCATGCCCCATGGTCTTGCCCGGCGGCGCCTGGAAGCCGGCGATGTAGGCGACGACGGGCGTGCGCATGTGCTCGCCGATGAACTCGGCCGCCTTCTCCTCCTCGTCGCCGCCGATCTCGCCCACCATCACCACCAGATCGGTGTCGGGGTCGGCCTCGAACCGCTCGAGCACGTCGGTGAACGAGAGGCCGACGATGGGATCGCCGCCGATGCCGACGATGGTCGAGTTGCCGAGCCCGGCGTCGGCCAGCTCCTTACCGATCTGGTAGGTGAGCGTGCCCGAGCGGGAGACCAGGCCGATCCGGCCCTTGCCGAACACCTGCGCCGGGATGATGCCCACGTTCGCGACGCCGGGCGAGAGCGCGCCCGGGCAGTTCGGCCCGAGCAGCGTCGCGCCGCGGGCGCGCACGTAGCCGTAGAGCTGCAGCATGTCGTGGGCGGGGATGCCCTCGGTGATGCACACGATCGTGGCCACGCCGGCGTCGACCGCCTCGTAGATCGCGTCGGCGGCGAAGCGCGGCGGGACGAACACCATCGCCGTGTTCGCGCCACTCTTGTCGACGGCGGCGGCCACGGTGTCAAAGACCGGGATCCCTTCGACGTCCTCGCCGGACTTGCCGGGCGTGACGCCGGCGACGACGGCCGTGCCGTAGTCGCGGTTGCGGACGGTGTGGAACCTGCCCTCGCGGCCGGTGATGCCCTGGACGACGAGGCGGGTGTCGGCGCCGACGAGGATGGCCACTACGACGCCTCCGCCAGCTCGACGACGCGCTCGGCGGCGCCCAGCATCGTCGGCTCGACGTACAGGTTGGGCGGCGCCGCCTCGGCCAGGATGCGGCGGCCCTCGACGTCGTTCGTGCCGTCGAGCCGGACGACGATCGGGACGCGCACGTCGAGGTGCTCGAGCGCCGTCAGGACGCCGCGGGCGACCTCGTCGCAGCGGGTGATGCCGCCGAACACGTTGAAGAGCACCGCCCGCACCTTCGCGTCGGACAGGAGCACCTCCATCGCGGTCACGATCTCGTCCGCCTGGGCGCCGCCGCCGACATCGAGGA
>DASXOR010000219.1:0-11627 GCA_036494095.1 Gaiellales bacterium | reverse complement strand
GTCGTCGCTGATGTCGAGCGAGGCGCTCTCGCCGGCGTTCTGCGAGGGCGAGAAAGTGATGTCAACCGAGCATTGATCGCCCACATTGAGTGTGCTCTGCGAGTTCGCGCACGTGTTGTTACTGAGGCTGAAGTCGCCCTGATCGGGACCGCTCAGCCCCACCGAATTGATGTTCAGGGTGACCGTGCCCTGGTTCTCGAGGGTCTCGGTGATCGTCTGCTGCGTGCTCTGCGCAACGTGGTGGAAGCTGACCGAGTCGGGGGTTGCGACCAGCGGCCCACTGGTGATTCCGAGCGCCCCCGACCCCGACGCCGCGAGGGCGATCGCAACGGTGGCGAGAGCGGTCAGTGCGATGCCTGTACGACGCATGGGGATGTCCTTTAGATCACAGGTTGAGCAGCACGAACGCAATCGCGGCGCAGCTGCCCAGCACGAGCAGGGCGGGGATCACGAGCGTCACAGGGGCGACGCCCGTCATGGCCATCCGCGGGCCGTCCTGGCGGGCCGGGAGATAGGCTGACGTGTGCGTGCGCCGGCGGGTCACGACGGTCGCCGTGGCCATCACGAGCAGCATGACGAGGCCGATGCCGGCGACCATGCGCAGAAGGGTCGAGCTCAGCCGGCCGCCCGACGTGGCGGGTGGCGACGGCGGGGGTGTCACCTGCGGTTGGACGGGGGCGACCGGCTTGGGGGTGGTCGCATCCGCACCGCTGCTCATCACCGAGGTGTTCCCGGCCGCGTCGAGTGCGAACACGCGATAGCAGTAGAGGACGCCCGGCTGCGCCGAGGCATCGGTCTGCGACGTGCGCACGCCCTGTCCGCCGATTGCGGTGCCGTCGGCGGGGCCGGTCGGGCAGTTGCTTGCGCCCGTGCCGCGCCGCACGGTGTCGAACGCGACGCCGGCATGCACCGGGTTTCGCCACGAGAGCGCGACGTGGCCGCCCTGGCTCACGGCCGTGAAGTTGGTGACGGGGCCGGGCGGCGTGCGGTCGCCCGGGTTCATGACGCTGTGCGCGACGGTCGAGCGCGAGTAGTTGCCGTTGCGGTCGAAGGCGAAGATCGCGTAGCAGTAGCGCTGGCCGTCGACCGCGCCGGTGTCGATCTGGCGCGTGCGCACCGCACTGCCGCCGACCGCGACGCCGTCGCGATGCGACGCGGGGCAGGCGCCGGCCCAGCCGCGGCGGACAACCACGCCCGCCAGGTCGGACGCGCCGGGCTTCGTCCACAGGAGCGTGATCCGCCCGGCCACGCTGGTGATCGTGCGCAGATGCCCCACACGGCCGGGAGCGTGTCTGTCGGGCGGCGCCGGGTTGGTCGGATGCGAGGGCGTGACGTTGGCCGGGGGAGGCGCGCCGCCACCGCCGCCTCCCGACGGCGCAGGCGGAGGCGGCGGCGGGCTCGAGGCCAGTGCCGCCGTCACGCTGATGCTCATGAGCACGGTCGCTGCACACGCAGCCGCCAGCGCTCTGAGCCCACTACCTGTCTTCGATCTCCCCACGTCCACCGCTACCTTCGAGCCGGAGATGTCAATCACTTCCAGCCTACTGCAGCTTGAAAACACGTCAAGCTGCGCCTCCTCACCATGACACCGGCTGGAAGCACACTCCAACCGGGCGCGATCATATCGCGGTTCCGCGTGGGGCGCGAGTGATCTGACCGACCGCATGCGGTGCCGATTTCCCCCTCGCGCGGCCGGTCGCCGGGTGTGCCTGCAAATGCAGGGAATTGGCAGTGAATTGCACACATGGCGCGCCGTATCCGGTAAATCTGGATGCATTTCACGAGGCGGCGCACGCGGGGATTTCATCGCATTTTGCGACAAGTGCTAGCCTAGTCCGATGGTGGGCGACGTGGCGGTCACCCCGCTTCGGTACACGGGCGAGTTTCTGACCGCGCTGGCGGCGGCCGACGATCAGCGCGCCATCGCCGACGTTCTGGCGGCGGAGCTGCACGAGCGGCTGCACCTCGAAGGGGTGCTGGTGCACGAGCACCTGGCCGGGCGCAGCCACACGTGGGCCCAGTGCGGCGTCGTGAAGCCACCCGTGGCGCCCAGGATCGCGGCGGTGCGCAGCGGCGCGGCGCTCGCCGGCGGGTTCGGCTACGCCTCGGAGCAGCCCCCGCACTGGGTGGTCGTGTGCTCGCGGGGCGAGCCGGTCACCGACGAGGAGGCCGCGTTCCTGGCGAGCGCGTGCGACACGGCGCTCGTGGCAGCGGCCCAGGCGGGCCGCGTGAGCGAGGAGCGCACCGCGGCGCGCACCGGTCGCGCGCTGGTCGAGTTGGGACAGGCGCTCTCGCTGGAGCACGGCGAGGAGCGCGTGCTGCACCTGCTCACGCTGGCGGTCGCAAGGCTCGTCCCCCAGGACGGCGTGTCGGCGTGGCGCGCGGGCGAAGATGTCTTCACGCTCGTCTCGGCGCATGGATTCGCCGCCCGCCGGCGGCAGCCGCTGGGCGCAAGCGTGCCGTGCGGCTCCCTGCCGCCCGATCTGATCGCGTCGCGGCGGCTGCGGGTGCTCCGGCGCGACGACGCCCCAGCGCTCGTGCGCGGGCCGCTGGCGGGCGTCGTGCCGATCGGCGAGCGCGAGGGCAACCACGCCCTGCTCGTGGTCGAGCGCGACGCCGTCCCCGACGCCGCCGAGGAGGCGCTGCTCCTGGGGGTCGCCGACCAGGCCCTGCTCGCACTCTCCAACGAGCGCCTGCTCTCGGCGCAGCGCGACGCGCTGTCGGGAATTGTGGCCTGCCTCGGCCGGGCGCTCGCGTTGCGCCACCGGGCGACGGCCGAGCACTCCGACCGGCTGACGTCCGACTGCACGGCGGTCGGGCGGGCGCTTCGAGTATCGGGCGAGGAGTTGCGCGATCTTGCGTTCGCGGCCGCCCTGCACGACCTCGGCAAGATCGGCGTGCCCGAGCGGGTGCTGGGAAACAGCGGCCCGCTCGATACCGAGGGCTGGCGGCTGATCCACGCCCATCCCGAGCTCGGCGCCCAGATCATCGACCCCGTCGGCGCGCTCTCGGGCGCGGCCGCGCTGATCCGGGCGTGTCACGAGCACTGGGACGGCACCGGCTACCCGCTCGGCCTCTCCGGCGAGGAGATCCCGCTCGGCGCGCGCATCATCCTGGCGTGCGACGCCTATCACGCGATGTGCGAGGAGCGCAGCTATCAGGCGGCGATGCCGTCGGCTGTTGCGCGCGAGCGCCTGCGCGACCTCGCGGGGGTGGACTTCGACCCGCGCGTGGTCTCGGCGCTGCTCACGCACCTCGAGCAGGTCGACCGTGCGGTCGTGCACGCGTGACGTCACCGTAGAGTTACGTGTTATCGCAATCCCGATCCGCGTGTACGACAAACTCGGCCGTAGTGTGAGAGCATGGCCGCATGTTTGCTCGGGCCAGATACCGTCTGACAGCGACCGCCTATCTGCCCGGCGCCGCGGCCGTCGGCGTCGAGCAGCGCATCCGCAAGGTGGTCGAGGATCGAGTCCCAGACTCGGATCCCGCCGTCCGCGTGGCGCTCACCGATCAGGTTACGGTCGAGTTCACGATCACCGCGGCGAGTGCCACAGAAGCGCGCGCCGACGGCCGCGAGGTCGCGCTCGAGGTGCTCCAGGGTGCCTCGCCGGTTGCGCTTCACGCGGTCGAGCTGCTGACGCCGCCGCGCATACCGGCGTAGCCTCATTGGTACAGCTTGACGGGTTCCGGCGGTGACGTCACACCGCGGCACCGGTCAGGACGACGTCTCGCCGCCCTCGCCCTGGCGGCGCAGGAAGCGCTCGATCTCGCGGGCCAGCTCGTCGCCCGAGGGCAGCTGCTCCGCTTCGATGTCGCCGGCGGCCGACTCGAGCCGCGTCACCGTCTCGCGCAGCATGGCGTCGCCCGCAACGGCGGCGTCGTAGCGGGCGCGCTGCTGGCGCTCGTCCTCGACCAGCTCCTCGACCTCGAGCGTGACGTCCAGATGCCGGGCCAGCCGGTCGATCAGGGCGATGCTCGCCGCCGCATAGCCGATGCTGGCGTAGGGTGGCACCTGCGCGTAGAAGCCGACCGCGGGAGTGCCCGCGGCGGTGACCGCCATCTCGAGCACCGAGAGCGCGGCCGACGGCACCCGCAGGAGGCCCTCCGGCCCGGCCCGCTCGCCGGGGCCGAGCAGGCCCTCGCGCGAAGCGGTCACCATCACCGGCACCGACCGCGTATGCGCGACGGCGCCCGGCACCGCACCGAGGCTGATCCACTGCGCCACCCCCAGGCGCGCCACGAGCGCGACAGCGTCCGTCGCGAGCTCCTGCCAGCGCAGGTCGGGCTCGGCTCCGGAGAAGATCAGCAGGTCGCGGCGGCCGGCGCGGGTGTGGTGGATCGAGAGCTCGGGCCATGTGAGCTCGGACAGGCGCCCATCCTGGACGTCGAGCACGGGACGCCGCGAGCGGTAATCGAACAGGGCGTCCGGATCGAACGTCGCGATCCTGCGGCCCTCGCCCGCCACCTGCCCGACGGCGCGCGAGGCCGCCTCGGCAGCGTCGACCCACCCGTCAAACGAGGCGACGAGCACGGCATCGCGGAGATCGGGCAGGTCGTCGGCGAGTCGGTAGAGCGGCACAGTGGCAAGGATACGCGTCCCGCGCCGGCCGGCGGGGCCGCGGCGGCCGTCAGCCGGCGAAGATCCGCTCGCCCGCCCGGATGGGCACGCCGAGACGGCTCTCGAGCGGCGCCAGGGGGCATGTCCACGCGGGGTTGTAGGCGCAGGAAGGGTTGTACGCGAAGTTGAAGTCGAGCACGAGCCGGCCGTCGACGCTGCCCAGGTCGGCGCCCTTCACCGTGTCGAGCAGATAGCGGCCGGCGCCATACGTCGTGCCCCCGCCGGTCGCGTCGGCGAACGGCAGGAAGACGCCGCCGCCGTAGCCCTCCAGCCAGTACAGCGGCAACTCGAGGTCGTCGCCCCCGAGGGTGAACCGCGCGATCGCGAAGCGGCGGAAGCTGTACGGCGGGCCCGTGCTGGTCTCGATGTCGAACACCCGCGGCGGGGCGGGCGCGACCTCGGCGGTAACGCGGGCGGCGGGATCGTACGGGTGGTGGGCGAGGCCCCCGAAGCCGGCCCGCTGCTCCGGCAGGAGCGGCGATTGGGCGTGATCCGAGAAGAGCCGGTCGCGCGTCCTGCGCCACGTCTTCCAGGCGGCGCGGGGGTCGTCGTGCGCGCGCACGGCCGCGTAGAGCGCGAAGATCTCGCGCTTCCAGTCGAGCAGCGCGAGCTCGTCGATGGTCGCAACAGCCGCCGTCATTCCAACCGCTACGGAGAATAGAGCGCAGCGGATTGCGGGGAGTCGGCGCAACGCGAAATTTCCGATTGGCACAATTCGTGTCAATCGGTGTACGATGCACCGCGCTGGTCAGGGTTCCCAGCACTGGGCATCTCGAACCCATACCAATGGAGGCAACATGCACGTACGACGACTCGTCGCACTGCTGCTCGCGTGCGCGGCAGTGCTGGCCCTTTCGGGGGCAACCGCCATGGCAAGCTCGAGCAAGGTGCTCTATTCCAGCACCGATCCGGGAGTGGGCAACATCCCGAGCGTCGGTGTGGAGGCATACGGCTTCAGCCAGATCGGCGACGAGGTGATCCTCAAGCGGGTCGCCAAGATCAACTCGGTCGCGGTCCAGCTGAGCGACTGGGCCTGCCAGTCCGGCGCGTGGTTTTCGGGCGACTGTCTGACGACCCCGGGTGCCACGTTCACCACGCCCATCACGCTCAACATCTACAAGGCCAGCACGACCGATGGAGCGGGTGAGACCACCCCGGGTGGGTTGCTGCTCACGAAGACGAAGACATTCACGATCCCGTTCCGGCCCTCTGCCAGCACCCACTGCACCGGCCCCGAGGCCGGCGAGTGGTTCAAGAACGGACAGGGCTGCTTCAACGGCCTCGCGCACACGATCACCTTCACGCTCTCGGGGCTGAAGACCAAGCTCCCGAGGGATGTCGTCTGGGGCGTTTCGTACAGCTCCGACCATTTCGGGCCCAACCCGATCGGCAGCACGAACTCGCCGGAAGACTCGCTGAACGTCGGGCTCGCGCCCAGGGTTCGCGTTGGTCGCCACCGCTTCCCCGGAGGGATCTTCTGGGATACGCAGTTCGCCGGCAACAGCTGTGGAGCGCCGTTCGTGCCAGGCGACTTCAACCTGGACAACGCCGGCGCCTGCTGGGCCGGGTTCGTTCCCGCCGCTCAGTTCAACGCCAGCTAGGACGCCTGCGCCATCCCCCGCCCCTCGCACGAGGGGCGGGGGCTCAGCGCCGCCCCGAGATGACGTCGGCGATGCGCTCGGCATCCGCCGAAGCGCCCCAGATGATCCCCGACTTGCGCGTCGAGAGCCACGGCGCCCCGATCACGAAGAGGCCGTCGACCGGCGTCGCGCCGTCCGTGTGCTTGACCGCCCCCTCGCTGACGACGCCGGGGATCCCGAGGGCATCGAGCCGCGGGCGCATGCCGGTGCACCAGATCACGGTGCCGATTCCCGCGCGGTCGAGCCGCAGCGACCGCGGGGCGTCGTCTCCCAGCCCGGCGATCGGCTCGTCGGCCGGCTCCGCGACCGCCGGCTCGGCCGCGATGCCTGCCCCGGCGATGTACTCGTCGATCGACCGCAGGAGCGTCGCCGCGACCTGATCGCCGAACCGGACGTTCTCGGCCGCCTCGTCGCCGAACTCGAGGAGCTCGTTGTCGCACCTCTGCAGGCGGCCGAGCAGGAGCACCCCGCGTCGCGCCAGCGACTGGAGCGAGAGCGAGTGACCGTCGTCGGTGCCCGACAACAGGGGCTGGCGCAGGTCGAGCACCGCCGGGTCGACGTCGGCGCGGCGCTGCTCGTAGAACCCGCTCTCGGTCCACCACGCGAGGGTGTCGCGGCCGCGGTAGCGGCGGGGGACGCGACCCACCCGGCTCGTCGCCAGCACGACCCGGCGGCCGGCGTCGACCAGGTCTTCGGCGATCTGGCACCCGGACTGGCCGCCGCCGACCACCAGCACGCCCCCGTCGGGGAGCTGGTCGGGTGACCGGTAGGTGCAGGTGTCGAGCTGGAGCAGCCGCGGCCCGAGCGCGGCAGCCGCCGGCGGCACGGCGACGATCTTCTGGAACCCGGTCGCGACGATGACGTTGCCCGCGCGCACCGAGCCGGTGGGTGTGTCGACGCGCAGCCCGCCCGCGTCCCGGGCGACCGAGGCGGGGCCGGCGTGCTCGGTGACCGGCAGCCGGTGCAGATCCCGGAAGGCCACGAGCGCATCGGCGAACTCGTGGGCCGTGTCGAAGCCGTCCGGGTCGGCGCCGCCCGGGGACGCACCCGGGAGGCGCGACATGGAGCGTGCGGTGTTCAGCCGGAAGGAGCTCCAGCGGTCTTCCCGCCAGGTCTGGCCGATCCGGCCCTCCTCGAGGACGACGTGCTCGAGCCCGCGCTCCAGCAGCGCCCAGCTGGCGGCCAGGCCGGCGTGGCCGGCTCCGACCACGACGGCCTCGACGTCCACGCCCGGGCCTACGCGGCGAGCCGCTCGGCCAGATACCGCAGCGCGATCGGGTAGCGGTAGCCGATGTTCATGTGCGTCCCGGCGAAGAGCTCGAAGTGGACGTCGGTGACCCCGACGGCCGCGAGCGCCGAGCGGAAGGCCTCGGCGCCGAGGTCGAGGTAGAACTCGTCGCCGACGCCGGCATCGATGTAGATCGCCCGCAGCGAGCGCAGCGCGTCGGCGTGGCCGGGCACCATCCGCACGGGGTCCCACGCGAGCCAGCGCTCCCACACTCCGGGGACGAGCGCGCCGGTGGTGGGATCGAACGGCAGCCGCACGGTGCCGTCCGCGTCGGCCGAGTAGCACGCGGCCATGGCGTAGGCGTTGAGCAGCAGGTCGTCGCCGTCGCGGGTGAACGCGGGCCGGCCGCGGAAGCCGGCGAGAAAGCGGTCGAATGAACCCTGATAGTCGTCGCGCAGGAGCCGCGCGCACGGCGCGAAGTCGCGGGCGTAGCACGCCTCGAAGAGCGCGTCGCCGGCGTGGGTGGCCAGGCCGCCCCACAGATCGGGCCGCAGCATGGGGGTGATCATCGCGCCGTAGCCGCCGCTCGACTTGCCGGCGATGCCGCGGTGCGCTGCGGCGGCCAGGGTGTGGTAGTGCGCGTCGACCCACGGCACCACCTCGTCGCAGAGATACGTGTGGTAGCGGCCGGTGGCCGGCGAGTCGACGAACTGGCTGCCGCCGAGCGACGTCCAGCAGTCGACGAAGCAGACGAGGCACTGCGGCGTCTCGCCGTCCGAGAAGAGCGCGTCCACCTCTTCGGTGAAGAGCGGCCGCATGGGGTTTCGGTTGCGCCACATGTCGAGCTGGCCGGTGAACCCCTGGATGACGTAGACGGCGGGGTAGCGCCGATCCGGGGCGGCGTCGTAGCCCGGTGGGGTGTACACCCAGAGCGGACGCTGCACCGGGTCGCCGAGCGCGTTTCCGCGCAGGGCGTCGCTCGTGATCACGTGCTCGTCAAGGCGGCCCTGCAGCGGCCGCCCCCACGGCGGGTCAAGCATGGTCGGCAACCCGGGAGCCCATCGCGGCCCCGAGTCTATCCCGCCCCGGGGCATGGCAGACTATGCCCGGATGGACGAGACCACGCTCGCGGCGAGCGCCGAGGCGGCCTTCCCGCTCTCCGGGAGGTTTCCGGCCCCGGTCTTCGTGGTCACGGCATGCGCGGACGGCCGCCGGGCCGGGTGCGTCGTCGGCTTCGCCACCGAGGTCAGCATCCACCCGGCCCGGTTCCTGGCATGCATCTCGCGCCAGAACGCGACGTTCCCCGTCGCCATGCGGGCGAGCCGCCTGGCGGTGCATTCACTCACCGAGCAGGAGCACGGGATCGCGCGGCTGTTCGGCGGCGAGACCGGCGACGAGGTCGACAAGTTCAGCCTGTGCGAGTGGATCCCGGCCGAGGACGGCACGCCGATCCTGACGGCGTGCCCGACGTGGTTCATCGGCCGCATCCTGGAGCGGATCGATCTCGGCGATCACGTCGGCTGCCTCCTCGGCCCCGAGCGCTGGCGGGACGGCGGCGAGATCGTCCAGCTCACCACCCGTGATGTTTCCGACATCACGCCCGGGCACCCCGCGTGACCGTCACGCTGGACGGTGGCCGGCTGACGGTCGACGAGGTCGTCCGCGTGGGGCGGGGCGGTGAGGCGGTGGCGCTCGCGCCGGAGGCGGTCGCGCACATGCGCGCCTGCCGGGCGGTGGTCGAGGCCACCCTCGCGGCGGGCGTCGCGGTGTATGGCGTGACGACCGGGGTGGGGGTGCGGAGCCGGGTGCGGGTCGATCCGGCCCAGGTCGACGAGTTCAACCGGCGGCTGATCGCCGACCACCGCGTCGCCGTCGGCGCGCCGGTCGCCGCCGACGTCGTGCGCGCGACGATGCTGCGGCTCGCAAACAGCTTTGCCGGCGGCACGCCCGGCGTGCGGCCCGAGCTGGCCGAGCTCGTCGTGCGGGCCCTCAACGAGCGCCTCCACCCGCCCATGCGGCTGCTCGGGTCACCGGGCCAGGGCGACCTGGCGCCGATGGCCGACCTGGCCGCCGGCCTGCTCGGCGGCTTTCCGCTCGCGGCCCGCGAGGGGCTCGCGATGGTGAACGCAAGCGCTTTCTCGACCGCGCTTGCGGCGCTGGCGATCAATGATGCAGGCCGCCTGGTCGATGCGGCGACCGTGTGCGGGGCGCTCGACCTCGAGGCCTTCGCCGCCAACCTGAGCCCGCTGCATCCGGCGGTCGGCCGTGTGCGTCCGTACCCCGGCCTCGTCCGCGCTCTGGGCGAGCTGCGGGCGGCGCTTGAGGGCAGCTACCTGTGGGACGCCGAGCCGCGCCGCCTGCAGGATCCGCTCACCTTCCGCAACCTGGCGCCGATCCTCGGCGCCGCCCGGGATGCGCTCGGGTTCGCCGCCGGCCAGATCGCGGTCGAGCTGAACGCCTCGCAGGAGAACCCGATCGTCGTGCTCGAGGACGAGCGGATGATCTCGGTCGGCAACTTCGAGCTGTTGCCGCTCGCGCAGGCGCTGGATCTCGCGCGGATCGGCCTGGCTCCCGTGCTGACCAGCGCGAACGAGCGGATGGTGAAGCTCCTGCAGGCGCCGCACACCGGGTTGACCGACGGACTGCAGGCTCCGGGGACGACGCACGAGAACGGCCTCTCCGAGCTGGCCTGGACCGGCCAGGCGCTCGCGCCCGAGGCCCGCCTACTCGCCGCGCCGGTCTCGGCCGAGACGGCGAGCTCGTCGCAGGCCGAGGGCATCGAGGATCGCGTCTCGATGGCGCCGCTCTCGGCCCGGCGCACGGGCGAGATGACGCGCCTGGGCGAGCACCTGCTCGCGGTCGGGCTGGTTGTCGCCTGCCAGGCGGTCGAGATGCGCGGCGCCGGGCCGCTCGGGAGCGGGACCGGGGCCGTACTCGCCCGCGTCCGCGAGCACGTCCCCCACCTCGGGGCCGGCGAGAGCGTGACGCCCGATCTGGAGCCCGTGCGCGCGCTCGTGGCGTCGGGCGAGCTGCGCCCGCTGGGCACCGGCGCGTGAGAGGGCGGGGCTACCCGTCGACGATCAGGCCCTGGACGGGGCCGAGCAGCCGGGCGGAATGCAGGGACACGCCGTCGAGTCGGCTCAGCCGGTGCGTCATCGGCAGTCCCTGCCGGCGGCGCTCGAACTGCTCTTCGGCCCGCGGCCAGAAGCGGCGGTCGATGATGTCGGCCGGGTCGCCGCGGACGTCGTCGTCGGCGCACTCGAGATGCTCGGCCCACAGGCGCCGGCGCGTCGCGGCGGCGAGCTCGGCGTCGTCGGTGACGAGAGCCGCCTCGGTGTCGTTGAACATCGAGTGGTCGTTCAGGTTCGCCGAGCCGACGATGAGGATGCGATCGTCGATCACTGCGACCTTCGCGTGGACGTAGATCAGGTCCGCGATCGGGCCCGCCGGCGCATACAGCGCGCACGCCAGCACCCGGCCGGCGCCGCCGTCGGCTGCGACCAGCTCGGCCAGCGCGCCGCGCGTGTCGTCGGCGCCGCCGTAGGGCTTCCCGGGCAGGACGATCAGGACGCGGAAGCGGTCGCTCGGCGGGTGGCGCAGCTTCTCGGCCAGCAGCCGGGCGATCTCGGGCGACCACAGGTATTGCGACTCCAGATAGATCAGCTCACGGGCCGAGCGGATCGCCCGGGCGTACGTCTCCAGGATCCCGAACGAGCCCCGGTTGAGGCCCGGGTAGGTGTGCTCGGGCACCGTCCGCACGAGCTGGACGGTCGCGGCTCCCACGGCCGGCGGCGGCGGCGAGGGCGGCAGGTGCTCGCCCGTCACGCCCCGCCACCGCAGGGCGAAGTGCGCGGCAACGTCGGCGACGATGGGCCCCTCGGCCACGGCCGCGACGTCGTGCCAGCCGACGTCGGCGCGAGCCGGGTGGGCCTGGGAGTCACGCCGGTCGCCGGCCATCGAGGTGAGGTCGATGCCACCCACGAAGGCGACCCGGCCGTCGATCACGATCGTCTTCTCGTGATGGCAGTGCAGCGGGTGCTCCTTGGGGTCGCCGTGGGCCCGGATCCGCGTGTGCCTGGTCAAGTTGGCGAGGGTCTCGGCGACCTCGGACCTGGTGGGATGAAACAGCGGCACCGGC
>DASXOR010000218.1:0-13491 GCA_036494095.1 Gaiellales bacterium | reverse complement strand
GGCGCGGGCGCCGACGCCGATGCCGATACGGCGCCCGAGGCCGCACCTGCCGTGGCCGCGGCGGCCGAGACCTCCCAGCCGGCGGCGCCGGCGGACGCCGATACGACCCTCCGAGCGAGCCCGATCGCGCGCCGGATGGCCGACGCCGCGGGTCTCGACCTGCGCACGCTGGCGGGCCAGGGCACCGGCCCCGACGGCCGCATCGTCAAGGCCGACGTCGAGCGCGCGCTGTCCGCGGGCTCGAAGGCCGGGCCGGCGGCGCCGAGCGCGCCCCAGGCGGCGCCGTCACCTCCGGACGAGGGCGACGAGGTGCGCGAGCTGACGCCGATGCTGAAGGCCGTCGCCCGGCGGATGGGCGAGTCGAAGGCGACCGTCCCCCACTTCTACGTCAGCTCCGAGATCGACATGACCCGGGCGCTCGAGCTGCGCGCCGAGCTGAACGAGGCCCTCGCCGGCGTGGGCGAGAAGGCGAGCGTGAACGACCTCATCGTGCGCGCGTGCGCGCAGGCGCTCATGCAGCATCCGCAGGCGCACCGCTCCTACGTGGACGGCCGCCACGTCTACCACGCCCACGTCCACACCGGGATCGCGGTCGCGCTCGACGACGGCCTGATCGTCCCGGTGCTGCGCGATGTCGATACGAAGGGCGTGCGCGAGATCGCGGCCGAGACGCGCGACCTCGTCGCCCGCGCCCGCGCCGGGAAGCTGCGCCAGTCCGAGATCGAGGGTGGCACCTTCACCGTGTCGAACATGGGCATGTTCGACGTGTCGGCGTTCTCGGCGATCATCAACCCGCCCGAGTCGACCATCCTGGCGGTGTCGAGCATCAGCGAGCGCCCGGTCGTCCGCGACGGGGCCGTCGTCGCCCGCCAGATCATGCCGGTCACGCTCTCGTGCGACCACCGCGCCTGCTCGGGGGCGGACGGAGCCAGGCTGCTGCAGACGGTCAAGCGGCACCTCGAGGCCCCGACCCTGCTGCTCGCATGAGCCCACGCTGGCACGTACACTCGATCTGATGCAGCTCACCGACGTGATGGCGACGCACGTGGTGTCCGTGTCGCCCGAGACGAAGCTCGGCGACGCGGCCCGGCGCATGGTCGAGGCCGACGTGGGCGCGGCGATGGTGCTGGACGAGTCCGGTGATCTGGCGGGCGTCATCACCGAGCGCGATCTGATGCGCTGCGTGAGCGACGCCACCGACCCGGAGACGCCGGTCGGGCAGCGCATGACCCGGCACGTGCTCACTGCCGCACCGGACACGAACATCCCCGAGGCGATGGCGCTGATGGTCGACGGGCACTTCCGGCACCTGCCCGTGGTGAACGAGGACGGCCACGTGATCGGCATCGTCTCGATGCGCGACCTGATGGCCTACACGTCGCTGCGCCTGCGCGGCGGGAGCCTCGGCAGCGACGACGACCTCGATCCCGCCGAGATCATCGCGACGATCTTCCGCATGCGCACCGGCGCCGCCTGACCGGGGTCAGACCCCGAACGGCAGCCGTGACAACGGCGTGACAGTTCCGCGACCGGGGACTGTCCCCGCTTTTCGCCCGGGGGGCGTCCCCGCTTGGGGCCTGGCCCCCGCTTCTTGGGGACTGTCCAGGCTTTCGCCTGGGGCCTGGCCCCGATCCTCGGGCCCGGGTGGGGACTGTCCCCGCTTGGGGCCTGGCCCCGCTACTTGGGGCCTGGCCCCGCTTCTCGGCTAGATCTGCCAGGCGCCGCTGCGCAGCACCGGCACGCGCTCGCCGGCGGCGGTCACGCCGGTGACGTCGACCTCGGGCGAGCCGATCATGAAGTCGACGTGCACCTCGCTGCGGTTGATGCGCGGGCGATCCTCCTCGGCGACGGCCCAGTCGAACCCTTGGCCGAGTGCGATGTGGCTGGCCGCGTTCTCGTCGAGGAGCGTGTCGTAGAAGACCGTGTCGAGCGGGCCGATGCGGCCGCTGCCGTCGACGAGCGCCAGCTCGCCCAGACGGCCCGCACCCCCGTCGCGCTCGGCGTACGCCTCGAGGACGCCGCCGTTCTCGGCCGCCTCGATCGCCGCGACTCGTCCAGCCTCGAAGCGCACCTCGAAGTCGCGCACGATGGTGCCAGAGAGCTCCCGCGGCTTCGTCGAGCGCACGACGCCGTCGACGCGCTCCGGATCCGGCGTGGTGAACACCTCCTCGGTGGGCAGGTTGGCCCGGTGGGCGAGGCCCCACGCGGTCTGCATGCCCCCGCCGTTCCACATCGAGCCCGGCAAGAGGCCGACGCGCAGGTCGGTGCCCGGCCCCTCGAGATGGATGCTGTCGAAGCGGCGCTCGTTCAGCGCCTCGCACGCCCGCTTCAGCTGTGCGATCCGCTCCGACCACGCCGCCACCGGGTCGTCCGCGTCGAGCCGGCAGACGATCTCGATCTGCTCCCAGAGCTTCGCCAGCGCCGCGTCGGGCGCGAGATCCGGGTGCACGAGCGTCGCCCATCCCGGCGTCGGGCACGGCACGATCGTCCAGTTGTTGCGCGCCTGGGTCATGTTCTCGATCCCCTGCACCCGCCCCGGCGGACGGTCGCGGCCGATCCGCTCGGGATCGATCCCGTCGAGCAGCCCCGGCTCGGTCGGGCCTGAGAGCGCGATCTGCGCGCCCTGGTGGATGCCGTGCTGGCGCAGCATCTCGACGATCCACTCAGGCTCGTAGCCGAGCGCGTCGTCGGCGCCGTAAACCAACCGCGCCCGCTGCACGTAGGGATCCCGGTAGATCATGTCGACGTACACCGCACCGGCCTCGTACACGCGCTCGACGATTCGGCGGGCGAGCTCCTCCTGCCCGAGGGCCGCCAGCACCATCACTCTCTGCCCCGGCTGGACGTTGGCTCCGAACCCGACCGCAAGCTCGGCCATCCTGTCCAGCTTGGCGGAATCCACGGCGTGATAGTACCCGGCACTGCCATACTTCGGACGCACATGCGCTCCCCCACGCTCGCCCGCGGCGCGGCCCTGGCCGGCCTCGCCGCCGCCTCGGCCACGGCCGCCCACGGGGGCGGCGCGGCCCTCGCCGATCCCGCCTGGTCGGTCCCCGCGCTCGCCGCCGCGGCCGCAGGCACCGCCGCGCTGCTGCGGCTGACCGCCGCCGCCGGGCGCGCCCGCGCCGCGGTCGCGCGGGTGCGGTCGGGCGGCCAGTCCGCGGCCGCACACCATCCCCTCGGCCTCGCCGAGGCGGCGGCGATCATGCTCGCCGCCCAGGGCTGCGCCCACCTGGCGCTGCTGGCCGCCGGGGCACCGGCCCATCCGGGCCAGACCGGCGCGCTCGCCCTGCACACGGCACTTGCCGTGCTGGGGGCGGCGCTCGTCTGGGCGGCCGACCGCACGCTCGCGGGCGCCGTGGAGGCGCTCACGGCGGCGATCGACACGGCCGTCGAGCTCCTGCTGGCCGTCTGCGCACCCGCGCGCCGCGAGCCGCCGGCCGTGCCGGCCGGCCGTGGCCACGCCGGCGCCCGCCACGAGCGGGCACCGCCTGCGACCGCCTGACCCGGCCAGCTCCGGCGTGCCAGCGCCGGCCCACCCGATCAGGAGGTCCAACCCCGGCCATGCGCCTGCGCGCGCTCGCCATCCTCGTGCTGCTCCTGCCCGCCGCCTTCCCCGCGGCGGCGCAGGCGCACGCCAGCCTGCTGCGCACCGACCCCGCGGCGGGGAGCGTGGTCGTGCGCGCTCCCGGCCAGATCGTGCTGCGTTTCGACCAGCAGGTGGAGGACGCCGGCACCACGGCCGTGTCGCCGTCGGGCGCATCTGTGCTCGCGGCGCGCGCCCACCCCTCGCCCGGCGACGTCCGCGCCCTCGTGGTGCCGCTGCGCTCGGGCCTCGGAGCGGGCGACTACACCGTGCGCTGGAAGGTCGTCTCAACCGATGGGCACATCGTCTCGGGGGTGCTCGCCATCGGCGTCGGCAAGGGCCCGCCGCCGCAGGCGGCGAGCACCGAGACGTCCACCCTCGACTGGCCGTTCCTGATCGCCCGCTTCGCCTACTTCTGCGGTCTCATGCTGCTCGTCGGCGGGGCCGTGTACCGCGTGTATGTGTTCCGGCCGGTGACGGCGACGCTCGCAGGCAAGCCACGGGACATGGCCGAGCTGCGCGAGAGCGCCCGGGCCAACTCGCTGCTCCTTGCCGCGGCCGCCCTGATGCTGGCCGGAGGCTGGGTCGCCCTCACGCGTGAGGGCGCCGAGGTCGCCGGCGTCTCGTTCTGGCAGGCGTTCAACCACAACGGGCCGATCGGCTCGGCGCTCTCGGCGACCCGGTTCGGACGCGAGTTCGGGCGCGGGATCGACCTCGGCGCCGCGTTCTGCGTCGCGATCGCCGCGGCGTTCGCGGTGTCGCGCCGCAGCCGCACGGGGGCGCTCGTGCTGGCGGTGCCGGCCGCGCTCCTCGGCGCGTGGGCGGTGATCGTCCCCGGCCTCTCCGGCCACGCCGGCGACCCCGGGCTGGGCCTGCCCGCCGTGGCCGTGGACGCGCTGCACACGGCCGCCGCGGCGATCTGGATCGGCGGCCTCGCCCAGCTCGTCCTCGTGATGCCGCACGCGACCAGGGGCCTGCCCGACGCCGACCGCACGCGCGTGCGCACCGCCATGACGGCCCGCTTCTCCCGCGTCGCCCTCACGAGCGTCGCCGTGCTCGTCCTGACCGGCGCCGGACGCGCGCTCTGGGCCATCTCATCGCCGGCGCAGCTGTGGCAGACCGGCTACGGCCGCGCCCTGCTCGTGAAGACGGCCCTCCTGGCCGGTCTCGTCGGCCTCGGCTATCTCAACCGCCGCCGCATCGGCGCCTTCGCCGCGATCCGCCGCCGGGGAGCCGTCGAGATCGGCCTGCTCGTGGTGCTGCTCGGCGTCGTGTCGCTGCTCACGGACCTGCCGCCCGCGAACGCCCCCGGGCTGGCCTCGGCGGCGCCGGGGTCGGCTCCGGCCCCGGCCGGCGGGCCGGTGAGCCTGCGCATCGGGCGCGCCGCGCGGCTCGACCTGTGGCCTGGATTCGCCGGCCGCAACATGATCGACCTGCGCCTCCCGGGCGGCGCGCCGAGCGCGAGCGTAGTCGTCGGCTCCGGCGGCACCCAGGCGACCCTGCGGCGGGCGCCGGACGGCACCTACGCGGGCCTCCTGCCGCCGCTGTCGCAGGGGCGCACGGCGCTTGTGATCGCCGCAGGCGCCCGCACGTTCGGAGCCACGGTGACCCTGGGCGCCCCGACCCGCGCACCGGCGGTCGTCGCGGCACCGGCGCCGACGGGCGCGGTCGCCGCCGGCGAGGCGGTCGACCTGGCGGTCGGTGCGCAGCGGCTGGGCCGCACCGATGTGCGCGTGACGTTGCTCTCGCAGACGGGCGCCGGAGTGCCGGACGCGCGCGTGCTCGTCGACGGCCACGTGGCGACGCCGTGCCCGGGCGTGCCTGCGGTCTGCTACCGGGCGCCGGTGCCCGCCGCGGCCGCGAATCTGAATGTCGTCGTGCACCGGCCCGGCCGGGCGGCCGTGACGGCGCACCTGCAGCTGCCCGCGGCCGGCGCGCGGCCCGCCGCCGGCCTCCTGCACCGGGCCGCGCGCGCATTTGCGGGTCTGCGCAGCCTGCGGGCCGAGAACGTGCTCGCCTCCGCCCCGGGCCGGTCGGTCGCGACCACCTACGTGGTGCAGGCGCCCGACCGGCTGGCGATCGACGTGCACGGCGGCGAGCAGGCCCGCATCATCGGCCCCACCCGGTGGGATCGGCGCGCCAACGGCACCTGGCGGCGGTCGCAGGCCTCGCCGGTGCGCCAGCCCGACCCGTTCTGGGCACCGACTGCGAAGGCGGTCTACGTGGCCGGGGGCGACCGCCGGACGATCCAGATCACCCTCGTCCAGCCGGGCGGCCCGACGTTCTTCCGTCTCTGGATCAACCGCCGCACCCACGTCGTGGTGCGCCTGCGAATGATCACCTCCGCCCACTTCATGAGCGAGCGCGAGCTCGACCTGAACCACGCGGCCCCCGTCGTGCCGCCAACGTAGGTGGCCCGCGATACGATCTCGCCGATGCCGAACCTCGTGGAGCAGTGGGATGCGATCGTCGCCGCGCAGCCGTCGGACTGGTCGTCGCTCTTCCTCGAGCTGCGCCTGCGCGACGCCGTGCAGTCGGAGGAGTGCGCCCTGGTCATGTCGCCGCTGAACCCCTGGCACGAGGAGGACTGGCGCAGCGGCGTGTTCCACTTTCGGGCCGCCCACACCTATGGCTACGGGGCCGCGGCGCAACTCGTGCGCAAGCGGCTCGGCACGCTTGACGGCGTCGGCATCGTCGCCACGCTGCGGTTGGAGCGGCGCCTCTCGGACGTGCGCCCGGTGGCGACGCAGGGCGTCACCTGACGGCGTTTCCCAGGCGGTAGGTGAGGTGCGTGACGCCCGGCGCTTCGACCGCGCGCACCTGCTCCAGCGCGACGGCCGCGAGCGCCGGGCTCTCGAAGATGCGCACGCCGTCGCCGAGAAACGTCGCCGCCAGGTGGATCGCGATCTCGTCGACGAGCCCCGCCGCCACGTCCTGCCCGGCGACGCCGGCGCCGCCCGACACGGCCATGCCCCGGCCGCCGGCCGCCGCGCGGGCCAGAGCGAGCGCGGCCGCGGGGCCGTCGGTCACGAACGTGAACGTCGTCCCGCCGAAGCACTCCAGCGGCGGCCGCGGATGGTGCGTCAGCACGAACACCGGCACGTGGAAGGGCGGGTCGTCGCCCCACCAGCCCCGCCAGGGATCGTCGCCCCAAGGCCCAGGCCCTCCGCCGAACATGTTGCGGCCCATGATGATCGCCCCGACGTCGTCATTCCCCTGCTCGAGGACCTCCGTGCTCGCGTTTTCGACCCCGCCCTCGAGGCCGGCGTGCCGCCGCCAAACCGCCAGCTCGCGCATCCACTCGTGCAGGCGCTCGCCGCCGACGCCGAGCGGATAGCTCCGGGCTCTGATCGGGCCCGGCCACGAAGCCATCCAGCGACATCGACACCGAGTATCGAAGCGTGCTCGTCCAGGACTCCTCGTCGCGTTTCCCTGGAGACTTCCGGCGGCGCCGAAAGTCATCGCTGCCGACGGGGTGCGACGGTAACGTCCCGCGTATGTGCGCGATGAAGGTCGGAGTCGCCGCCTGGGCCACCGACCGCGGAGTGGGTGTCGCCGACCTCGCCCGCGGCGTCGAGGAGGCGGGCTTCGAGTCGCTGTTCCTCACGGGCCACACGCACGTCCCCGTCAGCCGGCGCGATCTCATGGACGGCACGCGTCCGGGCGAGGACGCGCGCCTGCTCGATCAGTTCACCGCACTCGGCGTCGCCGCCGCCTGCACCACCCGCCTCAAGCTGGGCACCGGAATCTGTGTCGTTCCGCAGTACGACCCGATTGTGCTCGCCAAGCAGGTGGCGACGATCGACCACCTGTCGGGCGGCCGCTTCGTCTTCGGCGTCGGCGCCGGCTGGCTCGTCGAGGAGCTGCGAAACCACGGAGTCGATCCGTCGCGACGCTGGGATCTGATGGGCGAGCAGATCCTGGCGATGAAGGCCATCTGGCGCGACGAGGAGGCGGAGTTCCACGGAGAGCTCGTCGACTTCGACCCGATCTGGTCGTGGCCGAAGCCCGTCCAGAAGCCGCATCCACCGGTTTTGGTCGGCGGGAGCTCCACTCCCAGCCTCCGCCTGGCGGCGACCCACGGCGACGGCTGGGCGCCGGTCGTCGCCGACGCGGCCGAGTTCGCGCGCGAGCGGGCGCGGTGGCAAACGCTCTGCGACGAGGTGGGCGGCTCCGCCCGCGAGGTGACCGCGTTCGTGGAAGATCTCGACGACGCGCTCTTCGCAGCGCTGGCCGAGTTCGATGTAGCGCGCACGGTCGTGCTCGCGCCTCGGGACAACCCGGCGACTCTGCGGACGTTCCTCGACGGCACGCTCGCGCTCGCCGACCGCGGCGGCCTGCCGATCGGGCGATGATCTGCGTACGGAGGACGCTCCGCCCCCGGTGTATCCTCGGGCCGACTTCGACCCGAGGGAGACTCGAATGCGAATCGTGGGCATCTTGGCGGCGGTAGCGGCGATGGCCGTCCCGGCATCGACCGCGTCGGCGACGACGAACCCCTCGGGGGCGTTCAGCGCCTTCCACGGCAAGGTCAGCTGCCACTGGCTGGACATGAGCGGCAACGCCCGCGTCCGCTGCTGGGCGCTCGCCGACCCGACGAGCTACTCGCAGCTGCGCGGGACCTCGGCGCATGGCGTGCTCGGCACGCGGCACTGGAATCCGCCGGTCGGCGCCGGCATCGGCTTCAACCACACCCGCGTCCTGCCCGGTGGCGTGACCTGCGCATTCCGGTGGTTCGCCGTGACGGACACCCACAAGCTGAAGTCGGTGGTGTGCACGAACGGCAAAGGCGGCCGGATCTTCGCCAACCCAAGCGGCGTCTCGGCCGAGTAGGCCGCGGGCCCCTCAACCCTCGAGCACTCTCGTCTGACCCCGATTGGGACCGCGAGGCGGGCGGGCTCCTGTGGGAGCCCGCCCGGTGGACGCCTGCGACTCCTGCCTGGAGGCGTCAGACCCCAAGCGCCATCCGCCGCCGGCCGCGGAGGCCGAGGGCACCCGCGCCGATGAGGCCGAGCGAGACGGCGAAGCCGGCGCCGATCGCGGCGTCAGCCCAGTCGAAGGAGTTGCTGCTCACAACGACCTTCGTGGCGACCGGGATCGGGTGGATGCCCGTCACCTGGTTCACCGTGCCGACGCGGTCGCGGGCGTCGGGCGAGCCGACGACGATGGGAGTCGTGGCCGGCCGGTAGGTGCCCTGGTAGGCGTGCTCGGAGAAGGCGACCGGGCCGCCGGGCGTGACGACGAACGGCTTCGCGGAGGCCGCCGGAGCGGCGATGGCGAGCGCAGCCGCTGCCACGAGGATGACGCGGGTGGTACGGGTGAAGGTGATCATCGTCCTGTCCTTCCTGGGTGCTGGAAACCGGAAAACCATGCAACGCAGGCTACGAAGCCGCGGTCATGGCTTCCACATCCCAGGAAGCACTCGTTGTGTGACATCGGTCACAGGTCGCGGGGCACGAGCAGCACCCCCGGCGGCTACTTCGGTCCGTCGGGGATGAACTCGGCCTCGAGGCCGAGCGCCCGGAACCAGTCCACCATCGCCAGCTGCGGGGGCTTCTCGGTGCCGTAGTGGGTGCCGTCGATCACGGCCACGCCGGCCTCGGCGGCCAGGACGAGGAACTCCTCCGCCCAGCGGGTGAACACCCCGCCCGTGACATAGGTCTGGCAGCCCCGGTCGAGCGAGGCCTGCAGAGCGACGCGGTCGGCCCCGCCCCCGCCGACCACCGCCACCCGGCCGGCCCAGTCGCCAGACGGCCGCCGCCGCACGATCTGCACGGGCACCTCCGGCCCCAGGTAGGCCTGCAGCCGCGCCGCCAGTTGGTCAAGCGTGGCGTCGGACGCCCCGATGACGGCCGCGCCACCGGGGATGCCCGAGGCGATGGGCAGGTATTCCTCCTCCACCGGCACACCCATCGCGGCGGCGCACAACCGTGAGGGAGACACGTGGGGATGCTGATCGATCGGGGCGTGCACGTGGTAGAAGCTGATGCCGTCGGAGCGCATGCGCTCGAAGCTCTCGAGGCTGAGCGGCAGGAAGCCCGGTCCGTCCCCGTAGTCGATCGGGTGCTCCGAGAACAGGAACGTCCCGGCCGCGAGCAGGCCGATGATCCGGTCGGACGGGAACACGCACGTCGCCACCCGATCGACCTCGTCGCGGCCGCGCACGAGCAGACCGTTCCAGCGCCCCTCGTAGCCGGGCTCGGCATACCGGCGCCAGTACGGGTCGGGGTACACGAGCTCGAACTCGCCGGCCCAGTCGTCGCCCTGCACGTCGCGGGTGCCGAAGTAGCCGTCGAGCCGGTGCACGAGCCGGTCGCGCCTCATGCGCGCAGCTCGCCGCCGACCGCGGCCTGCAGGGCGGCGACCACCCGCGCCCGGATCGCGTCCACCTCGGCGTCGGTGAGCGTGCGATCGGCCGCCTGGAACACCAGATGCAGGGCGAGGCTCTTGCGTCCCTCCCCCACCTGCACCCCGCGATAGACGTCGAACACGTCGACCCCGGCCAGCTCCGGCCCCGCGGCGGCCCGCACCACCTCAATCACGCGCCCCGCGGGCACGTCCTCGCCCACGACTACGGCGATGTCCTGGCGCAGCGGCGGGAAGCTGATCACGTCACGGTAGAGCACCTCCTCGGGCGGCGGCCCGCGCAAGACGTCGAGCCCGAGCTCGAACACGGCCGCGCCGCCGTCGAGGCCGAAGGCCTCGGCGACCTGCGGGTGCAGCTCGCCCACGAACCCGTCGGCGACCGCGGCCGCCCGCCCGGGGTGCAGGAACGGCTCCGCCGCCGGCCGGAACTCGGGCTGCGCGACCCGCGCCGCCGCGGCCAGCGCCTCGACGACTCCCTTGACCTCGAAGAACCCGGCCCCCTCTCCGGCCAGGACGCCGGCCACGCGTCCGGGCTGGTCGGGCAGCTGCCCGGCGCCAGGCAGAAACACATGCCCGATCTCGAACAGCGCCACCCGCGGCACCGACATGGCCAGGTTCCGGCGCGCCGAGTGCAGGAGCCCCGGGAACACCAGCGTCCGCATCGCCGCCCAGTCGGCGCTCATCGGGTTCATGAGCTCGACGAGCGCGCGGCGGGGATCGTCCGGCCCCAGCCGCAGCAGGTCGGGCACGCCCGTGTCCCACAGGGTGAGCGTCGCCGCCTCTGACAGGCCCGCGCCGCGCAGCACGTCGACCACCATGCGCCGCAGCCGCTCCTCGGGGTTCAGACGGCCACCGCCCGGGGCGCCCCCCGGCATGGCGACCGGCACCCGTTCGAGGCCGGCGATGCGGGCCACCTCCTCGATCAGGTCGACCTCGCGCGTCGTATCCGCCGCCCGCCAGGTCGGCACCCGCCAGCCCGTGCCCTCCCACTCGTAGCCGAGCCGGCCGAGCGCCCGATCGACCTCGGTATCGGCGTAGGCGACGCCGATCAGGCTCTCGAGCCGCTCGCGCCGCAGAGGCACGACGGGCGCCTCCGGCAGGTCGCCGTGGAGGTCGATCATGCCGGGCACGAGCTTCGCGCCGGCGAGCTCGACCATCAGCTGCGATGCGAGCGCGAGTGCCTGCGCCGGCAGGTACGGGTCGAGGCCCTTCTCCCAGCGGCTCGACCCCTCGGTGCGCAGGCCGAGCCGGATCGAGGACGCCTGTGTCGTCGGGCCGTCGAAGTTGGCGCACTCCATCAGCACGGTCGTGGTCCCGGCACCCACCTCGCTCCACTCGGAGCCCATCAGCCCGGCCACCGCCGACGGCTTGTCGGCGTCGGCGATCACGAGCGTGGCGGTGTCGAGGGTGCGGGCCTGGCCGTCGAGCGTCGTCACCGGCTCGCCGGCCGTGGCCCGGCGTACGATGATCTCGCGGCCCGAGACCTTGTCGAGGTCGAAGGCGTGGGTCGGCTCGCCGATCGCGAGCATGACGTAGTTCGTGATGTCGACCACGTTGGAGATCGGCCGCATCCCGGCCGCGGCGATGCGGGCCTTCAGCCACGCGGGCGACGGCCGCACCTTGACGTCGGTGAAGACGCGCGCCGCCCAGCGCGGGCACATCTCCGGCGCGTCGATGCGGGCCTTGACGTAGTCGTCCACCGTGCCGGCGCCGGCCGCCTCGGGCTCGGTGCCCGGCCAGGGGGCGAGGTCGGTGTCGAGCACCGCCGAGACCTCGCGGGCGATGCCGTACACGTTCTGGCAGTCAGGCCGGTTGGAGGTGATCTCGAACTCGAGCACGTCGTCGGCGATGGCGAGATGCTCGAGCAGTGCGTCGCCAACCGGCCAGTCGGCGGGGAGCAGCATGATCCCGTCGTGCTCCTGGCCGAGCTCGAGCTCGCGCTCGGAGAGCATCATGCCGTGCGACTCGAGGCCGCGCAGCTTCGCCACCCGCAGCTCCGTCCCATCGGGCAGCACCGCGCCCGGCAGGGCGACCGCGACCGTTGCGCCCGCGTCGAAGTTGCTCGCGCCGCACACGATCTGCTGGGGCTCGCCGGCGCCGATGTCGACCGTGCACAGGCTGAGCCGGTCGGCGTTGGGGTGCCGGTCACGCGTCAGAACGCGGCCGACCCGGTAGCGGTCGGCGTTGCCGACGCCCCGGCGGTGCAGCGCCTCGAGCTTCGTCCCGGTCAGCGACAGCCGCTCGCCGAGCTCGCGCGGAGGGAGGTCGAACGAGACGTACTCGCGCAGCCACGAGACGGGCACCCTCATCCGAACTGCTCCATGAAGCGCAGGTCGTTCTCCCACAGGAGCCGGATGTCGGGGATGTCGTGGCGCAGGCCGGCCACCCGCTCGACCCCCAGGCCGAACGCGAACCCCGAGACCTCCTCGGAGTCGTATCCCTCGACATAGGTGTAGAGGTTCGGGTCGACCATGCCGGCGCCGAGGATCTCGACCCAGCCCTCGGCCTTGCACACGCGGCACGGCGAGCCGTCGCGGGCGCAGTTGAAGCAGCTCACGTCGACCTCGACCGACGGCTCGGTGAAGGGGAAGAAGTGCGGCCGCAGGCGCACCTCGCGCTCCGGCCCGAAGATGGCGCGCGCGAACTGCAGCAGCGTGCCCTTGAGGTGCGCGAGCGTGATGCCGCGGTCGACGACCAGGCCCTCGATCTGTGTGAACATGGCCGTATGGGTCGCGTCGGGCGTGTCGCGGCGGTAGCAGCGCCCGGCGGTCGCCATGTACACGGGCGGCCGCTGGGCCTCCATCGTGCGGATCTGCACCGGCGAGGTGTGCGTGCGCAGCACGACATCGGGCGAGATGTAGAAGGTGTCGGTGACCTGCCGCGACGGATGCGTCGGCGCGTGGTTCAGGGCGTCGAAGTTGTAGTGCACGGTGTCGACCTCGGGGCCGTCTGCGATCTCGTAGCCGAACCCGACGAACACGTCGAGGATGTCGCGCCGCGTCTGCTCGATCAGGTGCGCGTGGCCGCGCGGGGGGCGCAGGCCCGGCAGCGTCACGTCGACCCGGTCGGTGCGCAGCCGCCGCTCGAGCTCGGCATCGCCAAGCTCGGCCGACCGCCGCTCGAGCAGCTCCTCGAGCCCGCGCCGGGCGCGGTTCAGTTCCGCGCCCCGCGTCCGCCGCTCGTCCGGCGGCAGCGAGCCCAGCTCGCGCAGCGCAAGCACGAGCGGCGCCTTGCGCCCCAGCACGTCGATCCGCACTGCCTCGAGCGCCGCCGAGTCGGCGGCGGCGGCGATGCGCGAGGAGGCGTCGGCGACCAGGGCTGGGAGGTCCATCGTGGCCGGGTAGTCTAGTGGTGTGACCTCGGCCTACGACCGGCTCGGCCGGCGCTACGACGCGTGGTGCCGTTCGGTCACCGAGGACATCCCGTTCTACGTGGACCTGGCGCTCGCGTGCGGCGGGCCGGTGCTCGAGGTCGGCGTCGGCTCCGCGCGCGTGGCCGTGCCGGCGGCGCTCGCGGGCGTGCGCGTGGTCGGCGTCGAC
>DASXOR010000217.1:0-35387 GCA_036494095.1 Gaiellales bacterium | reverse complement strand
CGGGTCTGGAACAGGTCTCCCGTGCGGGAGGCGGTGACTGCCATCAGTCGCGGAACTCCTTGCCCGTGAGGTTGATGAAGACGGTCTCGAGCGAGGGCGGCGCGACCTGCACGTCGCGCACCGTGAAGCCGGCGTCGTCGGCCGCGGCGATCACGCGCAGGAGCACGCGGTCGGCGCCGCGTACCGCGAGCTGCACCGAGCCGTCGAGCGTGGTCGCCGCGTCGGCACCCGCGACGTTCGCGCGCAGGCGAGCGGCCAGCTCGTCGAGGTCGCCGTCGGCGTTCACCGTCACGATGGTGTCGGCCCCGACCGACTCCTTCAGCTCCTCCGGCGTGCCGAGCGCCAGGATCTTGCCGTGATCCATGATGCCGATCCGGTCGCAGAGCTGGTCGGCCTCCTCCATGTTGTGCGTCGTCAGGACGACGGTCTGGCCGCCGGCGTGCAGGCTGCCGACGATCTCCCAGAGGCCGATGCGGCTCTGCGGGTCGAGGCCCGCCGTCGGCTCGTCGAGGAACAGGATCGCGGGATCGTGCAGGAGTGCGCGCGCGACCATGAGCCGTTGAGCGAGCCCTCCTGAGAGCGCCATTACGGGCGCCTTCGCCCGCTCCTTCAGGTGGAACCGGACGAGCAGGTCGTCGGCGGCGGCGCGCGACGCCGCGGCCCCCATCCCGAAGAAGCGGCCGTGGAAGTACAGGTTCTCCCACACGGTCAGCGCCCGGTCGAGGGTGTTGGTCTGGGGGACGACGCCGATCAGCTGCTTGGCGATGGCCGGATGGCGGACGACGTCGATGCCGCCGACGAACGCCTCTCCCGAGGTCGGGATCACGCGGGTCGTGAGCATGCTCGCAGTCGTCGTCTTGCCCGCGCCGTTGGGACCCAGCAGGCCGAAGATCTCGCCCTCGGCGACCGTGAGGTTGAGCCCGTCCACCGCGGTGACCCCGCCTGGGTAGACCTTCGTCAGGTCGACGGTGCGGATGACGTCGGCCCGGGTGGTACCCGCCACCGGTTGCTGCGACACGGAGGCACGATAGTGCGCGTCGGACGCGACCGGTGCACCGTCGGGCCGGTCTCCGCGCCGCCGTAACGATTCCCGGACGGTGCGGCCGTAGCATCGGCAGTCATGATGGCAACTGACTCCAGAACTGACGTGCCGAACGGGCGGCGAATCCCGTGGTGGTCGTGCGCGGCCGTGCTCGTCGCACTGATCTCGGTGCCTGCGTGCGGTTCTTCCTCGTCCCACTCGTCCACTCCGCCGACTTCGGCGGCCACCGGCTCCCCCGGTTGGGACGTCGTCGCGCTCGGAGACTCCGATACGAACGGGTCGGGAGATCCGACCGGAGCCGGGTGGGTTGGACGCTATGCCCGGCTGCTCGAGAACAAGCTCGGTGGGAAGGTGCGCGTCATCAACCTCGCGGTTGACGGCAAGACCAGCGAGCAGCTGCTCTCCGAGCTGCAGTCCGACGCTGCGACTCGGAAGGCTGTCGCGCACGCTCCGATCGTGCTGGTCGGCATTGGCGGGGCCGACCTGAACGCCGGAGACGACGACCTCCAGGTCGGCAAGTGCAAGGGCAGGGCGTGCTACACCCCGGTGCTGCGGGCATTCGGCCGCAACTTCGGCGCCATCGTGGCGCGGGTTCGCGCACTGCGGGGGAGCTCGCCGACGGTGCTCCGGGGGATCACGATCCCGAACGGCTTCCCCGGTGCGGGAGCCGCGTACCCGCCGTTTGTGACCGCCGGGATCAGCCTGTATCAGGCGACCACGGAACGGCAGATCATCTGCCGGGCGATGGTCAGCCAGGGCGGGAGCTGCGTCGACGTCCTCAGGGCGCTCAACGGGCCGAGCGGCACTCGGGACGCGTACGCGAGTGGCCTCATGAACCACGAGGACTGCTGCTACGCGAGCGCGAAGGGGCAGCAGCTGATCGCACAGCTCCTGCTCAAGACCGGTCTGGCGCCGCTGAAGCCCTGACCGCCGGCGCGCCCATCCCGCCGCCGGCTAGTGGATCGGCAGCGGGGTGGCCGTCTTCGCCGCGTTCAGGCGCGGCAGCCCCCACACGTCCTCGAGGCCGGCGAGCAGGCCGGGGTGGGTATAGGCGTGCCCGTCGGTCGCCCCGGCCGTGGCGGTGCCGCCGATCGCGATCGTGGCGACGTGCTCGTCGCTCACGCTGCCCTCGTCCCAGGTGAGGATGACCTCGGCTCCGGCGGCGAGCATCGGCGGGACGTTCGTCGAGAGCCACTTGTCGCCCGCCTGGATCTCGGCGGTGCGGTTCGCGCCGTCGTGCATGTCGTCGGCCAGGTTGGGCACGACGTAGGAGAACGCGCGCAGGTGGCTCGGGTCAAACGCCGTGTAGGTGAGGACGTTCGCGCACGCGGCCGGGCTCGACGTGATGTCCGCGTAGTACACGGCGGGGTTGTGCGCCTTCTTGTACGAGCCGGTGTCGCCGCCCGTGTAGCACGTCTTCGGCATCGACTCCTCGTACTCACCCCAGCTGACGCCCTGGCCCTGGAGCTGGTTGAAGATGTTGTCCGAGCCGCTGGTCGAGCCGGTCAGGCCGCTCGTGTTCGCCAGGTAGTCCGGCAGGCTCCCGGGCGCCGCTTCGTAGTTCGTGAAGAGCGTCCCCTGCGCGATCAGCGACTGGATGTAGGGCGCGGCCGAGCTGCCGACGATGTCCGAGTAGTGCTTGTTCTCCATCATGATGATGACGATGGGCTCGGCCGGGCCGGTGCCGCCGCCTCCGCCACCGCCCGCCGGGGTCGTCACGGCGGCTGCCGGCGAGGACACGGCCGAGGTGTTCGGCACCGCGTCGAACGCGTCGACCGTGTAGCCGTAGGTCGTGCTCGGCTGCACGTTCGGGTCGGTGAAGGTGGTGGTCGAGCCGCCGACCGTCCCCACCCTCGTCCCGTCGCGGTAGACGTCGTAGCCGGCCACGCCCACGTTGTCGGTCGAGGCCGCCCACGACACCTTGACCGACGTGGGGCTGGTGGCGTTTGCGGAAACCCCGGCCGGGATGCTGGGCGCCTGGGTGTCGCCGCCGCCGCCGCCGGATGAGCCCGTCGCGAGCACGATGTTGTCGATGGCAAAGTTCGCGCCCGCCACGGCGGGCTTCTCGAGCACGTTCACGGTGAGCGAGTCGCCGGTGGTCTTGACCGTGTAGTTCACCGCCGGGATGGACTGCCACGCCGCGGTCGGCGCGAGACAGCTCTGCGCGCTTGCGACGGTGGTCGACGTGCCCGACTTGATCTCCTTGAGGACGAGGCACACCGACTGGCCCGACAGGCTGCTCTGGACGTCGCCCGAGAGCTGGTACGCCGTCCCGGCGACGGCCGACTTGACCGGCTTGGACGTGGTGTAGGCATACGTCGAGGACGCGCCGGCGCTGGCCGTGAGCTTCGCAGCGTGGCCGCCGCCGTTTCCGGAGACGAGCGCAAGCGCGCCGCTGCTTCCGCCCCAGCCGGTCAGCGAGCCCGCGCCGGTCCCCTCGAACGTCCCGTTCGAGACCAGATTCGTCGCAGCCGACGCGGTCGAGACGGCGCCCCCGGCGAAGGCCGTGGCCAGCCCGACTGCGATCATCGCCAGGATTCCGCGAGCTCGTCGTGCGCTTCGCATCAACCCAGTAGACCAACTCTTCCGTAACCTGTCAAGCGATCCCAGCGGCGCGGTCACGGCGGCAACAGCGGATGCGAGCTACGATCGGAGTGACGAAAGGAGGCGGCTGGTGGACATCGGCAAGCCGCTCCGCATCTACACGATCGAGCCCGTCGAGGACCCGGTCCCCCATCGCGAGCCGGAGCCGCGCCCGGAGCGGGTGCCGCTGCCGCGGCCGAAGAAGGAGCCCGATCCCGCTCAGGCGCCGTGACCGGAGCGCCGGACTTCTGCGAGCCCGTCGTGGGCTGGCGGCTGTGGTCGATCGGATCGAACGACGGCCGGGCGCGGCTCGCAAGCCACGTGAGCCCGGACGTGTGGCAGCCCGGCCGCGAGCTCGTCGCCGCCTGTGGCGCACGCCGGCGTGACCGGCGGCGGCCGTGGCGGACGCATCCAACCGATCATGCCGCCCCCACACCGGGCTGCACCTGCGGGGTCCATGCGATGGGCGCGGTCGGCTACCTCGGCACGTATCTGCCGGCGCCGGATCGGCCGTACGCGTGGATGCGGCCGCTCGTGCGGCAGGCGATCGGTCGGGTGGCGCTGTGGGGTGACGTGGTCGAGGGTAGCCGCGGCTGGCGGGCGTCGCGAGCCTACCCGGCGGAGGTGTGGGTGCCCCAGCTCGACATCGACGGGCACGACATCGCCGGCGTCGAGGACATCGCCCTTGACCTGGCCGACTACGGCGTGCCGGTGCGCCTCTGCGACGGCCGCACCGCGCGAGACGTCGTCTCCGACCTCAGCCCTCGGGGAACGGCGGATCTGCCAGCACGACCGACACCTCGATCTGGCGGGCGGGGATGGTCCAGTACGTCGTGAGCAGCGCGGTCTTGCGCTCAGGGGAGACCTGGTCGAAGCCGTGCCGGCGATAGAAGCGGATCGCCCAGTCGGCCGCGGCCCACGTGCCGACGAGCAGGCGCCGCGGCGTGCCGGCGCGCAGATGCGCAAGCAGCGCGCCGCCGACGCCGCGCCCCTGGCAGGCCGGCAGCACGTAGGCGTGGCGGATCAGGTCGACGTCGCCGGCAGGCTGGACGCCCATGACGCCGATCAGCGCCCCATCGGCTTCGTAACCCCAGAAGACGACGCCTGCCGCGATCTCGTGATCGAGCTCGGCGGCGTCCATGTACGGGTCGTGCCAGCGATCGTCCGGGATCACCCCGCGGTAGGCTGCGGCAGCGGCGTTCACGATCGCGAGCACCGCCGCCCGCTCGTCGTCGCGGCAGGGCCGGATCGGGTTCATACGACCACCAGCGTACCCGGTTGAAACCGACCGGCCGCCCGGGCAGTGGGCGGCCGGTGGGTCCATTCCCGCGCGGGACGCAGGTGCCCTACACCGCTCTTCGTGCACGCAAACCTGTTGCCTTCGGAGAGTCGCAATTGAGCCGGTATGCTCGCCGCTTGGCGATCGACGAATCCGCGGTGCTGGGGCAGTTCATCCCGCTCCACTACCACTATCACATGCTCACGGACGAGAGCCGGATGGCGCCGTTCGCCGAGGCGATCGCGCTCGTCGTCAAGCCCGGGATGCGGGTCGTGGATCTCGGCGCCGGCACGGGCGTGCTGTCGTTCTTCGCGGCCCGGGCCGGGGCCGGCGTCGTGTGGAGCGTCGAGGCGAACCCCGAGCTGGCCGCGGCCGCCACGACCAATCTCGACAGAAACGGCGTCGGCGACCGGGTGCGGGTGGTCGACGCCGACGCCGCGCTCTATGTGCCGCCGCAGCCCGTTGACGTCGTCATCTGCGAGATGCTGCACACGGGGCTCCTGCGCGAGAAGCAGATCGACGTGCTGCGGGCGTTCAAGCGCCACTACCTCGAGGCGCACGGGCCGCCGCTGCCGCGGTTCGTCCCGGAGGGCTACGTGCAGGCGGTGCAGCTCGTCGAGCAGGACTGGTGCTACGCCGGCTACGCCGCCGAGTTCGCCCACTTCCAGCACCCGGCGGTCGAGCAGACCCGCACGACCGAGCTCGCCGACCCCGCGGTGTACGACTCGGGCCTGTACGCGGGCGAGCTGCCCGAGGTGATCCGCTGGGACGGCGTCACGCCGGCGGCGCGGGCGGGGCGCCTGAACGCGCTTCGGTTCATCACCAAGAACCTGGTGGCGATCGTCGACTCCGAGCGCCGCTCCGTCGACTGGCTGAACAGCTACATGATCGTGCCGCTCGCGACCGCCGTCGACGTCGCCGCCGGCCAGGGCGTGCGCGTCGCCTTCGCCTACCCGCCCGGCTCGCCGCTCGATGCGCTGCGCCCGGCGGTCGAGCTCACCTCGGGCTGAGCCGAAGCGCGGTCCGGGTCTGCAGCGCCGCCGCGACGGCGACCGCGGCCACGGCGCCGAGCACCGCGCTCGCGACAGCCGGCAGGGGCAGCGCCTGCTCCACCAGGTAGGCGCTCGCCGTCGCGCAGAGCAGTGTGACCGTGACCGCCAAAGGCCAGCCGTGGTAGGGGTGCATGCGCAGGCACCGCCACACGAAGGCGGTGCGCAGGACGTTCAGGACGGCGTAGCACGAGCCCGCCGCGACCCCCGCGCCCGTTGCTCCCAGCGCAGGCACGAGCGCCAGGCACAGCGCGACGTTCACGAGAAGCGCGATCGCGCCGCTTCGCAGGAGCAGGTCGGGGCGGCCGATCATGCTGACGACGTATCCGCTCGGCCCGGTCGCGGCGTTCACGGCCTGGCCGGCGGCGATCGCGACCAGCGCCGCATAGCCCGTGACGTACTGCGGCCCGAACGCCGTCGAGATCAGCGTCCGCCCGAACACGATCACGAGCGCCAGCGGCAGCACGCCGAGCAGCGTGGAGAGCGCCGTCGCGTAGGTGTACAGGTGCGCGAGCCGGCCGAGCTCGTCCCGCGCGAAGCACGCCGCGATCTGGGGCTGGAGTGCCGTCGCGACGGGCGTGACGAACACGATCCCGACGAGCGCGAACCGGATCGAGACGGAGTACACGGCCACCTGGCCCGGATCCCTGATCACGCCGAGGATGAGCGAGTCGGCCCAGAGCAGCGCGACGCCGAAAAGCGCCGTGCCCCACTGGAAGGCCGAGAAGCGCACGGCGGCGCGCGCGGCCGCCCGCGCGGGCACGGCCACGCCGCGTACGTACGGCGCGCACACGACCGTCGCGGCGACCAGCGGCACGAACGCCGCCAGCGCATACCCGCCGGCGGCGCCGTCGACGCCGTAGCCGAGGTAGGCGGCGCCGCACACGAACGCGAACTTGGCCGCCCCGTCCAGAAGCTGGTCGATCCACACGTACGGGCGCATCGACCCGCGGCCGCGGCTGATCGACGTGAGCACCGTCTCGACCGCGCCGAAGGGGATCGCGGGCGCCATGAGCACGAGCGCCCGCGCGAGCGGCGGGGCGTGCAGCGCGCGGGCGAGCAGCGGCGCGCAGGCGACGAGCGCGAGCGCGCCCACGGTGCTCGCCGCCGCGGCCCCGAGCACGCAGAACCGGGCCACCGACCGCGACACCCCGTCGTCGGCAAGCGCCGCGTGATGGGCGACGTAGCGGATCGCCGTGACGTCGAGCCCGACCGCGAAGATGATCGTGCCGAGGCGGACGACGGCGAACGCCTCGAGGAAGACGCCGACGTCGTGGCGGCTCAGGAGCCGCGCGACGACCAGGACCAGCAGGAACTGCAGCCCGGTCGCCCCCGCGAGGCCGGCGAAGTTCAGCGCGGACCGCCGGCGCAGCACGGCTCGCTCGTGCGCATGCTCGCCCATCGCCCTACTCCTCGTAGCCCATGCGGCCAAGTTGCGGCAGCGCCGACCAGAACCGCGCCGCCTGCTCGGCGGTGAGCTGCGCCCGCCACTGGCCGGCCCGGCCGGCCCGCACCTGCGGGGTCGTCCCGGCCGCCACGACCTCCTTCGCGCGCATCCCCGCGAACGCGTTGCGCTCGACCGCGAGCGCCACCCGCTCGGGCGGCGCGGCGACCGCCAGGAACCGCAGGACGCCGGCCAGCGTGCCGGCGCAATCGGCCAGCAAGTCCTCGTAGCGCACGACGATGCGCGCGTCCGGCGCGCCTCTCCAGCCGGCCGTGAACGACCTCACGTGGGCGTCCCACGAGCCGTATCCGTCCGCCCGGCCGGCCAGGAAGATCTCGAGGAAGCCCTCCAGGTCGCCGCCGAACCGGCCCTTGCGCTGCAGAAAGTGGTACTCCGAGATGGCCACGTCGCGGGCGTCGCGCACCAGATAGACGGCTCGCGCACACCGGCGCCGGTAAAGCGGCGAGTACGGCTCGTGGCTCTTCCACAGATGCCCGCCGCCGGGCAGCGGCGCGGCGCCTGGCGCCGGCCGTCCGAGCACGGGGATTGCGCGCTCGGAGCGCTCGAAGTCCGGCTCGGTGTCGAGCAGGATGTCCGCCAGCAGGAACTTGAGCCACGTGTTGCCCGACTTCGGGTACGAGGCCAGGATCACGTCGTGCGGCCCGCAGGCCCGGTGCCGGTGGAGCGCGGCCACGGTGCGGGCCGCCCGGTTCCGGCGCAGAGCCGCGCGGGCGCGCCCTGCGGTGCCCGGGCGCTCACCCGGCATGGCCGTCCTCGTAGCCGAGCTGCACGAGCCAGTCGCCGCAGGTCGCGGCAAAGAGCGCGCGGTGGGAGTCGTCGAAGGCGCCTCGCCAGCCGCCGATGCGGCCGCCCCGGAACGTGTGGCTCTGCGGGCTCCACACCCGCGCGGCGAGGCCGGCGACGGCGGCATCCGAGAGCGGGCGGCCGATGTGGGCGGCGATCCCGCGGATCGCCTCGGCCTGGCGGGCCGCGTCGCCGCCGCCGGCCGGGCCGACGAGGTCCTCGAACCGGCACACGTGGGCGCCCTCCTGTCCGATCCAGCGCGCATAGTTGGCCATGCGCTCGGCGATCGATCCCAGGCCGACCGTGCCGTCGTCCCGCCTGAAGCCCGTGATCACGAACGAGAGCGCATCCGCCTCGCCGAGCGCCGCCACCCGGCGGTGGTGCAGGTGCCGGGGGGATCGGCGGATGTACGCGGCGTCGGACACGACGATGTCGCGCGGGTCGCGCAGGATCACGATGTGGCGCAGCCCGATCTCGTCCAGCAGGGCCTGCAGCGACGGGGCGAAGGGGAAGTGCGCGGCCGAGTACTGGCCGCTCGGGACCTTGTTCAGATGCCGCCGTAGCGCCTCCCAGTCGACGTCGCCGTCCGCGTACGCCGCGGTCGCAAACGGCGTGCGCCGGAAGGTCGTCAGGGTGTCCTGGTAGCCGGAGAAGCGCAGGCCGTCGAAGCCGTCGAGCAGGGTCGTCAGCAGGTGCGTCCCGCCCTTCGGGATGCCGTTTGCGAGCACCCGCGGCCCCGGGCCGGCGCGCCGGTGCCGGGCGTACGTGCGATATGCGGGGATGACGAGCGCCCGCAGCACCCGGCTGTCGGCGACCACCTGGGAGGGGCGGCGCCTCACCGGCGTCCCGCCCCCGCGAGCGCCCGCTCGTACATGTCGCGCAGCTGCGGCGCGACGACGGCCCAGTCGTAGCGGGCCGCGAAGGCGCGGCCGCCGGCCGCCAGGCGCTCGGCCGCGTCCGGGTCGGCCAGGATGGAGCCGATCCCGGCCGCGATCGCCGCGGGCTCGGTGGCACACACGAGCCCCGCCCCGGCGGCGTCGATCGCGGCCGCGAGGTTCACTCCAGGGGTGACGACCGCCGGGACGCCCGCCGCCATCGCCTCGATGACGGCGTTTCCAAAGTTCTCGGTGTCGGATGGGAGCACCCACACGTCCGCCGCCGCGAGCGCGGCATGCCGGTCGGGGCCGTTCACGACACCCGTCAGCACGACCCGGTCGGCCACCCCGAGCGACGCGGCCAGCGTCATGAGCTCACCGCCGAGCCCCTCGTCGTCGGGCCCGACGATCGCAAGCGTTGCCGCCGGCGTCCGCCGCGGCAGTAGGGCGAACGCGCGGATCAGCCGGTCGAGCCGCTTCTTGTACGCGATCCGGCCCACATTCATGATCACCGGCCCCTCCACACCGTGCAGGTACCGGGCCCGGAACTCGCCCCCGCCGGCGGCGGCCCGGAAGGCGGCGAGGTCGACGCCGTTTGGGACGACGATCCCGGGTGCCCGGAAGGCCAGATCCGCGCACAGCCGCTCCTCCTCGGCGGTCTTGTAGTGGAGCAGGGCGGCGTTGTCGAGCATGCCGCGCTGCCACAGGTGGTCGTTGACCGCCTTCACGCGCCGGCTGCGGCCGCGCAGCTTGGGGTCGAGCGACCCGGCGAGCGACACGATGTACGGCATGCCGAGCGTGCGCGCCCGGCGCGAGGCGGCGCGGGCGGGGAGGTGGAAGAGCATGTGGATGTGGATCACGTCGAACCGCCGCGCCTCGGCCGCAAGCGCGCGGGCAAGGGCGGCCGAGTACGCCAGCCGGTAGGGCTGCTGGGCCGGGAAGACGCGCACGTCGAGCCGCTCGGCGCCGGCCGGGAACTCCGACGGGTCGACGGTGCGCCGCGGCCTGGTCGCCTGGGGCAGGGCCATGTCGGTCGTGAAGATCGTCGGCTCGACGCCGAGCCGGGCCATGCGGACGCTCGCCTCGACGACGGCCACGGCCGGCCCGCCGATCCGGATCGAGAGCGCCGGGATGACGTGGAGGACCTTCAGCTCGCGCTCTCAGGCGCAGGTGCGGGCGCCGCCTCGGCCGGGCGCAGGCGGTTGTAGCCGGCTGCCACCGTCAGCCCGGCGGCGACATACAGGTACCGCTCGTAGATGCCGTTCTGGAACAGGCCGTAGACGAGCCAGACCACCATTGCCCCGGCGAGCGCCCCGCCGAGGTTGCGGAGGTGGCCCGGCGGCGCGGTCCGCACCAGCGCGCGGTCGGAGGCGACCACCCAGCCGACGAAGAGGGCGAATCCCGCGAGTGCGAGCACGCCGCCGCTCGCCGCGAGCTGCAGGTAGATGTCGAGGGCCTGCCGGATCGATTGGTACCCGATGCCGACGATCGGGTGGCTGAGGAAGTCCGCGATGGCGACGTGGTAGCGCTCGACCCGGGTGCTATCGCTCTGGGCGACGCTCGTGCTCGTGCCGGTCAGCCGGTTCACCGCGACGAATGTCTGGCTGCCGGAGAACCGGGCGGCGATGGCGGCGACCCCGGCGATCGCGCCGGCGCCCACGACGAGGGGGACGAGCTTGCCCGAGATGCCGCGGCCGATGAGCAGGAGGGCCAGCACACCGGCCGGCACGGCGAGCAGAGCCGAGCGCGACCCGGACACCAGGATCCCGGCGGTGAGCGCTGCCATCACCGACGTCCACCACAGCATGGCGCGCACCGAGCCCACCGAGACGAGCCGCACTGCGACCCAGGGGATGACGATCGCCGCGGTCACGCCCAGGTCGTTCGGCTGCAGCGTCAGGCCGGCCTCGCGGCCTGCGAAGGTGGCCCCGCTCACGTGTGGGCCGATGCCGGTGTGAAGTGCGAAGTCGGCCACCGCCACGAGCGACGACACGGCGGCACCGACCGCCCACGCGTCGGCGGCCCGGCCGGCGAGATCGGTGTCGCGAAGCGCCCAGCCGATGATCAGGGTGGTGCCCACCATCGCCAGCACGAACTGGCCCAGCTGGAGCAGGTCGGGCTTGCTGCCGGCGCTCGCCGCGGTCACGAGCCCCGAGACGATGAAGAGGACCGCAGCGATCAGCGGTGCCTTTTCCACCATCGGCCGCGGTTTGCGCTCGACCGCGTAGCCCACGGCGAGGGCGGCGAAGGTGAGCACGAGGAACGCGTCGGCGACGCTGACGGCCGACGTCAGCCGCACCGCCTCGGGCGTCGTCATCGCGACGGCGGCGAGGCAGCACCACGTCGCCAGCCGGTCGAGCCCGGCGCGTGTCGCCATCGCGGGGGCGGCGGCGACGTAGCGCATGGCGAGAGCCGCGAGCGCGAGCACGCCGGCCCCGGCCAGGACGTAGGCCACGACCCGCGGCCGCAGGAGCGCCACGCCGGCCCCGTCGGCGGCGAAGACCGCCACGGCGAGCGCGGTCAGGACGACCGCGCGCATCCGCGCCCGCCACGCGCCCTGGCGACCCGCTCCGAGGGCGGTCACCATGTCACCGCCGCTCCCAGCGACCGGGCGATCGCGACGGCGAAGCGGTCGGCGATGCCCCCGATCGGGAAGGTGCGCTCTGCATACATGCGGGCGTTTCGCCCCAGCGCCTCGGCCTCGGCCGGGTCGCAGAGCAGGCCCTCGCACGCCGCGACGAACCCGGCCGTATCGCCGGGCGAGACGACCCGCCCTGACCCGGCCTCGACGACGAGCCGCGCGGACAGGTTCTCGGCAGGCACCGCCGCCACGATTGCCCGCCCGGCGCAGTGGTAGGTCAGCACCTTCGACGGCACCGAGAAGACGCCCGCGTCCGGCTCGAGCAGGGCGACCAGGACGTCCGCCGTCGCCAGCACGTCGGGCCGGTCGGCGTATGGCTGGTAGCCGTGGATGTGCAGCCTGGGGTTGGGCGCGGCGGCCTGCCGGGCGGCCAGCCAGTCGGCGCCGTGCCCCTCGGCCACGACGACCACGTCCCACCCGCCGGTCAGCCCGGCCCGTTCGGCCAGCGCCCACAGGAGCGCCGGGTCGTGCTTGCGCCCCAGCGTGCCGCAGTAGAGCGCGACGCGGGCGCCGGCGTATCCGTGCGCGGCCGCCCACGGGTTGTCCCGTGGCCGCGGGGCCACCTCGCCGATCGGCGACCAGTTGCGGATGACGACGACCCGCTCGCGCGGCACCTGCCAGCGATCGAGGTAGGGCAGGAAGTCCTCGCTCACGGGGACGACGACGTCGCTGCCCCGCAGGGCGCGCCGCTCGACATCTCGCAGCACGCGCCCCATGAGCGCCCCGGCTCGGCGGTGCTCGCGCGAGACGACGTTGCCCATGCCGATGCTCAGGATGTCCTGCTGCCAGAAGACGAACGCGATCCCGCGCCGCCGGCAGAAGCGCTGTGCGCGCGCCTGGGCGAGCAGCGGCGTGTTGGCCGAGATGACGACGTCGGGGCGGTGGCGGCCGATCCGGCCGGTCAGAAGGCGCGCGTAGGCGAGCTCGTCGACGAAGCGGCCGCTCGGGTGGTGCTTGCGGAACGCCCGCTCGAGCGAGAGCCCCTCGACATCGAAGGTGGGCGGATCGGCGGGGTCGCGCGCGACGCGTCCCTTGCCGGTCACGTCCGAGGCGCAGTGCAGGTGCAGCACCCGGTGGCCGACGGCCGCGAGCGCGCGGGAGAGCTCGACCTGGAACGGGTGCCCGGCGAAGTCGTGGACGACGATTCGCAGCGGGCGGCCGCGCAGGTCGTGCAGGCCGGGCGTCTGCCGGGGTGGCGCCGCGACGGCCACGTCAGAACGCCCCGCCCCGGCTCAGCATGATCCGGACGGTCTTCGCCAGGATGATCATGTCGAGGCGGATGCAGCGGGCGCGCAGATACGCCGTGTCGAGCCGGATCCGCTCGGCGTAGGCCAGGTCTGACCGGCCGTTGATCTGCCAGTAGCCGGTCACCCCGGGCCGGACGCTCAGGAGCTCGTCGGCCGCGGCGCCGTAGCGATCGAGCTCCTCCTTCGTCACCGGCCGCGGGCCGACGAGCGACATGTCGCCGAGGACGACGTTGATCAGCTGCGGCAGCTCGTCCAGCGATGTCCGCCGCAGGACGCGGCCGAACGGGGTGATGCGGGGATCGTTGCGGAGCTTGAACGAGCGCTCGAACTCCTCGCGGTTGCGCGGGTCCTGCATGAGCTCCGCGAAGCGGCGCTCCGCCGCCTCGCCGCCGAAGCCCTCGCCGCGGCTTTCGTGCGCGTACATCGTCCGGAACTTGAAGAGCCGGAAGCGCTTCCAGCCCCGGCCGACGCGCTCGTGGCGGTAGAACACGGGCCCCGGCGAGTCGCGCCTGATCAGGATCGCGATGACGGTCAGGACCGGCGCGAGGAAGAGGAGCGCGGTGGCGGCCAGGGCGACGTCGAGGACGCGCTTCATGCGCGATGCCAGACCGTCGGTCTGGCGCAGCGGCAGTCCCAGCAGCGGCAGCCCCTCGACCATGTGCACGAACGTGGTCGGGCCGAGGTTGTCGAAGAGCTGCGGGACGATGTCGATCCGCACCGAGGTCGGCTCGAGCGCGGCGATCAGGGCCGAGATCTCCTCGGGCCGGTTGCGCGCGAACGCGACGATCACCCGCTCGACGTCCCAGCGCTCGACGATCGCGAGCAGGTCGCTGGGCGGCCCGAGCACGTCGATCCCCGTCGTCGCGACATCCGCCGGCAGGTGACCTGAGTCGACGAAGCCGATCACGCCGACGCCGTACTCCGGGTGCCCGGCGAGCTTCTTGGCAACGAGCCGGCCGACCTGCCCGGCGCCGATGATGACGGCCCGCTGCGGCGGCTGCGGGCGCCTGCGCGAGAGCGCCCGCGCTCCGCCGCGGGCGAGGATCACGAAGCTCGTCGCGAAGACGAGGAACGCCGCCACCTTCGGCGGATACGGCCGCGCGAGCCCGGTGAGCGTGACGCCCAGGAACACGATCCACCCGCCAATGCAGACGAGGTGCAGCACCCCCGAGATCTCGTCGACCGTGCCGTGGTTGGCCCGCTCGTCGTCGTGGGCGTACAGGCCGTGGGCGTAGGCCACCAGCAGCCACACCGGCAGGCACAGCGCGAACACGGCGCACTCCTCCATGAGCGGCGTGCGGCCGATCGCGTGCCCGCGCCGGAAGATCAGCTCCACGAGCGCGAACGCCACGATGACGCCGATCAGGTCGCCCACGACCAGGAGGCCGCGCACCGACCAGCCGCCGCGGAGGCTCGCGGAGCCGGATGGGCCTGGCCCGTGTGCCTGAACCAGGGCCGGCTGAGCCTTAGACTGGCCCGGCATCCGGATGCACGGGCGACTGCGCCGGGACGCTCGGAGCAGCATGGTCGTGGCGCTCCGGAGGGCGGTTCTCGTAGCCGTACCCGTAGCCGTAGGTGCCGCCGTAGCCGAGATCGCTCTCGGCGGCGGTGACGATGAATCCGAGCACCGGCGCCTGTGACTTCGAGACGCAGTGGCGGAGCTCGTGCAGGACGCTCCGCTTCATCACCGTCGAGCGGGTGACGAGGAGCATGGCGTCCGCCCACCTGCTCAGGATCAGCGGGTCGCTGACGGGCAGGAGCGGAGGCGCGTCGACCAGGACGATGTCGTGCGTCCGGGCCAGGGTCTGGAGCAGGTCGCCGACGGCCGGAGCACCGATGAAGTCCGGCGGCGACGGCACGGAGACGCCCGCGGGCAGGACGTGCAGCTCGCCCTCGGCGGCGACGGCGGGCGTGGCGGCGACGGCGACGGGCCGTGGCCGCCGGCCGTCGCCGGGGTCGGGCGATGCGAGCGCCTGCTCGAGGGTCACGTAGCCGAGCGCGACATCCGAGATGCCCGGCTCGAGCGGCACCGCGAACAGCTTGTCCAGGAAGGGCCGGCGCAGGTCGAGGTCGACGAGCGCGACCCGGCGACCGTTGCGCGCCATCGCGACGGCGAGATTGGCGACCGTGGTCGACTTGCCCTCCTTCTCGACCGCGCTCGTGACCATCACGATCTTCCCCCGCCCAGGGAGGTTCGCGAAGTCGAACGCCACGAGCAGCTTGCGGTAGGCCTCGCCGTGGTCGGCATGCTTGGGTGAGAGCATCGCCAGGCGGTTGCTCTTGCGCAGCGCGCGCGGCGGGGTGGGCACGCGGGCGAGCATCGTGAAGCCGAGCTGCTCCCCGATCTCCTGCGACGAGCGGACGCGCGTGTCGAATGCCTGCACGAGGAACGCCAGCGCGATGCCGGAGATGGCGCCGACGATGGCGGCGAGCAGCGCGTTTCGGCGGGTGTTCGGCTGCGTCTGCTGGGCGTGCGTCGCCTGGGACGTCACGATCGCGCCGCCGGTCGTCTGCGACCGCAGCGTCAGCAGCGACTGCTGATGGTCGATCAGCTTGTTCAGGTTCTGGCGGATCAACCCGAGGTACTGGCCGCTCGCCTTCGCGGCAGCGAACTGGCGCCGCACCGCGGCGGTCTGCTTCGCCAGGCCGCGCAGGGCGACGTTGATCGCCTGCTGGTCGAGCTGGCGGCGGTAGACCGTGAAGGCCCGCGCGTACCTGTTCGCCAGGTCGACGGCGGCCGCGCGCCTGCCGTCGGTGACTCGGAAGGCGAGCACGTTCGACGTCGAGTCGGCCGCGACGCTCGACTTGCGCACGAGTCCCGCCGCCTGCACGCCGTCGAACCCGCCCGCGCCGACCGCGATCGTCGCGACGGGGATCGTGTGCGCGATCTGGGCCTGGGTCGAGTCGTAGCGCGCCTGAGCGTCGCTCTGGGCGCTGCCCGCCCCCGACACGAGGTCGTCGTTCGGGTTGACCAGGACCTGGGACGTGGCCGCGTAGACCGCGTGCTGCCGGGACGAGATGTAGACCGCCGAGGTGGTCGTGATGAGCACCGCGAGGACGATGATCCACGCTCTGCGGCGGAGCACCGCAAAGTAGTCGGCGAGGGTCGCGTGCCGTTCTTCACCCACTGTGGCGAGCTCCTTGTCGGCGGAATCTGGAGCGCCGGCGCGCGTTACGTGCCTGCTGCGCCGAAACTCGAAAGGCTCCAACGGAGCACTCCCAGGAGCTTACAGTGAAAACGAACCAGGTGCAATCCTGCTTATGACCCGCAACCATTCGCAAGTGAGTCAGTGCAAAACGCCGCTATCTGCCTGCTCTCGGGGTTCAGGCGACGGGCGCGGCGCAACGCGACCGCCTGCTCGCGCCCGGTCGTCACCTCGGCCAGCCCGAACCAGGCCGACCATGCAGACGGGGCCGTGCGGACGGCCCGGCGGTAGGCCGCCGCCGCCTCCGGCAGGCGGCCGCTCGCCGCATACCACGCTCCCTGATCCTGGTCGGGGAGGTACGACCACGGTTGCCACCGGCCCGCCGCCCGGGCCGCCCGCAGCGCAGTGGTGTAGTCGCCGGCCTGCCCGGCCTGGCCGCTGCGGGCCAGATCCCGGTTGCCGGCCAGCCCGACGGCGGCGAGGGCGACGGCGACGAGCGCCGCAGCGACCACGGCCGCGCGCACCGCCGGCCTCGAGATCGCGCGCAGTGGCTCGGCGTCGGCAAGGAGGGCGACCGCGCACCACAGGCCGGCGGCCGTGACCGCGGGGAGCTCCCAGTCCCAGTCGAAGCTCGCGTGGATGACAAAGATGACGTAGGCGCCCGCCGCCAGGCACACGCCCGCCCGCCGGCGGAGCCGAAACGCGGCGACCAGCGGCCCGAGCAGGACGGCGGCCGTCAGGGCGAGCCCTGGCAGGCCGCCCTCGGCGGCGGCTTCGAGGAAGACGCTGTGGGCGAAGCGCGTGTCGGTCGCCCGCGTGCGGTGCGCGAGCCACTCGGTCTCGAAGCTGCCCGCGCCCGCGCCGATGAGCGGATGGCGGCGGGCCGTGTCCCATGCGACCGACCAGAGCGCGAGCCGCGAGTCCGGCGAGACGCTCGCAAGCCGCGCCGACGAGCGCGCCGCCGGCCCGGAGGAGTGGAACGAGCGCTCGATCCGGTGGACGGCGCCGCGGGGCGAGGCGACGACGGCCAGGACGGCCAGAGCGGCAACGGCTGCGACCGGGATCGCGCGCAGGCACCATGTCCGCACCCGCCGGTTCCCGCGGACTCTCGTCTCCAGGCGTGACACGGCCCATCCGACCAGGGCGGAGGTCGCGCAGGCAACGACGAGCAGCGCCGCCAGGCGGTGGCCCTGCCCCGCCGAGGCGCGGCCGTAGCCGGCCCCGGAGAGCCGGTGCATCGACGCGGCCGCGGCGACCAGCGCCGCCGGCACGATCGCCTGGGCAACCAGCCACGCGAGCACGGAGACCCGGCGTCGCTCGAGCGCGAGGACGGCGAGGACGCCGCCGGCGAGGGCCAGGAGCGGGCCCCGGCTGTAGGTGAAGAACACGGCCAGCGCGAGCACCGGCAACGTGGCCGAAAGCGCGATCCGCAGACGCGGCGAGGTGATGTATGCGAACGCACACAGAACGACGCCGAGCCCGATCGCCGCGAGCTCGGCGGCGCCGTTCCAGTACCCAACGGGTACGTACAGCCGCCCCGGCCCCTGGGGATCGGTGAAGGCACCGAGGCGGTCGGGGAAGAGCCGGGTGCACACGGCGTAGGTTGATACGACCACGATCGCGGTCGTCACTCCCGCGATGACGGCTACGCGCGAACGCGGCCGCACAACGGTCATGGCCGCGAGCATGAGGGTCAGGTACAGTCCGTCGCGCTGCACCGACTGGACGCCACCGGTCGTATCGGCGGTCCACACGAGCGAGAGCGCCGCCCAGGCGAAGATGGCGGCGACACCGATCCCGAGCCAGGCGAGCCAGAGTGACACCTCGACCGACCCCCGCAGGAGCACCCCCCACACCGCGCAGAGGCCGAGTGCCATCGCGGCCCATCCCCACGCCTCCGGGAAGTATCCGCCGTGGGCGAACGCGAGCAGGCCGACGCAGAGCGCCGGCAACGCATATGCCGGGGCGTCGAGCGCAGCCGCACGGGTTCGCAGAGACACGGGGGCGCAAGTGTACAGACTCCACGGGCCGGCGCGGGAGTGACGTTTACGAGTTATAACGTAACAGGTAGCTATAGTGCAACGTAGGATAGGCGCGCTCACGACAGCGATTGTGCTCGTCGTCGCGGTGGCGCTGGGGGGCATCTCCGCCCTCGGCGCCGCCGCCGGGGGCGTGGCCGGCGTGGCGGGCGACGCCGTCACCGGCGAGGCGAGCGCGACTCCGCGGGCGAGCGCCGTCATGCAGGACGAGGGCAATGGCTCCGGGTTTCGGCTGCGGGTCAGGCACCGGCGATCGGTTGTGCGCGGCGGCCAGACGGCGGTGTACGTCGTGCGCCTGACGCGTATGTACGCGTTTCCGTATCGAGTGACGCTACGAGCGTTCGATCTGCCGCCCGGCGCCCGCGCGGACTTCACGCCACACATGCCGCGACCGGGCGCGAGGGCCATCCTCGAGATCCGTACCGGCGTTACGTCACCCGCCGGGGTGTACGTCTTTCGCGTGCTCGCCGCGAGTCACGGGGTGAGCACGGTCTCGGCGACGAGCATCACGCTTCGGTAGCCGGAGCGGGGCGATCAGCCGGCGGTCAGCAGGAAACCGAGGCACGATCCGTCGGCGGCAATGTCGACGATCGCGCCGCGCAGGACGTCTGCCGACGCTCGAGCATCGGATCGATCTCGAACGGGATCGTCGTTGCCCGGCGTGATGATTCGTTGCGGCCGCCTCCCGGGCCAGGTCGCTCGCCTGCTCAGGTCTGAATTGTCGCAGGCGCAGGAGCGCGAGGTGGGGCATGTGCATCGCCTGGCCGATCAGGCCGGCGCCGATCACGGCCACCCGCTTGCGATCCGCGTTTGTGGACACGCGACCAAGCCTATAGAACAGGTGGCACCGTGAGCACGCCATCGCAGCCCGGCCGAGGCAGCGCAGCCGCGACGCTGCGCAAGCACTGGCTCGAGCGCGCATTCGAGCGGGCGGGCATCGATCGGTCGCGCTGGCGGCCCGACGTCGGCGTCGCCGAGAATCGGGCGACGATCGAGGCCGTCTACGCCTACTACGCGCGCCTCTATCTCGAGCACCCGGCGTTCCTGTGGGCCGGCATGGCGAGCCTGGTCGGGCCCGCCTTCTACGCCGGCTTCGAGGACATGGGCGCGCTGCCCGACCGGGCGCGGCGGTTCGTCTCGGCCCGGGTGCTGCGCCGCGGTGACGGCCCGGTCGGCGAGCTCTCCTTCTACGAGACGACGTTCCTCGTGATGCAGCAGAAGATCTTCGAGGATCAGGCGCTTCTGCATGAGGCGTACCTCGGCGGCGGCCTCGCCGGGATCCGCGAGCTCTACGACGCGGGCATCATCGATCGGGCGATGGTGCGCGCGTGGACGCAGATCGCGACCGGCGACCGCGCCGCGATCGATTCCGGCAACCGCGCGCTGCTCATGCGCGAGCAGTATCAGATCATCGACAACTACTACCGGCACATGTACCTACGCCGGGCGCCGGAGGGCGGGATCATCACCTATCTCATGACCCTGGCGGGAGAGCCGTCGCTGCCGGGTGCGCGTACGTATCCCGCCGTGTTCCCACTCACGCTTCGAGTACGCGTACCCGGCGCGCGGCGAATCCTGTCCCTGACCACGCCCGCCCCCGCGGGTGACATCGCCATCTTCGCGAATCGCTGGCGTCTGATCACCCGCGACACGCTTCCCGCCTACCGGCGCTTGCTGGCGACCGATCCGGAGGGCATGCGCGCCCTCGTCGCGCAGCCGATCGCGCAGCGTGTCGGCCGGTACCGGGTGGCTCGCCGGCTGGGGCGGCTCGCGCTCGCCGGCGCAACGGCGTGGCGGGTGGCGCTCCCGCCCGCCGCGGTGGCCGTGGGGCCGGCGGTCGCAAACGCGAGCGCAGAGGTCGGCGTCGACCTGCACGACTCCGCGGCGCGCGTGCACGCGCTCGCAACCGACGACGCGGCGCGTTCGTCCCGTCCCGGCCGCAGTTTCGACCTGTCGGTGCGCTTGCCCGAGGAGCGCACGTTCCGGACGCGGGCGGTGCTCGCGACGGTGGCCGCCGAGAGCGCGGACGGGGCGGGCAGGCTGGCGGTCCGGATGCCGGCGCAGGCAGGGCTCGTCGAGACGCTGGGAATGCTGCGCGGGCTCGCGCGGGAGTGGGGGCTCGATCCCGCCGAGGTCGAGACCTGGGGCGAGCACGCCCAAGCCGTCGCCGCGACCCGCCCGCATCTGTACAGCACGCGCGTGTTCCACGGCCGCGACGTCGGCAGCGTGCACGTGGAGTGCCAGGTGGAGCACCACGTCGTGGAGCACGAGTTCGTGCTCCACGTGTTCTTCTCTTGGTGAGGCGAGCGATCGCTACCGCGTGTCTTCGACCTCCGCGACGATGGCGGCCGCGGCGTCCGCGGAGACGGCGTGCCGCGCGATCTTCTGATACCCGGCCAGGCCGTTCTGCAGCTGCTCGATCATCCGGTCCTGGGCGAGGGCGATGATGGCGGAGGAGCCGGGCGGGAGGCTCTCGCCGATCTCGCGCAGGTCATCGTCCTTGAAGCCCTTGTCGCGGATGGCTCCCCACAGGCCGCCGGCCCCGCCGGCAACGGCGGCGGAGGCGATGATGCTCGGTGGGAAGATCAGGCCGACGATGCCGCCGGCGATCGCGCCGCGCATGGCCCACTTCTTCCCGCTCGGGTCCGCGGTCTCGTCGAACTTCACCTTGTCGTCGGCGGTGTGCACGATCACCGCCGCGTCGATCAGATCGATCGCGCCGGAACGCTCCGCCGACCGGAAGTCCTTCAGCGCCGCCGCGGCCTCATCTTCGCTCCGATACGAGGCCACGAACAGCTCGATGGTGCTGCTCCCAGTGCTCATTGACGGTCCCTTTCGTCGAGGTGGCCGAGGATCGGCCGGCCCACCGGCGTTGATGCTCACATCATCCGTGCGCGATCGCATCACCCCGAACGGACGATGCGCCGCGGCGCGCGTGACGGAACATCCGCCCGTGAGGTCGGAGGGCGCGCATTCTGTAAGCGACGGCACGGGCCGTCGCAGGTCGTGACGCGAAGGAGCGCCGGCCGCGGCGGTGTGCAGGCGAGGCTCGCCGCTCTCGCGGCGCTCGCCGCTGCCCTGCTCGCGGTTGCTGTTTTCGTCGCGACGCTGTTCACGAGCCCGCTGGGTGTCGCCGTCGCGGTCGTGGCGCTGGTCGTCGCCGGCGGCTGTGCATGGATCGCGCTCACGCGCTCAGGGCCGGCGCGGATGCTCGCCCTGGTCGCTGTGACGGCCGCTGTGGCGGCCGTGATCGCGGCCCTCTATCTGGGCGGCGCCGGCCGCGGCATCCTCGTCTTCGTGGTCGCTCTCGGGCTCTTCACCGCGGCCTCGCGCAGCGCCCGGCGCCGGACCCGCCCGGCCCGGCGCATGCCCGCGCGACAGCCGTCTCGGCCCAGGGCGGCGCGCTCTTCCACCCGCGCCGTGCTGCTCATGAATCCCAAGTCGGGCGGCGGCAAGGTCGAGCGCTTCCATCTCGCCGACGAGGCGCGGCAGCGGGGGATCGAGCCGATCGAGCTGCGCCCCGGCGACGATCTGCGCACGCTGGCGACCCATGCGATCGGCGCTGCCCGGGCGATCGGGATGGCGGGTGGCGACGGATCCCAGGCGCTCGTGGCCGCCGTCGCCATGGCCCATTCGGTGCCGTATGTCTGTGTGCCCGCCGGCACGCGCAACGACCTCGCCCTCGACCTCGGGCTCGACCGCGACAATGTGGTCGGGGCGCTCGACGGGTTCACTGACGGGGTCGAGCGGCAGATCGACGTCGGCCTCGTCAACGGCAGGCTGTTCGTCAACAACGTGTCGCTCGGGGCGTATGCCGAGATCGTGCGATCCGACGCCTACCGCGACGCGAAGGTTGAGACGATGGAGCGCATGCTGCCCGAGTTGCTCCGGCCCGGCGCGAAGCCGCTCGACCTGCGCTTCGCCGATGGCGAGGGCAGACCCCACAAGACCGCCCAGCTCGTCATGGTCTCGAACAACCCCTACCGGCTCGACCGCCTGGCGGGAGGCGGGTCGCGGCCGCGCCTGGATACGGGCGAGCTCGGGATCGTCGCCGTCGAGATTAGAAGCGCAACCGAGGCTGCGGCGTTGTTTGCGCTCGAGGCGGTCGGGCGAGGACGCGACTTCAGCGGGTGGCTCGAGTGGTCGGCGCCGAACTTCACCGTCGAGTCGGACTCCGCGGTGGCGACCGGCATCGACGGCGAGGCCGTGCTGGTCGCACCGCCGCTTCGCTTCGAGATCGTGCCGCAGGGCCTCACCGTCCTCCTGCCGCCCTCCGCAGTCGGCCTCTCGCCTGTGGCCTTGACGCCGGGCCTGTCTCGCGCGACCGTCAAGGAGCTCCGGGGCGAGGCGCGCACCGGCAGCGACGACCCGGCGCCGTGAGGTTCGCCGCCGCGCCCTCAGCGCGCCCGCAGAGTGCGGGCGACGACGGCCGCGGTGGCACCGCCGATCGCCGATCCGGCGACCACGTCGCCGGGATAGTGCGCCCCACCGTGCACCCGTGAGTAGGCCACGGCCGTCGCCAGCAGGCGTAGCGGCAGCGCCAGCGGGGGCATCTGCGCCCCGGCGGCTGTCGCAAACGCGAAGGCGGACGCCGAGTGGCCGGAGGGAAACGACGCTGACCGCGGCATGCGCACGCTGCGCCCGGGAATGGTGCGCACGAGCGTGTCGTCGGGTCGGCGGCGCCTGTGCAGAGGCTTCAGGCCGAGGTTCACGACGCCCGACGTGATCGCGACCGACACCAGGCCGTCCCGGGCGGCTCTACGGCCGCCGGCGCCTCCAAACGTCGCCAGGCCCGCTGCGATGGCGACCCAGAGGGCGGAGCGGTCTGCGCACCGCGACAGCCGCCGCAGCCAGGGGTCGAGCGTGGGCGTCGACGTGGCCGCGATCGCCTGGTATGTGGCCTCGTCGACCCGGCGCAGATCCTCGTATGCCGCTCGCCACCACCGCTCTGGCGGCTCCGTGCTCATGCCGGGCTCAGCAGCGGACCTTGGCGAAGGCGTTCTGGTAGCTCGTGGCCAGGGCCGTGCCGGCGTTCTGGAGCGCCGTCACTGCCGCCGTCACCGACGCGGCGGACGTGATGCTCTGCGCGACCTGGGTGACCTGGGAGGTGAAGTTGGAGTTCGCCGTCTGCAGCTCCTGCTTCAGGCTGCCCTTCACGTCCGGCGCGGAGTCTCGTACCGTCTTCAGGTCGGCGCTGATCTTGGTGAGCGCGGTCTTCGCGGCGTCGACCGACCCCGGCGTGGGCGTGAGGCCCTTGAGGGCATTGACCTGCGTCTGGATGTCGGAGACGGCGTTGCATGCGTTGGTCTTGGCCTTGTCGGCGGACGAGGAGCCCCCGCCGCAGCCGGCCGCCGCCAGCACGGCCAGGGCGATTGCGAGGGTCGCGAACGCGAGCCTCATGCCGGCCCCGGAAGGAGCTTGCGAGCGATGGGCTGCAGGACGATGGTGGCGAGCGAGAGGATGATCGCGGCCCAGATCGTGGTCCACCAGAAGCTGTCGATGGCCAGGTCGGACGAGACGCGTTCCGTGATGTCGAGCACCACGGCGTTGATGAGGATCAGCAGCAGCCCGGCCGTGAGGAAGATCAGCGGCAGGGTGAGGATCCGGATGAACGTGCCCACGAACGCGTTGATCACACCGAACAGGAACGACACCCACAGGTACCCGACGACGCCACCCGAGACGGTCACGCCCGGAAGCAGCCACGCCGTGATCGCAAACGCCGCAGCGACCACGATCCAGGACACCAGGAACACTCGCAGCATGTGGTGACGCTCCCTTCAGGTCTCGATGGGCCGGATCAGCCGCCGGCGGGCCCGGCGCGTCTGACCTCGGTGAAGAGGTTTCCCTGGGCTGCCTCGGCCGCCGTGCGGTCGCCCCCCGGCCCGCGCAGGATGTACGCGACACCCACCGCGAGCGCGGCTCCGACGATCGGCCCGGCCACGTACACCCAGTAGCTTGTGAAGTCGCCGCCGATCAGGTCGGGCCCGAACGTGCGGGCCGGGTTCATCGACGCGCCGGAGATCGGGCTGCCCCACAGCCCCGCGAGGGCGATGTACGCGCTCACGCCGAGCGCCCCGATGACGCCCAGGTTCTGCGCGCCCGATGCCGTCCCCAGGATCACGCTCATGAGGCCGAGGGTGAGCACCGCCTCCATCAGGAACGCCGCGGTCGCCGAGTATCCCGATGCGGGGTAGTTGGAGCCGAACGACGCCGACGCGTTGACCACCTCCTGAACGAACCATGCCGCAAGTGAGGCGCCGATCAGCTGCGCGGCGATGTAGCCCGGCACCCGCTTCGAGGGAAAGTCGCCGCGCAGCCAGAAGCCGATGCTGACGGCGGGGTTCAGATGCGCGCCCGACACCTTGCCCATGAAGAGGATGACGGCGAGCACCATCAGCGCCGGTGCGGTCACCGCGGCGGTGCGGCTGATCGTGTTCGGGAAGGCGTGGCCCATCACCCCGCCGCCGCAGGCCACGAGCACCAGGAAGAACGTCCCGAGCACCTCCGAGAACAGCCGCCGCCACTCCTGCGTCGGGTCGGCGAAGTCGGCCATCGGCGTCAGGACGTCGCGCTCGAACATCGCTTCCATACGCGTGGTGACACCGCTCTCTTCGCGCACGGATTGATTCATTGCAGGCACTCCTTGCTGGCGTACGTGTGACCGCTCGGCAGGATGGCCGATCCCGCACGGGCGCGGGTCATCCCGATTGGATGAACCCCGCCCGTCGCGCGGTGCCCGCGCTCAGATCGGGAACGACTCCCCGATCGCGAGCACGCGGATGTCGACATCGGGGCACAGCAGCGCCGCATGGCGGACGAACTCCTCTGCGGGCCGGGTCGGGGCGCGGCGGCGGTGGATCGGCGCGTACGTCCCCCAGTGGATCGGGACCGCGATCCGCGGGCGCAGGAGCTTGAGCGCGCGGGCCGCTCGTTCGGGATCGAGATGCCCGGGCGGCAGCCTGGGCCCCCAACCCGAGATGGGCAGAAGCGCGACCTCCAGATCCGGGGCCAGCGTGCTCATGCCCTCGAAGAGGTCCGTGTCGCCGGCGAAGTAGATCCTGCGCGGGCGCTCGACGAGGTAGCCGAGCGCCGGCGCACGGACGCCGAACGGGCCGCGGGTCGCGGTGTGCTCGGCGTGCGTGGCCCGGACGGACACGTCCCTCACGCCGAAGACGTCGCCGGCATCGACCTCGACGACGTGCCGGAATCCGTGCCCGGCAAGCAGCCGGCCCGCGCCCGACGGCACGACGATCGGCGTGTCCCGCTCGATCTGCTCGACGAGCGACGGGAGGTCGAGGTGATCCCAGTGCACGTGGGACACCAGCACGAGATCGACGGGCGCGAGCGCCGCCGGCTCCACCTGCGCGGCGCGACGCAGGTGGGCGACGCGGGCGCGCGTGACCGGGTCGGTGACGATGCGGACGCCCCCGAGCTCGATCACCGTCGTGCTGTGTCCGAGCCAGGTCAGGCGGCCCTGAACGGCCACATCCGCCACTACCGGCCGTTGGCGACCGGTGCGCTCTGCACTCGCCCGGGCGCGGTGCCGGCGAGCTCCGGGGGCGGGACGCCCTGTGCGAGGAACGAGCGCCACCCAACCAGGATCTTATGCACCGACTCCGCTCCGACGATCGGCTCCTCCACGGCCGGAAGCTCGACCGGTGCGAGCAGGAAGGCCCGCGTCTGGGGGCCGCCCATGCCGCCGTGGAAGGACACGAGCTCCTCGAAGGCGCAGCCCTGGTCGAGCTCGGGATCGTAGAAGCTGTTCACCATGATGTCGCCGGTGTGGGGGAAGGCGTCCGTGCGCAGCAGGTGCTGGGCGGCGTTCGGTGAGAATTCGGCCAGCGGGTCTTCCCCGTCCACACGTGCCTCGGCCAGGTAGTGGGCGCCTCGCGCGCCGAGGGCGACGGGGCCGTGGGCGGCCGAGCGAACGAGCAGGAAGCCGACGTGGGGATGCTCGCGCAGCGCCCCGATCAGGCGCGGATGGCGATCCTCGATCTCCTCGAGCGTGAGCCTGCGGGGCGTGTCCATCAGGTAGACGAGGCCGAGGTTGCCCGACCCGAGCACGACCACATCCCGGTCGCCGACTGCGTCCTTCGACTCGCTCTCGGCCGGAGCCGGCGCGCGGCCCGTGGCCTCCCGCATCGCCTGGCCGACGGCGGCGTCGTGCTCGTCGCCCCCGGCCAGGTGTGCGACCTCGGCGCCGTCGAGCGATCTCCGCACGAGATCCTCCAGCCCGTAGCCGTTGCGCTGCTTGAAGGTCGCGCCCTGGGTCTGGCCGTGGTCCGACAGCACCACCACCTCGTACGGGCGGGGGGCGAACCGCCGTGCCCGGGCGATGCGGCCGAACTGCTGGTCGAGCTTGCGCAGCGCTTCGAGCGTATCCGCCCGCTCGAGGCCCGAGTGGTGGGCGACCTCGTCGTAGCTCGAGAACGTCGCATACACGGCCGAACGGCCGCGCATCATGTCGGTCAGGACGCCGAAGACGATCAGATCGCGCACGACCACGCAGATGCCGGCCCTGATCAGCGGGTAGATCCCACCTCGGTGGCCGCGCGGGCGCACGTCGCGGCGGATGGCGCGCAGGGCCGCCGCCCACTCGAGCACCAGCTCCCACACGAACAGCACGGTCACCCGGGTCACGTTCGTGCCGTTGGCGAAGAAGGCGCGGTAGCCGGCGTTGGCCCGCTTCTCCGCCTGCATACGGCTCACGGTCAGGATCACCTCGTCGGCCTCGCCGGAGAGCAGGTTGCCGCGGCTGCCGCCGCCGTCGATCCGGAGGCCCTTGCCGGTCGCGTGCCGGCGCTCGATCTCGGCGCAGTCATCCGGCGCCGAGCACACCATCAGCTTGCCGGACTCCTTCTCGACCCACCGGAAGGCCGGGATGTCGTCGTTGGAGCCGAGCAGGATGCCGGCCTGGCTCGCGCCCGTCTGCGACGAGAAGTCGGTCTCCCATTCGATCAGCCGGTGCGTCCCCTGCTCGATCCAGCGGGCCAGCTCGGGCGCGTTCCCGTCGCGCATGGCCCGCTGGAGCACCGGGTAGGCCAGCCCGTCGACCTCCAGGAAGATCACCCCGGGGATGTCGCTGTGCCCACCGCCGCCCTGGCGCCGGGCGATGCGCCGCACGATCCTGATCGTGTGCGCGTCGTCGTCACTCGTCCCGAGCACGACGTCGAGGACGACCCCCGCCGCCGATGCGACCAGGGCGGCGACGAGCGCCCACCCGAACGAGCTCACCTGGATCGCCCGGCCGTCGATCGTCCCCGCCACCTTCAGCATGACGGCATCGAGCAGCAGGATCGAGACGAAGCCGAACACGAGCGTGAACGGCATGCGCAGCGCGGCGACGATCGGCGGGAAGACCGCATTGAGGACGGCGATGAGGGCGGCGGTGACGACGGCGCCCCCGGCCGAGGGCACGCTCACTCCGGGCACGATGGCGGCTGCGACGAGCAGGGACGCCGACGCGACCGCCCATGCCAGCGCCAGCGAGAACGGCGCCAGCCGCGGCCGTTGCGGCCTCCACTGCAGCGCCACGGCGTAGCCGGGTGCCGGGTGGGTCATGGTCGCTCGCGGGATTCGGTCATCTGGCCGACTGACGGTCGCACCCGCGGCGATGCCGTGCATCATCCCGATTGGACGACGCTCGCGGCCTGCACGCGGCGTACGGTTGTCGCATGAGCCAGAGCATGGCCACCCGTCAGATGCCGCAGGCGAAGTCAGGCTGGGTGTGGTTTGCCGCGATCATGCTCCTGCTCGCCGGCGTGTTGAACCTGCTCCACGGGTTCGTCGCGCTCGACCGCAAGCAGTTCGTGACGACGCACATCGCCTACAACAACCTCACGTTCTGGGGCTGGGCCTTCCTGGTCTGGGGTGCGCTCGAGCTGTTCGCGGGGGCCGCGATCCTGCGGCGCCGCCTGAGCGGATACAAGTTCGGCGTGGTGCTGAGCGGCGCCGCGATGATCGGGTGGTTCCTGATGGCCTTCTCGGCGCCGTTCGAGGCCATCGTCGGGATGAGCGTGAACGGGCTTGTCCTGTACGGGCTGACGGTCGGGGCGGCGGACGACTGGGTCTAACCCGGGCCGTCTATTGCCTGGCCCTGTCCGCGCCGACGACCTCTTCCTCAGTCTCATGACTGCCGGCGAGGTACATCAGCGCGGCGGTCACGCGGCGGTTGACGTCGTCGGACTCGCGCAGCTCGAGCTTCGCGAAGATCGTGTTGATGTGGCGCTCGACCGCCCGCTTCGTGATCACGAGCGAGCCCGCGATGGCCGCGTTGCTGCGCCCCTCGGCCACCAGCCCCAGGGTCTCCAGCTCGCGTGGAGTCAGCCGCGTGAGCTTCGAGCCTTCGTGGCGCGAGTGCCCGGCGACCAGCTCATCGACGATCTGGGGGTCGACGACCGATCCGCCCTGGTGCACCTCCCGCAACGCGCGACCGAGCTCACCGCGGTTTCGGAGCCGCTCCTTCAGCAGGTACGCGCGGCGTTCGGAGCCCGACTCGAACAGCGACACGGCGTAGAGCGGCTGCGCGTGCTGACTGAGGACGACGACGCCCATGCCGGGGTGCGACGATCGCAGCTCGGCGGCCAGCCGGATGCCCTCGTCGGTGTAGCTCGGCGGCATGCGGATGTCGGTGAGCACAACGTCCGGAAGGACGGTGTCGACGGCGTCGCGGAGACTTGCGAGGTCGGTGCCTGTGGCGACCAACTCGATGTCCTCGACATCCTCGAGGATCCGGGTGATGCCCTCGCGCGACAGATAATTGTCCTCACCCAGGACGACACGAATCGTCATTGCACGCCCCGCTTGCTCAAGGGTGGCTCGGCAGTGGCCGCTGTTTCCGTCCGATTTGGCACGGAAGGGAGCGTAGTTTAGCTCATCGCCCGGAGTTGGCCGAACCAAAGAGTGGTGCTAGCCACCGGGTGCTGGCACGCGTGATGACACGGGCATGCAGGCTGTCGGTTGCGCAACGACCCGTATACAGTCGACTGGAGCTTGCCGGTGTACGAGACGGCACGCTGCTGCCACGAAAAATATCTGATTCCCGGGGGGGGATGGGCCAGCTGTCAGGTTCTGGTGACCTGGACGTCGCACGCGACCTGACCGCAGAGGCGGATGGCAGCGGCACGGTCCTGCCGGCGCCGCCGTTCGACTTCGTGACATCGAAGGTGTGCGTCCCCGGGGTGCGGCCCGGGTCGGTGCCGAGAGTCGGGCTGGTCAACCGGCTGCGGGCGACGCGGTCGTCCGCGCTCGTCGTCCTGGCCGCCCCGGCAGGCTATGGCAAGACGACGCTCTTGGCGCAGTGGGCGCAGCGCGACGAGCGGCCGTTCGCCTGGGTCACGATCGACGCGCGTGACAACGACGCCGTCATCCTGCTGCGGCATATCGCCGTTGCCGTCGCCGGCGTCGGCCCGCTGGACCCGGCCGTGCTCTCCGCCCTGCGCCGCCCCGGTGAAGCGATCTGGCGGGTGGCGCTGCCGCGGCTGGCCGCGGCGGTGGCCGCCCTGGAGCACCCGTTTGTGATGGTGCTCGACGGGGCCGACCTGCTCGAGTCGCAGGGATCGCTCGACGCGGTGGCGACGCTTGCCGAGCAGATCCCCGACGGCTCGCTGCTCGTCCTGGCGGGACGTGCGCAGCCCGGACTGGGCATCGGCCGCCTGCGCGCCGGCGAGCGCCTGTTCGAGATCGGCCCCGAGATGCTTGCGTTCTCACGGCGCGAGGCGGATCTGATGCTCGGCACGACCGGTCTCGAGCTCACCGATGCGGAGGTGACGGAACTCGTTGCCCGCACAGAGGGCTGGCCGGCGGGCCTCTACCTGGCCGCACTGACACTACGCGGACGGGACGCCGACACAGATCGATCCACAACGATCACCGGGCAGGATCGATACGTCGCCGAGTACCTGCGCTCCGAGCACCTTTCGCAGCTCGACCCGGAGACGCTTGCGTTTCTGCTCCGGTCATCCGTCCTCGGCAAGATGTGCGGCTCGTTGTGTGATGCGGTGCTCGAGACCGAGGCCTCCGGGGCGCGGCTCGAGTCCCTGCGCGCGTCGAGCCTGTTCCTCGTCCCGCTCGATGACCACTGTGAGTGGTATCGCTACCACCACATGTTCGAGGAGCTTCTCCGCCACGAGCTGGCGCAAGGACGTCGCGGTGAGATCGAGACGCTAAACCGCCGGGCCGCGGATTGGTACGAGGAGCACGGCGACCCCGAATCCGCGCTCGAGCGGGCGGCCGAATCCGGTGACGCGGATCGGGTTGCCCGGATCTTCACGTCGGTTGCCCTGCCGATCTACCACACCGGCCGCCTGACGGCGATCGAAGGCTGGCTGGAACACTTCCCCGACGCCTCCCAGCTGGCCGAGTACCCAGCCGTCGGCGTGGTCGGCGGCTGGATCCACGCGCTGCGCGGCCGCCCGGACGCCGCCGAGCACTGGCTGCAGGCGACCGAGGCCGGCCCCGTGCGGGGGCCGCTCCCGGACGGGAGTGCCTCGGCGCGGCCCTGGATCGCGGTGGTGCGGGCCGGGATGTGCCACGACGGAATCGAGCAGATGCGTGCCGACGCCGAGGAGGCCCTCCTCGGCCTGCCCAGGGACAGCCAGCTGCGGCCCGCTGCCCTGACGCTGCACGGGGTCGCTCACGTGCTCGCCGGCGATGCGGCGGAGGGCGACCTGATCCTGGCCCTCGCGGCCGACGAGGCCACGCGCCTGGGGGCCGCCGACTCGCGCCTCATGGCCCTCAGCGAGCGCTCGCTGGTGGCCGCGGGGCGCGGTGACTATCCCGCCGCGGATGTGCTCGCATTCCAGGCCCGTGGGATCGTACGGGACGGTCACTTGGAGGGCTATCCGACGACCGCCGTCGAGCTGGCGCTCTGCGCGCGCGCCCGGCTGCGGCAGGGCCGGTGGGACGAGGCCCGCGCCGACATCGGCAAGGCGCGCGAGCTCAGCGAGTCGCTGGCGGCCGCGCTGCCGTGGTTCGCCGTGCAGGCCCAGGTCGAGCTCGCGCATGCACACGTCACGCTGCGCGACGCCAACGCTGCGAGGGCGCTCCTGACGGAGGTCGCCGAGATCCTCGATTGCCGGCCGCCGCTCGGCATCCTGGCCGATCAGGTCAAGGCGCTGCACGCCCAGATCGACCTGATGCCCACCGCGAGCGGTCCCGGCTCGGGCCTGACCACCGCGGAGCTGCGCGTGCTCCCGCTGCTGCAGACGCACCTCTCGTTCCGCGAGATCGGCGAGCGCCAGTTCGTGTCGCGCAACACCATCAAGACCCAGGCGATCTCGATCTACCGCAAGCTCGGCGTCTCCAGCCGCAGCGGTGCGATCGAGCGGGCCGCGGAGCTCGGGCTGATCGACGCCGAGGCCCATGCCGCCTCGGCCGAGTTCATCCGCTCCGGGTGATGTGATCCGCCGCCGGGCGAGGTGAGATTCCGGGATGGTCCTGAGCATCGCGATCGTCCTCTTCCTGATCCTTCCGCACCCGGCCGACGTCGTCGTTCTGGTGGTGGGGGCGGTGGGCGAGGTCGGTGAGATCGTGTGGGGCCGTCGCCTCGCGAAGCGCTGGCGGCCGAAGACCGGGCCCGAGGCGATGATCGGCGCGACGGCCGAGGTGGTCGAGCCTTGCCGGCCGGTGGGCCATGTCCGCGTACACGGCGAGCTCTGGGAGGCGCACTGCCGGGACGGGGCGGAGGTCGGCGACACGGTCACGATCACGGCGCTCGACGAGCTGACCCTGACCGTCACGCCGCTCTCGGCCGCTACATCCGGTGGCGCGGACCGCCCGCCCGGCTCCGAGTGACGGCCTCAGCCGTCGCGGCCGAGGTCGTCGTACCGCACCAGGGTGTCCGCGAGGAAGTCCTGGAGCGCTCGGCGGCGGCCATCGACCAGAACAGGCAGGAATCCGAGGAAGACGAACGCGACCGCGACCCCGGCGCCGATCAGCCGCAGCACCGAGCGCCCCACCCGCGGTGGGGCTCCGGCCGCGTCGACCACGCGCAGGCGCATGAGGCGCATCCCGGGCGTCTGCCCGGCCGCCGTCCAGAACGAGACGAAGTAGACGGCGACGACCACCGCCCATGCGACGCCGGCGACCACCTCCGCGAGCGAGCGGGGCGGGTTCCTGCCGACGAGCGCGCTCAGGAGGACGACCATCGCGGAGCCCGTCAGGAATAGGATGTGCACGGCGAGGCCGTCGACGAGGAGGGCGGCCGCCCTGGTTCCGAGGCCGGCATAGGGCACGGCGGACTGGTCGCTGGATGCGGCCTGCGGCCCCGGCGCCCGCCGCAAGAGGCGGCGCACGGGCGCCTCGAGCGCGGCGTCGATGTGCCGGGCGGCGCCCGCCATCTGATCGGCGAGCGAGGCCGTCCGCCGGGCCAGCGCCGCCCGCACCGCGTCCTCGACGGCACGCTGCAGCTCCGGGCTCTGCAGCAGCCGCTCGGTCAGGTCGACCGCGAGGCGGCTCTCGAGCGCGTCGGACAGCATGCGCTCCGTGGCCGGGCTCGCAAGCACCTGCTGCATGATCCGCTCGGTGCGCTTGTCCTCGGTTGCGGCGGCGACGATGCCCTCGAGGTCGGCGCTTCCAAGCACCTCGTTCGCGACCCGCTCGCCGACGTGGCGCGCGACCAGAGAGCGGGCGACCGCCTCCGGCAACGGCCCGGCCAGGACGGCGTCCACCGCCCGCTCGGCTTCGGTCTCGAACACTCCCCCCGCCGTCGCCGACATACGCTCGACCCCGGAGCGCATCACGCCGCCGGCCCGAGGCCAGCGCACCAGGCCACGGGCCGGGGCGAGCATCAGCCGCACCGGCGCCGTGCCGGCACGGGCCACCCTGGCGGCCATTCCGACCCGGACGCTTCGCTCGTCGCTCGGTGTTCCCACGCGCGGCCTCCCCGACCGGCGGCCCGGCACACGCCGGCGCCGCATCCTGACCCTGCGCGTCACGCTACACCGCGCATCGAGCGGCGGGTTCATGCCATCGGGAGGATGCGAGCGGCACGGCATCGGGCGATCCTCGACCGTAGATGAGTGAGCCGCCGCAGGAGCGCGTGGCCCCGAGGACGCGTCCGGCTGATCCCGCGCTCGCCGCCGAGGGTGGAGTCGCAAGCATCCTCTGCGCTCTTCCGCGCGGCGGGGCGCCTACGGCAGGGAATCGGCGACGGCCTGGCCGGTCGGCGTGAGCACGACGATGCTGTGGAACAGGGCCGCGTGACCGGCGTCGCTGGCCGCGGGCGGCCGGCCGTCGGGATACTCGGCCAGGCCGAGGTCGACCAGGTGGTCCACGTTCAGCGCGATCCCCTCGCGCAGCGCGCCCGCATCGACGCCCGCGCCCGCCTCGACCGCGACCGCGGACGAGATCTGGTCGACCGAGCGGGCCCCGGCGGCATGCAGGTTGCGGAGGATCTCGTCCTGCCACGGGAACCGGTCGATGCTGCTCACGAGTCTGGTCTCCTCACGCTGGGGCACACAACGCGGAGTCGCGCCGGCGGCAGCCGCCCTGCTTCGGACTCTCCATCGCGCACCGGCCTGAGGTATCACCCAGAGCGGATGAAACGGTCATAGGGGAGGACGATGGACGCGCCGATCGACGTCTACGTCCTGATCGACATCTTCCTGCTGCTCCTGATCGGTGTCGGCCCCAAGATCGCGCTCGTCCCGTTCCTCGATGTGACGGCCGGCATGGACGCCGCCACGAGGGCCCGCGTGACGCGCAGCATGCTGACCACCGCGGGGGTCGTCGCGCTGATCCTGATCGTGGTCGGCGAGCTCCTGCGCAAGCTCCTGCACTTCTCGACCGGGGCGCTCTCGATCGCCGGCGGCATCATCCTCCTGATCATCGCGGTCGGGATGATCCGCGGGCCGACGGAGGCCGAGACGCAGCACCGCGGCGCGGACGAGCCGGACCCGATGCGGCTGGCGGTGTTCCCGCTGGCGGTGCCCTACCTGCTGAACCCGGTCGGGATCGTTGTGCTCGTGACCGTCTCAGCGGACGCCACCTCGGCGCGCCTGCTCCTGGCCGTGATCGGACTGCTCGCGCTCGTGCTCGCCCTGGACACCGTCGTGTTCCGGTGGGCGAACCGCGTCAGCGACCACCTCGACGCGAGCCGGATGCTCGTGACGGAGAAGGTGTTCGGCGTCCTCCTGGCAGCGCTCGCCGTCCAGCTGGGCCTGAACGGCCTGGCGGATGTGGGCCTGATCCACCTGCCCCCGCATTGACCGAGGCGGTCGCGCGGGTGAACGCCGACCGCATTGGGTAGGGTCCGCGACGGATGGCTCAGACACCGGCATGCCCGCACCCGAGCACGGCGCTCGCTGCCGAGGTCTGCGCCCTCGAACGTGAGCTCGTCCGTTGCGGGGATCAGATCGATTGCGAGCGAGACGAGGCTGCGAGCGCGCTCGTGCGCGCGGCCCGGGAGTTCGTGGCGCAGGCGCGCGCCCCGGTCGACCGTGACGTGCTCGCGCTCCTGCGCGTGGCGGCGGCCTGCGCGACCACGGAGCGCGTAGAAGCGCCCGACATGGCAGACGTCGCGGCCGCGCTGACCCTGATCGCAAAGACGATGGCCGGCCGCGCCGGCACGGGCACGGATCGACCCCGCGCAGAGGCCGGACTCGCCCACGTGCAGGCGACGCTGGCGCAGATCGCCGCGGGCGGCGCGACCGGCGCGGGGGATTCACCCCGATCGGCCGATATGACGCCGAGTGACGACGTCTAGGCTGCGGCTCTGTCTACCGGAGGAGCGTGCGATGACGACATCGATCGACGGTATCCGGCGGCGAGCTCTGCGGCGGTCACGCGACCCGGGTCGGCTGGCGCAGATCCAGGCGTCGGTGCGCGGGTCGGTGCACGGCGCATCCAGGACGCTGCACGATCCGCGCAGCCGCCGGCACCAGCGGGCCGCGGCCAGGCACCTGCGCCGCGCCACCCGCCGGGCGCAGCGAATCGGGATCGGCAAGGCCGTCGGCGACCCGCGGGTCAAGTGGCAGCTGTGGCGGGGATACCAGCATGCGGTCGCGGCCGCCAAGCCGCCGCCGAGCCGCGTCGTGCGCCGGGTGGTCGCGGGCGGCGTGGTGGCCGGGCTCGTGGTCGGCGGAGCGGCGGCCGGCATCGCTCGCAAACGGCCGGGATCCGCGGGGGGCGTCGAGGACGCCGATCTGGTGGAGGACCGCGCCGACGGCGATGCCGCCGGCTGATCTGCACCACCTGCCGGGCGGGCGGCCCCACAAGGGCCCGCCCGCCGCGGGG
>DASXOR010000216.1:0-12360 GCA_036494095.1 Gaiellales bacterium | reverse complement strand
GGTCGAGGTCGGCCTCGTCGCCGTCGAGGTGCTGCTCGGCTACGGCTACGACTTCGGCTACCTCGTGTGGCACCAGATCGTGCCCTCGATCCTGCAGACGACCCTGCTCGCCCTGATCCTGCTGCCGCTCCTGCGGCGGCTCTTCCGACCGGCCCGGATGCGTGCCAATGTATCTGCAGCGACCGCCGTCTAGACCCGAGGCGACGCCCGACCCGGTGCCCCTGGCGATCCGGGCGGCCACCCTCGGCGTGATCGCGGCGGTGCTGCTCGGCATCCTGCTCTTCCGGCTGTGGGCGCTGCAGGTGCTGCACTCCGACCAGTACGTCGCGGCCGCGGCGCAGAACAGCGTGCGCACGATCGACGTGCCCTCGCCCCGGGGCGAGATCCTCGACCGAAACGGCAACGTGCTCGTCTCGAACACCGCCGCGATCGCCGTGCAGGTCGACGCCGCCCGCCTGGGTCAGGCGGCCTGCGCCACCACCCTCGGGGCGAAGCAGCCGGTGCCGATGACGCCGCAGTGCCGGGTGCTGAAGCGCCTGGCCTGGGTGCTGGCCGTGCCCTACGCGCACATGTGGCACGTCTTCGCCCGCCTGGCGAGCGCCAACCCCGGCTACCCGGTGACCCTGCCGTTCGACGTCAGCCGGCGCATGACCGGGTACGTGTTCGAGCGCAGGTCGCTGTTCGCCGGCGTCCAGTTCGAGCACGTCTACCAGCGCAGCTACCCGTCGCTGCGCGAGTTCGGCCCGATCAACCCCAACCTGATCGGATTCGTCGGCGCGATCACCGCCGAGAACATCCACGACCGCTCCTACGGCGAGAAGCTGCCGATGATCGGCACCGCCGGCCAGGGCGGCGTCGAGAAGACGTACGACCGCTACCTGCGCGGCCAGGACGGCCAGATCCAGGAGACGGTCGACCCCTCCGGCGCGCCCGTCGGCGCCGCGTACCTGACCCAGTCGCCCGTGCCGGGCGAGAACCTGCGCCTGACCATCGACGCCAGGCTCCAGCGAGCGGCGCAGCAGGCGATCGTGCAGGGGCTCGGCATCGCCCATCTCGACGGCCAGCCGGCCGACTACGGCGCGGTCGTGGCGATGAATCCCAGCAACGGCGCCATCTATGCGATGGCCTCCGGGCCGACGTACAGCCCGATGGTGCACGTGCCGCCGTACAAGGGCTCGGGCGCCGTGTTCAAGAGCAAGCTCACGCCGGCCTACGACAAGGCGTTCCAGGGGACGTATCCGGCCGGCTCGACCTTCAAGCCGATCACGGCGACGGCAGCCTACGAGTCGGGCGTGCTCGCGCCGGGCCAGAGGCTCGACTGCCCGGGGCAGTACATCTCGAGGAACGACATCGCCAAGCAGAAGACGATCTTCCACGACTGGACGCCGCTCTCGATGGGATCGATGGATCTGTCGAAGGCGCTCGAGGTGTCCTGCGACACGTTCTTCTACCAGCTCGGCGACCTGTTCTGGCTTCGCAACGACCAGTTCCAGAGCTGGATCCGCCAGCTCGGCTACGGGACGGCGCCGCCGCTCGACGCCGGCGGGGCGCAGGCGGGCGTCGTGCCCGATCATCTGTGGAAGGCCGAGCAGAACTGGCCCGGCACGTCGGCGCAGCAGCAGATCGAGCAGAGCTGGCTCCCCGGCGACGACATCAACCTCTCGATCGGCCAGGGCAACCTGCTCGTCTCCCCCCTGCAGCAGGCGGTCGCCTACAGCGCCCTGGAGAACGGCGGCAACGTCGTTGCCCCGCACGTCGGCGAGGCCATACTCCAGGCCGGCAGCACGAGCCAGGTCGCCCCGGGCGGCGCGATCGACCCGCGGCCGGTGCGCCGGCTCAAGCTCTCGTCGACCCTGCTCGCCGAGATCAAGGCCGGCCTGTACGGGGCCACCCATGCCGGCGACGGCACCTCGACCGCGACCTTCGGCAACTTCTCGCCGACGGTGTACGGCAAGACGGGCACCGCCGAGGTGCCGACCACGACGTGCCCGAACTGCGCCGACGCATGGTGGGCGGGGTGGGCGTCGCAGGGCAGCCGCTCCCTGGTCGTGGTGGCGTTCATCCACAACGGCGGCCACGGCGGCGTCTCGGCCGCGCCGGTCGCAGCGAGCGTGTTCCAGTCGTTCTTCGCACCGCAGCGCCGCTTCGTGTTCCACGCCGGGCAGGACCAGTCGCGATGACCCACTACCTGCGCCACCTCGACTACCTGATGCTCGCGACCGCGCTCTCGATCTCGGCCTTCGGCCTGTGGATCATGCAGACGGCGACGCGCCACTACGCGGGCAACCTCTACGGCCACCAGTTGCTCTACGTCGTCGTGGGGACGGTCGGGATGCTGGCCGTCGCGGCGGTGCCGCCGACGCTGATGCGGCGCGTGCGCTGGCCGCTCTATGCCTTCGTGCTCCTGAGCACCGCGGCCGTGCTGGCGGCTGGGACGTCGGTCGGCGGCGGCAAGCGCTGGATCAACCTGAGCGCCTTCCAGTTCCAGCCGTCGGAGTTCGCCAAGCTGCTCCTGATCGTCGGCCTGGCCGCGGTGCTGGCCTCGCGCCGCGGCGTCACCGGGCCTGCCAGGCTGACGCTGCTTGCGATCCTCTATGTGCTCCTGCCGGCCATGCTCGTGTTCAAGGAGCCGGACTTCGGCACGACGCTCGTGTACATCGCGATCATGCTCGGGATGCTCTTCGTCTACGGCATCCCCTGGCAGCACTTCGTGTGGATGGCGATCGCCGTCGCGGTCACCGTCGCGCTCGTGTTCTCGATCCTGCCTGGGATGGGCGTGCAGGTGGTGCACGGCTACCAGATCTCGCGCCTGACCGACTTCCTGCACCCCAATCCCAACGACACGCAGGGCACCGGCTTCCAGCTGCACGAGTCGGTGATCGCCGTCTCGCACGGCGGGCTGGGCGGCACGGGCACCGGCGTGACGGCGCCCGGAGCGCCGCAGCTCGGCGCGACGCAGACCTCGCTCGGCTTCCTGCCCGAGGCGCCCACCGACTTCGTGTTCGCCGTGGTGGGCGAGGAGCGCGGGTTCATCGGGGCCGCGTGGCTCATCTGCCTGTACGCGCTGCTCCTGTGGCGGGGGCTGAAGGTGATCACCAAGTCGCGCTCGACGTTCGGCAGCCTGGTGGCGGCCGGCGTGGTCTCGATGCTGCTCTTCCAGATTTTCATCAACATCGGCATGACCATCGGGCTTGCGCCCGTGACGGGGATCCCGCTCCCGTTCATGAGCTTCGGCGGCTCGCACACGATCACGAACCTGCTCGCGATCGGGGTGCTGCAGGCGATCCACGTCCACTCCCAGACGGCCGACGAGCCGGTGTACGCCAGGTGAGCAAGCGGCTCGGGGCGGTCGGATCCGCGACGATGGTACAGAAGGCGCTGAAGGAGGTCGCCGACGACGCGACCGGCGTCGGCCCGGTGATCCTGTGCGGGCGCTCGGCGCCGGTCGAGCGCGTGCGGGCGGCGCTCCTGGGCGCGAAGTGGAGCAACACGTCGGCCGTCGAATCCTTCGCGATCCGGCGGCTGCGGCCGGAGGATCGCACGCAGCTCGTGCGGGCCTCGGTGGTCGTCTACGGCGGTGAGGTGACGCACACCCTCGACGACGCGACGCGGGCCGACCTCGAGGTCGTCGGCCGCGCGGGCCGGCCGCTGCTGGTCGTTCTCGAGGGCGTCGAGCTGCCCATGGACGGCTCTGTCGAGGCCGCCCGTGTGCGCGGCATCGAGCCCGAGCACGTCCTCGCGACCAAGTCCGGCCATTTCCCGGCGAAGCGGGTGCTGCGCTTGATCGCCGCGCAGGCCGGCACGTCCGGGCCGGCGCTGGCGGCGCGGCTGCCCGCGCTGCGGCCGCTCGTGGTCGAGACCATCATCGAGACGGCGGCGCGCCGAAACGCGCTCATCGCCGCCGCGGTCTGGATCCCCGGCGCCGACATGCCGCTCCTGACCGCCGTCGAGATGCGGATGGTGTTGCATCTGGGTGTCTGCTACGGGGTCGAGGTGGGCGCCGACCGGGCGGTCGAGCTGCTCGGGCTGCTCGGCGCGGGCTTCGGCCTGCGGACGGCGGCGCGCGAGCTCCTGGACGTCGTCCCGGTCGCCGGCTGGGTGGTCAAGGGCGGCGTCGCCTATTCGGGCACGCGGGCGATCGGCCGGGCCGCGGTCGAGTACTTCGAACACGGCGCAGTGGCCGACGTCTCCAAGCTGCGCACCCTCGCCGAGCGCCTGCGCTCGTAGGCAAACCGGGGACAGTCCCCACGAAGCGGGGACAGTCCCCACCGTCGACTACCATGCGGTGAAATGGGCAAAGCCCTGCTCGAAGACAGGATCGAGGCCGTGCTGGAGACGGTGCAGAAGCCGTCGCGCTACATCGGCGGCGAGGCCAACCAGGTGCGCAAGCCGCAGGCGACCGCGCTCGTCGCCCTGTGCTACCCCGACGCATACGAGATCGGGATCTCGAATCAGGCCCTGCAGATCCTCTACCAGCAGATCAACCGCCGCGAGAGCATCGCGGCCGAGCGGGTGTACTGCCCGTGGCCCGACATGGCCGACGCGATGCGCCGCCAGGGGCTGCCGCTGTTCACGCTCGAGTCGTGGCGGCCCGTGCGCGAAGCCGACCTGCTCGGGATCACGCTCCAGGCCGAGCTGACCTACTCGAACGTTCTCGAGGTGCTCGATCTGGCGGGCATCCCGCTGCGCGCGACCGATCGCGGCGAGGACGATCCGATCGTGGTCGCCGGGGGGCCGAGCGCCTCCAACCCGGCGCCGCTCGCGCCGTTCTTCGACGCCGTCTTCATGGGCGAGTCCGAGCGGGCGTTCGAGGCAGTGCTCGACGTGATCGCGACCGTGCCCGGCCGGGCTGCGCGCCTGGCGGCCCTGGCCGAGAATCCGTACCTGTACCTGCCGGGCCGCGGTCGCCACCCCGTGGAGCGGGCCGTCTATGCCGACTTCGGCATCGAGACGCACCCGACCCGGGTGGTGGTGCCGTACTCGTCGGCGATCTTCTCGCGGGCGTCGGTCGAGGTCATGCGTGGCTGCACCCGCGGCTGCCGCTTCTGCCACGCCGGCACGTGGTACCGGCCCGTGCGCGAGCGCTCGCCGGACGAGGTGGCCGAGGCCGGCCTCGCCCAGCTCGGCTGCACCGGCTACGACGAGCTCTCGCTGACGTCGCTAGCAACCAGCGACTACACGGGCATCGTGCCCGCGATCGAGAAGATCAAGACGCGGCTGCCCACGCTGCACCTGTCGCTCCCGTCAAACCGGGTCGACACCGGGCCGGTGGCGCTGACCGCCGCCGCCAACGCGCGCCAGAGCTCGATCACGCTCGCGCCCGAGGCGGCCACGCAGCGGATGCGCGACATCATCTGCAAGACGATCACCGACGAGATGATCGAGCGCGCCATCGAGGCGGCCTTCCAGGCGGGCTACACCAGCCTGAAGATGTACTTCATGATCGGCCTGCCGCGGGAGACGCATGCAGAGGTGCAGGGGATCGTCGACCTCGGCATCCGGGCGCGCGAGATCGGGCGCCGGGTGCGCCCCGGCGGCGGCCGCTTCTCGGTCCATGTGAGCGTGTCGAACTTTGTTCCCAAGCCGCACACGCCCTTCCAGTGGGAGGGCATGTCGAGCCGCGCGCAGCTCGACGCGAAGCAGGCGTACATGCGCCGGGCGATGCCCACCCGCCAGATCCGGCTCTCGCTGCACGACCTGCGCACGTCGATGCTCGAGGGCGCGCTCGCCCGTGGCGGCGAGGAGCTGGCGGACGTGATCGAGCGGGCGTGGCGCGCGGGTGCGCGCTTCGACGCATGGAGCGAGATGTACCAGGAGGCCGCCTGGGAGGCGGCGTTTGCGGCCTGCGGCTCGAGCATCGACGAGCAGGCCACGCGAGAGTTCGGAGAGTGGGACGAGCTGCCGTGGGATCACGTGCGCTCGGGCGTCTCCAAGGAGTTCCTGCTGGACGAGTGGGGGCAGAGCCGCGCCGAGGTGGCGACGGGCGACTGCCGCTGGGACGGATGCACGGACTGCGGTGCGTGCTTCGGCCCCGTCCGCAACAGATTGGTGAGCTGACCGGACACCCGGGGCCAGGCCCCGGTTTCCGGTGCATTTGAAAGTTGAGAGACATCGTTGACATATCGAATTACCTTTGCGGTTGGCGGACGGGCGCGCTTTCTGTCGCACCTCGAAACCGTTGACACGCTGCTCGGCGCGCTGCGGCGCGCCGGCTACGACATCGCCCTGTCGAAGGGCATGAAGCCTCGTCCTGTGATCTCGCTCGCGATGCCGCGGGCGGTGGGTGTGCAGGCGCTGGCAGACCTGGCCGACGTGCAGCTCGTGGACGACCCCGACCCGGCCGAGCTGGCCGGGCGGCTCGACGCGCAGCTGCCGCACGGCATGACCGTGGTCGGCGTGGAGCCGGCCGAGGGCCGGACGGCCGCCGCCCGCGTGGAGGCGACCGCTTACGAGGTGGAGGTGGAGGACGACGTCGACTGGCCGCGCGCGCTTGCCGCGTTCGCGGCGGCCGAGAGCTGCGAGGTGGTGCGAACCGCCCCCGGCAAGGCCGATCGCCGGATCGACGTCCGCACGTACTGCTCGAGCATCGAGCATGAACCGGGACTGCTGCGGATGGAGCTTCGGATGACCGAAGCCGGCACCGCACGCCCGGAGGAGATTGCACAGGCGGTCGCCGGCCTCATCGGCCGGACCGCGAACATCAAGCGGCTGGTACGGACGCGCATCTGCCTTCGCGACCAGCCGGTGGGAGCACGCACTTGACACTTACATCGAACGTATCGAAGACCATCCTGATCTCGGTCGACCTGTCCGAGCTGCGGGTGGCGGTGGTCGAAGAGGGCCGCACCGTCGAAGCGCTGATCGAGCGCCGCGGCGAGGGCTCGCTGGCCGGAAACATCTACAAGGGCAAGATCGACAACGTCCTGCGGGGCATGGAGGCGGCCTTCGTCGACCTCGGCCTGCCCCGCAACGGGTTCCTGTACGTGGACGACGTGGTCGTCCCCGGCCAGGACCCGAAGTCGCGCCGCCGGCGCAAGATCGACGAGCTCCTCAAGCCCGGGCAGGAGGTGCTCGTCCAGGTCGTCAAGGACTCGATGGGCACGAAGGGCCCGCGGGTGACGATGGAGCTCTCGATCGCCGGCCGCTTTCTCGTGCTCTCGCCGCACGGCGAGGGGTCGGGCGTCTCGCGGCGGCTGCCCGACGGCGAGCGCGAGCGGCTGCGCAAGCTGGCCAAGTCGCTCGAGGCGGAGCAGGGCGGCATCATCGTCCGCACCGCGGCCGCCGGCGCCACCGCCGAAGACCTCGAACGCGACCTGCGCTTCCTGCACAAGATGTGGGCCCAGGTCGAGGCCCGCGCGAAGCCGGCGAAGGCCGGCAGCCTCGTCCACGCCGAGGCCGACCTGTCGCTGAAGGTGATCCGCGACCTGCTGGCGCGAAACGTGGACGAGGTGCTGGTCGACTCCGAGCGCCAGTACCGCCGCATCCTGGGCTGGGTGCGCACGACGCAGCCCGAGTTCGTCGACCGGATCAAGCTCCACTCCGACAGCGTGCCGCTCTTCGAGCGCTACGGGGTCGACCAGGCGATCCTCTCGACGCTGAACAAGCGCGTCGACCTGCCGTCCGGCGGCTACCTGATCTTCGACTACGCCGAGGCGTTCACCGTCATCGACGTCAACACGGGCCGGTTCGTCGGCTCGTCCGGGCGGCTCGAGGACACGATCACGCGCAACAACATCGAGGCTGCGCGGGAGGTCATGCGCCAGCTGCGGCTGCGCGACATCGGCGGCATCATCGTCATCGACTTCATCGACATGGCGTCGGCGAAGAACCGGGCCGAGGTGCTGAAGGTGCTCCAGGCCGAGCTCGAGAACGACCGCACGAAGACGTATCTGGTCGAGATCTCGCCGCTTGGGCTGGTCGAGATGACCCGCCAGAACGTGACGGCGGGGGTGCGCGAGATCCTCACCCGGATCTGCCCGACGTGCGGTGGCGAGGGCGTCGTCCTCTCCGAGCAGACGATGTCGGTCGAGGCCGAGCGGCGGCTGCGCCGCCTGGCCCGGTCATCGGGCGCCGAGGCGTTCCAGGTGCGGCTGAACGCGAAGGTCGCCTCGGGCCTCGTCGGCCCCGGCGGCATGAAGCTGCTCGAGCTCGAGCGCGAGACGGGCAAGTTCTTCACTCTGGAGCCGATCGAGCGGATGCTCCTGAGCGAGGTCGACGTGATCCGTGAGGGCTCGCGGGCCGAGATCGACGGCGACGGCGTGCCGTTCGCCGACGGCGACGAGCGCACGGTCAAGATCTCGGAACCGCACATGTACAACGTCACCGACGGCGTCGCCAGGATCGACGGCGGCTACCCGGTGGTGGTGGGCGGCGCGATCGGCTACGTCGGCCAGCAGCACAAGGTGCGCATCGACCGGGCCACCCGGACGGCGGCCTACGCCACGTTGCTCGACGCCAAGCCGACCGCGATCGATCTGCCGCCCGAGCCGGGCGACTACGAGCTGCCGGAGTTCGACCGCGAGGTGGGCGATCGGCTCGAGCTGGAGCAGCGCACCCGGCCGCGCACGCGCCGCAAGACGCCGGCCAAGCCGGCCGCGGCGACTGCTGCCGCGACGGCCGAGGCGGACGCCGACGGCAAGACCGCCGAGGACACCACGGCCGCACCCAAGCCACGGCGGCGGACGCGGGCCAAGCCGGCCGCCGCCGCCGCGACCGAGGCTGCGTCCGGCGACGAGCCGGCCGCGGATGCGAGCGCCGATGCCGGAACGGACGGCGCGGCCGACGTGGTCGATGCGGCCGAGACCGGCGACGAGGCTGCCGCCACCAAGCGCCGGCGGCGCGGCAAGCGGGGTGGGCGCGGGCGTTCGCGGGCGGCCAACGCCGACGGGGACGGATCGGCCGCGCAGGCGGACGCCGACCCCGGCGCGGCTCCCAGGCCCGACGAGCCGAGCGCCGCGTCGCCGGCCGCCGATGCCGAGCCGGCCGCGGCTCCGCGCGCGCGGCGGCGGGCGCCTGCCAAGCGCACGACCGCGACCGCGGCGGCGACGGCCGATCCCGAGCCGGCGCCGGCCGTAGCGGCCGCACCCCCGCCGCCTCCCGAGGTGGTGTCCCCACCGGCCGAAGCTCCGGCACCGGCCGACGGGGCGCAGGCGCAGCCCGAGCGCAAGCGTGGTCTCCTGGGGAAGATCCTCGGTGGGTAACGCTCTGGTACCATTCCGCGGCTCATGTACGCGGTGATCAAGGTCGGCGGCAAGCAGTACCGCGTCGAGCAGGGGCAGAAGCTCCTGGTCGACCGGCAGCCGCATGCCGCAGGCGAGGCGTTCACGCCCGACGTGCTCATGACTGGCGGCGACGAGGTCGTGACCGACCGCGAGAAGCTGCAGGGCAGCGTCTCGGTGCAGGTGGTCGAGCATCTGCGCGGCGAGAAGATCAAGGTGTTCACGTTCAAGCCGAAGCGCGGATTCAAGAAGACGCGCGGGCACCGGTCGGAGCTGACGAGGATCTCGGTCGAGTCGATCGGCGGCTCGGCGCGACCCAGGCGGGCACCGGCCCGTAAGCCGGAGGCCGAGCCGGCCGAGGCCCCCGCAGCCGAGGCGAAGGCCCCGGCACGGGCGCCGGCCAAGCCGAAGGCGGCGGCCAAGCCGCGCGCCGCGGCAAAGCCGAAGTCCGAGCAGGCCGACGCAGCGGCTCCGCGGCCGCGGCGGACGAGGGCAAAGAAGGAGGACACGGGCGATGGCGCATAAGAAGGGACTCGGGTCGTCCAAGAACGGGCGCGACTCGCACGCGCAGCGACTGGGCGTCAAGGTGTTCTCGGGCCAGACCGTGACGGCGGGCGCGATCATCGTGCGCCAGCGGGGCACGCGCTTCTACCCCGGTGCCGGAGCGGGTCTGGGCAGCGACGACACGGTGTTCGCCACCGTGGACGGCACGGTCGCGTTCGGGCAGCGCAAAGGCCGGCGCTACATCAGCGTGCAGGCCCCCGAACCGGCTGCCTGAGCCGAGCGCGACCCGCGGGTGTTCGCCGACCGAGCCACGGTCTACGTCGAGGCGGGTCGCGGCGGAGACGGTTGCATCAGCTTCCGGCGGGAGAAGTTTGTGCCGAAGGGCGGACCCGACGGCGGTGACGGCGGCGACGGCGGCGATGTCGTCCTCGTCGCCGACCCCGACCTCCGCGACCTGTCTCGGTTCCGCCAGGCGTCGCACTTCCGGGCGAAGCGCGGCACGCACGGCAAGGGGGCGGGCAAGGCCGGACGCCGCGGCGAGGGTCTCGAGCTGGCCGTGCCCGTCGGCACCCAGGTGCGCATCCGCGACACCGACGAGCTCGTGGCCGACCTGGCGCACGCGGGCGCGCGGGTCACTGTCGCCACGGGCGGCGGCGGCGGGGCCGGCAACCGCCACTACGCCACCGCCCGCCGGCGCGCGCCCGAGACCGCCCAGGTCGGCGAGCCGGGCGACGAGACCTGGCTCGAGCTGCGGCTGAAGCTCGTCGCCGACGCGGCCCTGCTCGGATTCCCGAACGCCGGCAAGTCCTCGCTCCTGCGCCGGATCTCGAACGCCAAGCCGAAGGTGGCCGACTACCCCTTTACAACCATCGAGCCCGTGCTCGGGACGGTCGAGTCCGACGATGGCCGCCAGCTCACCGTCGCCGACGTCCCCGGCCTGCTCGAGGGCGCGAGCACGGGTGTCGGGCTCGGCCACGAGTTTCTCGCCCACCTCGAGCGGGCGCGGCTTCTGATCCACCTGGTCGAGGCCGGCCCGGATGCGGCCGAGATCGAGCGCCGCCGCGTCGCGATCAACCGCGAGCTCGAGCTGCACGGCGGCGGCCTGGCGCAGCGGCCGCAGCTGTTCGTGTTGTCGAAGCTCGATCTGCTCGAGCCGGGTGAGCGCGAGGCGGCCGTCGCGGCCGCCGGGGCGGCGCTCGGCTGCTCGTCGGCTTCGGGCGAGGGCATCGCCGACCTGCGCCGGTCGCTGTTTGCCACCCTCCCTGCCGAGGCGCCCGTCGAGGCGGCGGTCGAGCCCGAGCTCGCTGACTATCTCGTCTACCGGCCGGCGCCGCCCACGCGCCGCCGGTTCCGGATCCTGCGCGACGCCGGCACCCTGCGGGTGGCCGGACGCGAGCTCGAGCGGCAGGCCGACGGCCTCGATCCCGACGACCGCAACGACGTGGCGGCGCTTGCGACGGCGCTCGAGCGGCTGGGAGTCGAGCCGGCGCTGCGGGCCGCGGGTGCGCGGCCGGGCGACGACATCCTGGTGGGCACGCACAGGTTCACGTTCCAGCCGCGGAGCGAACCCAATTGACATTCACCACGGATGCCAATTGGCCGTGACCCGCCTCGGCGTCTTCGGCGGGCAGTTCGATCCGCCCCACAACGGCCACCTGGCCATCGTCCGCGCCGCCCGCGACCAGCTCGGCCTCGACCGCGTGCTGGTCGTCCCGAGCTCACGACCGCCGCACCGGGCGGCTCCGCAGACCCCGGCCGAGACACGCTATCGGCTCGCGCTCGCGGCCTTCGCGGACGAGCCCCGGGTGGAGGTGAGCCGGCTCGAGCTCGACCGCCCCGGCCCGAGCTACACCGTGGACACGCTCGAGCGGCTCGCGCGCCCGGGCCAGGACCTGTACCTGATTCTGGGAGCCGATCAGCTGGCCGCGCTCGGGTCGTGGCATCGCCCCGACCGTGTGCGCGAGCTGGCTCGCGTGGCGGTGGCTGCCCGTCCGGGCGCGCCGCCTGCCGACGGTGCCGAGGAGCTTGTGATGCAGCCCGTCGACGCGTCGTCCTCGGAGCTTCGCCGCGGCGTGGCGGAGGGGGTCGACGTGAGCGACCTGGTGCCGGCGGGGGTGGTCGCGGCGATCGGTCGCGAAGGGCTGTACCGCCCGACCCCGTGCTAGGCTGATCGCGACGATATGGGGATCGCGGCCTGACAGACACAACCCAGCTGGCGCACCGCATCGCCTCGCTGGCGGCGGAGAAGCTTGCCACCGACATCGTCATCCTCGACATGCGCGAGGTGGTCAGCTACACCGACCACTTCGTGATCTGCTCTGGACGCAACCCGCGCCAGGCGCAGGCCATCGCCGACCAGGTCCACGAGACACTGAAGCACGACGGTCGCCTGATGCCGCGGCGGATCGAAGGGCACCGGCAGGGCGACTGGATCCTGCTCGACTACCTCGACGTGGTCGTCCACGTGTTCACGCCCGAGGCGCGCGCGTTCTACCGCCTCGAGGCGCTGTGGGGACAGGTGCCGAGCGAGACCTACGCGGCCGGGTAGCACGGGCCGGTGGAGCAGGAGCGCCGGTTCACGCTCGCCGAGGCGCAGCAGCTGCTCGACTCCGAGCTGCGGGCGCTGGCCGGGCGGATG
>DASXOR010000215.1:0-15218 GCA_036494095.1 Gaiellales bacterium | reverse complement strand
CGGCTGAACGGGGCGCCCGTCGCGGTGCTCGAGCGCGAGCGGCCGCGCCGCGTGCGGGACGCTCCCGGATGGGGAGAGCTATCGCGACGTCTGCCTCCGCGTGAGCGCGTTCCTGGCCGATCTCCAGGCCCGGTTCGACGGCCTGCGAGTGCTCGTCATCGGCCACGCCGCAACCCGCTGGTCGCTCGACCACCTGCTCGGCGGTGCCGACCTGGCCGTTCTCGTCGCCGCGCCGTTTGACTGGCGCGAGGGGTGGGATTACACCCTGCCGCCCACCGGGGTCAGACCCCACGCAAAAAGCGTCACGGGTCCGTCACGGCCGCCGTTCGGGGCCTGACCCCGGTTTGGGTGGGCACCACGGTTCGTGCCAGCCGCCGTGGCCGGCCGTGAGCGCGCCTGCCTCGGCCGGGCCCCACGTGCCGCGCTCGTACGGCACCACCGCCGGTGGGGTGTCCAGCACCGGTTGCACGATCCGCCACGTCTCCTCGACCGAGTCCTGGCGGGTGAAGTGCGCGCGGTCACCACGCAGCGCCGCCGCGATCAGCTCCTCGTACGGTGTGGGCGCCTCCTCGCCGTCGCCTGCGAACTCGAGGTCGAGGTCGACCGTCTCGATCCCCGGCTCGCCCGATCGCAGCGACTGCAGCTGGAGGGTGGTGCCGGGATCCGGATCGATGCGAAGGACGTAGTGGTTCGGCTCGGGGCGGTGGTTGCCCGCCAGGAAGCCGAGCCGCGGCGGCCGCTTGAACACGACCCGCACCTCGGTCGCGCGCGCCTTGAGCGCCTTGCCGGCCCGGATGTAGAACGGCACGCCCGACCAGCGCCAGTTGTCAATCTCGGTGCGCAGCGCCACGTACGTCTCGGTGGTCGAGCCGGCCGCGACGCCCTTGACGTCCAGGTAGCCGGTGTACTGGCCGCGCACCACGCGGGCCGGATCGAGGTCGGGCATGGCGCTGAAGACGTCGTGCTTGCGGTCGTCGACCGCCGTCACCCCGGCGCGCGCCGGTGGCTCCATCGCAAACAGCGCGAGCACCTGCATGAGATGGTTCTGGACGACGTCGCGGAGCGCGCCGACGGCGTCATAGAAGCGGCCTCGATCCTCGACGCCGAAGTCCTCGGCCATCGTGATCTGCACGGTCGCGACGTGGTTTCGGTTCCACACCGGCTCGAGCAGCGTGTTCGCGAAGCGCAGGTAGAGGATGTCCTCGACGGGCATCTTGCCGAGGAAGTGGTCGATCCGGAACAGCTGCGACTCCTCGATCAGGGCGTGCAGGTCGGCCGCGAGCTTGCGTGCCGACGCGAGGTCGTGGCCGAACGGCTTCTCGACGACCACCCGCGCGTGCGCCGTCAAGCCGGCGTCGGCGAGCCCCTTGACGACCGTGCTGAAGAGCGACGGCGGGATCTCGAGATAGAAGACCGGGCGGGCCGCGCCCTCGATCGCCGCGGCGACGCGCGCGTAGGTGTCCGCCGCGCCGAAGTCGCCGCGGACGTAGCGCAGGCGCTCGGCGAAGGCGCCGAACGCGTCCTCGTCGATCTCCGTCGCCAGCGCCGCGATCGCATCGTGGGCGCGGTGGCGCAGATCGTCGTCGGAGAGGTCGTCCATCGCGACGCCGACCACCGGACACGAGAGCAGCCCGCGCAGCTCCAGCCGGTAGAGCGCCTGGAACGTCATCTTGCGGGCCAGGTCGCCCGTGATCCCGAAGATCACGAGCGCGTCGGCGTCCTGCGAGCGGATCACTGGGCCGTCAGACTAGATGATCGGCCTCCGATCGGCGACGCCCGCAGCGTCCCCCGTAGGTTGGCGTGGTCGACGAGCCGCCAGGCCGCGTGGACGTGCCGGCGGGTGCCGTCGGCGAGCGTGCACACCGCGTCGAACCCGAAGCTGCGCACGGTCTGCACCTTGCCCCGGCAGACCGCGCCGCTCGGCAGGAGCTCGAGCTGGAAGCTGGTCGCCTCGAGCTGCTGCGACCCGACCAGGAGGTCGGCGCGCACGAGCGCATTCTGTGCCCCGGTCGCGGTGCCCGTCATCGAGACGAGCGCCCGGGTGACGGCCGACTGCTGCAGGATCTTGCCGGTCAGGGCATCCGAGAAGCGGGTCGCGTTCCAGGGCCGGGCATGGGTGTGCAGGGGCCCGAGCGCCAGCGCCACCACCATGACGGCCGCCGCCCCGCCGGCGCCGAGCACGGCGCCGGGTCGCAGCACGGCCCCGAGCCCGCGGCTGACGCCGACCCGCCACGTGACGGCCGCCGCGACGGCCGCCGTGCAGGCGGCGAAGAGCGCGATCATCCACGGCGTGCTGCGGTCGGTGCCGCTGCCGATGCCGTGCAGCGTGGCGGCCGCGAAGACCACGAAGTTGGCGTAATGGGCGCTGCGCCAGAGGCGGCGCGGGATCCGCCGGCGATAGTGGTTCGTCACGGCCAGCGCGAGCAGGAGTTCGGCCGCGACGATCCCGAGCGCCGTCCAGATCGGGCGGTAGCCGGCCGTCAGCGGGATCGCGAGCTGGCCGAGCGAGAAGGGCAGGAACGAATCGATCGCGATCGTGACGACGTGCAGGGCGATGAAGCTCCCGACGAGCAGGCCGCCGACCCGGTGAACGTCCTCGACCGCGAACATCGGCCAGCGCCGCCAACGGCGCCCCGGAGCCCGCCCCGCCATGGCGATCCCGAGCGTCACCACCGCCGTGAGCATGAGGTAGGCCACGATGCCGGCGGCCCTGGCGGCATACCAGTCCACGGGGCTCGACGTCAGATGCATGCCGGTGCGCCCGCCATCGCCGTCCATGTGCGGTTCACGGTCACGTGCCCGTCCTCGCCGACGAAGCGGCCCGGCATGCCGCGCTGGTCGAGCCAGCCGGGGCCGGCCGCACCCGCGAGGAGCGCCGCGCGCGCCGCCACGTCGGCGTCGAGGCACGCGGCCCCGGACGCGGTCACCTCGCGCCACGGCGAGCGCGCCGGAAGCCCGGTCGCGGGGTCGATGAGATGGTGATACCAGGCGCCACCCCGGCGCCAGCGCCGCCGCTCGGTGCCCGTCGTCGCGATGCCGCCGCGGACGACACGGACAGCCCCGCCGGCGGGCAGCGCCACGTCGGTTCCGCCGCGCACCGCCAGATCGCCGCCGGCCGACACGAACCCGCTGCCGGGCAGGAGCGCGACCGCCTCGTCGACCGTGGCTGACTTGACGACGCCGTTCAGGTCGAGCACGCAGCCGGGCGGAATCCGCAGCAGTCGTCCGCTGAGCTCGATCCGGCGCCAGCCGGGCGCGGGGCCGACCGGCGCGGGCGGGGCCGCGTCGTCGCCCAGATCGGCGAAGTCGCCGCCGTAGCCCAGCGCGACCAGCGAGGCGCCGACGGTCGGATCGACCAGGCCGGCGGTCTGCTCGGCGACCGCGAGCGCACACCGGACGGTCTCGGCGAACCGCCGCGAGACGAGCGTCGGTGAGCCCGCGGCCCGGTTCACCGAGTTGAGCTCGCTGTCGGGCCGGAAGCGGCTGAACACGCGATCGCGCTCGGCGAACAGCGTTCGGATGGCCCTCAGCTCGGGCCGGCCGCCGCCGGCGACCACGATCTCGCAGCCCATCGCCCGGAACCGGGTCTCGGTCGCGGTCGCGCTCACGACTGCGATGTGGTGGCGCCCGGATCGGCTTGGGCGGGCGCGAGCAGGCCGCCCGCGAGCGCGTCCTGGCGCACGATCGCCCGGAACCGGGACGGCGCGTCGAGCGGTCGCAGCGGCCGCCGCGAGTGGCCGGAGACGTTGGCCTTCACGAGCGTCATGCCGAGGCCGAAGAACGCGAGCCCGGCGGCGGCGAGCCCGAGCTTGGCCGTATGGGCGCGGCGGCGCGCCGCAGCGATCCGCTGCGGCGCGGGCTCGGGCAGCTCGATTGACATGTTCGAAGGATAGAAGCGGCTACATGAGAGGACGGTGAGGATTGCCTACGAGAATTCAGGCAATCACGCGCCGCGCCACTCGGCCAGGAGCTCGGCTTCGCGCGCGCGGCTCATCGCCGGGCCGCGGTCGGGGTCGGCGGCGGCCGCCCACCGCAGCGTCGCGGCCACCGTGTGTGCGATCGGCCGCACCACGAGGCCGGCGGCGAGCGCCCGGGAGACGTCGGAGCGCTGGAAGCCGGCCATGTCCTCGCCCGGCGTCCACAGCGGAAGCTCCGTCCACGGCTCGACGCCGCGATCGAGCAGGAAGCGCTCGTCGACCCACACGATGCGGGCGTCGCTTCCGGACGCCTCGAGACACGCGTCGATCATGCCGGTGAATGTGAGCATGCCGTCGGGTGAGACGACGTCAAACGTCCCCTCGGTCTCCCGCTCGAGCAGGTGGAGCGCGAATGCGGCCAGATCGCGCCCATCGATCACCTGCAGCGGCTGCTCGGGGGGCGCCGGTGCGAGCACGTCGCCGCCGTCGGCCACCCGCTGCGGCCAGTAGGTGAAGCGCCCCGTCGGGTCGTTCGGCCCCACGATCAGGCCCGGCCGCAGGATCACCGTGCGTCCGGGGAACGCGGCCTGCGCGGCCCGCTCGCAGGCCACCTTCAGCGGGCCGTAGCTCTCGCCCGTGATCTCATCGGTGGGAGCGCCGGCAGGCAGCTCTCCGAGAGGCGACGTCTCGTCGGCGCCAGGCGCGGAGTGGTCGGCGTACACGCTGCGGCTGGAGACGAACAGGTAGCGCCCCGCGGCGGGGGAGAGCAGCTGCGCCGAGCGCTCGACGTCGGCCGGGAAGTAGCCGGACGTATCGAGGACGGCGTCGAAGCGGCGGCCGCGCAGCGCCTCGAGGCTGCCGGCACGCTCCCCGACGATGCGCTCGGCTTCAGAGAAGAGGCCGGGGCCGGTGCGGCCGCGGTTGAACAGCGTGATGATGTGGCCCCGGCCGAGCGCGAGCTCGACGAAGTGCCGGCCGGCGAAGACGGTTCCACCCAGGACGAGTATCCGCATGCCGCCAGTATACGCAACCGATCGGTTGCGTCTGCTCCGGGCCGCCGGCCTACGCCCGCAGCGGCTCGCCGGGCATGCGCACACCGAAGCGCTCGATCAGACCGGGCACGCTCGCGGGGTCCATCTCGATCTCGTAGCGCCGACACAGCTCGCCCACAGCCTCGGGGTCCGCCTGGGCGACGCCGCCGAGGTCCACGAGCTCGGCGAAGAACTGCTCGAAGCCGGCCGGCGAGATGATCTCGAGGATCCGGCACGGTTCGTCTCCGGCATTCCAGAACGTGTGCCACTCGCCGCGCGGCTTGAACACGAGATCGCCGGGGCCGGCCTCGAGCACATCGTCACCGAGCAGCGCGCCCATCCGCCCCGTCAGGATGTAGCTGTACTCATCCTCCCGGGTGTGCCGGTGCAGCGGCGCCGCAAGGGCACGGGGCGACATGGGGTGCTCGACCAGCGAGAACGCCTCCTCCGAGGTCTCGCCGCCGACCATGAAGCGCACGCCGATGCTGCCGAGGAAGCCCGCGAGCCCCTCGGAAGGTCCGAGCACACGGGAGGTCTGGCTGACTATCATGGATCGCTCCTTATTCATCGCACATTACTGTCGCGCTAATATAAGGGCGTCAGCCCCGTGTGTCAAGATGGGAGGACACCGATGACCGACGAAACTCCGAAGCGCCCCTACCGCATGCGCCGCCGGGCCGAGGCTCAGGACGAGACCCGCAGACGGATCACCGAGAGCGCGGTCGTGCTCCACGGCACCATGGGCCCCGCGCGGACATCGATCAGCGCCGTCGCCGCGCACGCCGGCGTACGCCGCTCGACGGTGTACCGCCACTTCCCCGACGAGGCGACGCTATTCGATGCCTGCGCGGCTCAGTGGGAAGCCGCGAACCCGGCGCCCGACCTCGCCAGTTGGGCGGACATCGCCGCTCCCGATGCCCGCCTGGCCGTCGCATTGCCCGAGCTCTACGCGTTCTATGACCGGACCGAGCCGATGCTCACAAACCTCTTCCGTGACGAGCTGACCGTCCCGCTCGTCGAGCACCGCTTCGCCGGGTTCCGCGCCTACCTGGCCGCCGCCGGCGACACCCTCACGGCCGGGCGAGAGCTCCGCGGTGTGGCGGGGCGACGGACGCGCGCGGCGCTCGGGCACGCGGTCGCCTTCTCGACCTGGAAGTCGCTCGTCAGGGAGCAGGAGCTGTCAGAGCACGACGCGGCCGCGTTGATGCGCGCGCTGGTTGCGACCGCCGGGTCCGGGAACGCCGCGGCCGGCTAGCCGCCCTCGCCCGTGCGATCCGGCTCGTCGAACGGCGCCTCGAGCGCGCGTTCGAGGATCCCCGCAACCCGTGCGTTGATGGTGTCCTCGAGCGTTTGCTCCGCGCGCCGGACCCGCTCTGCGGGATCCTCGGAGCCCTCCATCGCTTCGAGCGGTGAGCTGACCCCCGTCCGCAGCGCCGGAAAGCTCGTTGCGAGACCGGGCGCGACCAACTGGTAGACGCTCTCCGGCTCGTCGAGGTCGGGGAGCGCGATCCGGCCGAGGTCGGTTGTCTCGACATGCGAGACCACGCGGGCCGCCTCGGTGAGCAGCACCTGGCCGCCGTGGCCGGCCGCGCAGAGCCGCGCTGCGTGGACGACGTCGATCCCGGTATACCCGTTGCCGGCACGGTGCGGCTCGCCGGTGTGGATCGCCATCCGCACCCGCACCACGCCTCCCTCCGGCCAGTCCTCGCGAGCGAGACGAGCCTGCCCGTCGACGGCAGCCTCCACGCCCGCGCGCGCCGACCGAAACGCTGCGAACATCGCGTCGCCCTGGCAGTCGACGACCACCCCGTCCGCGGACTCAACCGCCGCCCGCAGCAGCGCGCGGTGGCGATCGAGCACACCCGGCCACGCCTCGCCGAGCCGCTTCATGACCTCGGTGGACGCCTCGATGTCCGAAAACAGGAGCGTCACGGTGCCGAGGGGCAGGTCGCTCATGTGCACCAATCTACTCCAGGCGGGTCGTGGAGCCGCCCAGCCGCGTGGGTGAGCGGCTCCACCTCATCGGGGCGCCGAGATTCGAACTCGGGACCTCACCGACCCGAACGGTGCGCGCTACCAGGCTGCGCCACGCCCCGGAGACGCGGGATTATCGCACAGGCGGCGGTGCCGGCCGCGCGCTCTCGCGCATCGCGTCGCGACGGGCGCAGTAGGCGTCGAAGGCCATCATCCGCCGCAGCCACCGCTGCTGCGCGTCGACCTCGATGTCGTACAGGAGCCGCTCGACCTCGAAGATCTCGACCGCGCGATCGATCTGAGCCTGGATGCGCGGGCGCAGGCCCCCGGGCGCGCGCACGAACGCCTCCCGGCGCAGCGGGCCGGCGGGCGGCGGCAGGTGCCCCGCCAGACGGCGCTCAAGCGACACACGCTCTTCCATCCGGAGAAGCATTGCGCACGCGGACGCCGGCCCGCAACGGGTGGGGTGGTGGGACCACCCGTTTGGGCGGTACGGTACGCGCGTGGCCGGCAGAGACGAGATCGTCGCCTTCGCAGACGGACTGCTGCAGGCCGACGCCTATCCGGACGCCCTCCCGGTCGGCCTGCAGGTGACCGGGGCCGGCGAGGTGACCCGGATCGCGACGGGCGTCAGCGCGTCGCTCGAGCTGTTCCGGCGGGCGGCCGACGCCGGTGCGCAGATGCTGATCGTCCATCACGGGATGTTCTGGAAGTCCGACGCGCGCCGGATCGGCGCCCGCGAGCGGGCGCGGCTCAAGTGCCTGTTCGACGCCGACCTCTCGCTGGTGGCCTACCACCTCGCCCTGGACGCCCACCCGGATGTCGGCAACAACGCCCTCCTGTGCCGGCTGCTCGGCCTCGACGACCTCGAGGAGTTTGGCGCGATCGGCGCGCGCAGCATCGGGTTCATCGGCCGCGCCGAGCCGCCGATCACGCTCCAGCAGCTGCTCGAGCGGGTGCGCCGGGAGGTGTCGGCCGAGCCGCTCGTGTTCGCCGACGGGCCCGAGGCGATCGCCCGCGTGGCGATCATCAGCGGCGCCGCCGCGGGCGAGCTCGAGGCGGCCGCCGACGCGGGCGCCGACTGCTTCATCACCGGCGAGCCGCGGGAGGCGGTGATGGCCGCGGCGCGCGAGGCCCGCATCCACTTCATCGCCGCCGGGCACTACGCGACAGAGGTGTTCGGGGTGCGCGTCCTCGGCGATCTGATCGCCGGCCGCTTCGGCGTCGAGCACGTGTTCATCGACCTTCCGAACCCCATCTAGGGCGTCGCCGGGCCGTTGACGGCGTCCGGCGACGTCGCTACAGTGTGGTTATGGATGTCTGCGAGGAGTGCGCCTGAATTGCCCGGCGCAAGCGAACACGAAAGGCAGCATCTCTGAGCCCACCGAGGATTCCGATCGGTGGGTTTTTCAATTCCCGAAGACCAGAAGGGGGCAGGCATGGCGAATCACCTGACGCCGGATGAGCTATCCAAAGAGTATGGGATGAAGCGCGAAGACGTCATCAAGCTCTGCCACGAGCAAGCTGTCCCGATCTACCACGGCAAGATCGACAAGAGTCTGTTCCAGGCTGTGCGGGAGGAGCTCACGCTCACCCGGTAAGGCCCGCGGGCCGCCCCGGCACGCATCCGACGTCCGTGAAGGCGCCCCGCCTCATCGCTCTTGCCTGCGCACTGCTCCTGGCCGCTCCGCAGGCGGCCGGTGCGAGCGTGCTCAGCAGCCGGATCGAACGGCTCGTCGTGCGGTCGCAGTTCTCCGGCGACCGCACCGGGCTGGTCGTCTACGACCGCACCAACAGCCGCCTGCTGGCCGTCTATCACGGCCGCAGGGAGATGCGCCCGGCCTCGAACATGAAGCTCACGACGAGCGCCTCGGTGCTCGGGCGGATCGGCTTCGCCGCGCGGCTTGAGACCCGCGTGCTCGCGACCGGCACGCTCACGGCCGGGACGCTGCACGGGAACCTGTGGCTGGTCGGCGGCGGCGATCCGTCGTTCTCGACGCTGCCGTTCTCGCGGCTCGCCTTCGGCGGCTCCTCGAGCCTCGTGCACGACCTCGCGGCCGCGGTGCGGTCGGCGGGAGTGCGCCGGGTCACGGGCGCCGTGTACGGCGACGAGAGCGCGTTCGACGCGGAGCGGCGGGGGCCGCTCTGGAAGAGCGACTCGTGGATGGACTGCCCGCCGCTCTCGGCCCTGACCGTCAACGAGGACTCTCTGCAGTTCGGATCGTTCGCGACGGCCCCTTCACCCGCTCTGCGGGCCGCGCAGCAGCTGACGCTGGCGCTCCAGCGCCAGGGCATCGCCATCGGCCACCGGTCACACACCGGCGTCCACCCGGCTGCGGCCCGCAAGGTCGCCGCCGAGCCATCGCCGACGATGCACCGCCTGGTCTTCCAGATGGACCAGGTCTCGGACAACTTCTTCGCCGAGACGCTGGCGAAGGACCTCGCCGTCGCCGCCGGCCGGCTCGGTACCACCCGCGGCGGGGTGGCCGTCACCCGCCGGTACCTGCAGGCCCTCGGTGTCGACCTCGCGGGCGCGGCGCTCCTGGACGGGTCCGGCCTCTCGAAGGGCGACAGGCTCTCGGCCCGCCAGATCGTCGGCATCCTCCGGCGCTCGGTGGCGCAGCCGTACGGCTGGTACTACGAGCACGCGCTGCCCCTGGCCGGGGTCAGCGGCACACTGGAGAAGCGGATGCTGTCGGGGCCGGCGCACCGAAACGCCCTCGCCAAGACCGGGACACTCGAAGGGGCCTCGGCGTTGTCGGGCTACGTCACCGCCCGCAACGGCCACCGCCTGGCATTCTCGATCCTCATGAACCAGCGCCACATCAACGTTCCCGCCGCCCACGTGCTGCAGGACCGGATCGTGCAGCTGCTCGCGGGCTCCTCGCCGGGCTGACGACCTCAGGCCGGGGCGGCCGGCGGGTCGGCCACGAGCCGCTCCAGGTCAGCCTCGGAGAGCACGGGCACGCCGAGCTGCTCGGCCTTCGTCCGCTTCGACCCGCCGCCCGCCCCGGCGAGCAGATAGTCGGTGTTGGACGAGACCGTGTTCGTCACCTTCGCCCCCAGCCCGGCCAGGTGCTCGCCGATCTCGTCGCGGGAGAAGCCCTCCAGCGTGCCCGTGACGACGAACGTCTTTCCCGCCAGCGGCCCGGCCGGCTCCCGCGCCGGCCGCGGCCCCTCCATCTGTAGCCCGGCAGCGTGAAGTGCGTCCACGATCGCCGCGTGCTCCGGGTCGAGGAACCACCCGGCCACCTGCTCGGCGATCACCGGCCCCACGCCCTCGACCTCGGCGATCGTCTCGGGAGCCGCCTCGCGCAGCGCCGCCATCGTCCCGAACCCGTCGGCGAGCGCCTGGGCCGTCACCGACCCCACGTGGGGGATGCCGAGCGCGAAGAGCACCCTGCCGAACGGCTGGCGCTTGGACGCCTCGATCGCGGCGACCGCGTTTTCGGCCGAGCGCTCCTGGAACCCCTCCAGCGCGAGCAGGTCATCGCCGCTCAGCCGGTAGAAGTCCTGCGGCTGGGCGACGAGCCCCACCTCCATCAGCTTGCGCACGAGCTTCTCGCCGACGCCGTCGATGTCCATCGCGCCGCGCGAGACGAAGTGGCGCAGGCCCTCGTAGCCACGCGACGGGCAGGCCCGGTTCGAGCAGTAGTGCCTGACCTCGCCCTCGGCCCGCACCACGGGATGGCCGCAGACCGGGCACTTCTCGGGCATCGACCACACTGGCCCGCGCTTCCCGGGCTGCTCGGGCGCCGGCCCGACCACCTGCGGGATCACGTCGCCCGCGCGCTGCACGATCACGCGGTCGCCTTCGCGGATGTCCTTGCGGCGGATGTCGTCCTCGTTGTGCAGCGTCGCCATGCCCACGGTCACGCCGCTGATGTTGACCGGCTCGAGCACCGCATACGGGTTCATCGCACCCGTGCGGCCGACGTTCAGGCCGACGTGCAGGAGCGTCGTCAGGGCCGTGGTCGGCGGGAACTTGAAGGCGATCGCCCAGCGCGGGTCGCGGCCCACCGCCCCCAGCCGCCGCTGCTGGTCGAACGACGACACCTTGACCACCGCGCCGTCGACGTCGAACGCGAGCTCCGCGCGGCGCCGCTCCCACTCGTGGCACACCGCGAGCGCGTCGTCGGGGTCGTCGTGCAGGCGCACGTCCGGGCTGACCGGGAAGCGGTGCTCCCGCAGCCACGTGAGCGCAGCCCAGTGCGACTCGAGCTCGAGCCCCTCGCTGTGGCCGACGGCGTAGGCCCACAGCGACAGCGGCCGGCGGGCCGTCACGGCCGGGTCCTTCTGGCGCAGCGACCCGGCGGCGGAGTTGCGCGGGTTCATGAAGGGCTTCGCGCCGGCCGCGACCTGCTCCTCGTTCACGCGCGCGAATCCCTGCAGCGGCAGGTACACCTCACCGCGCACCTCGACGACCGCCGGAGGATCGGCGCCGCCGGCGGGGAGGCCGAGCGGGATGGCGCGGATGGTGCGCAGGTTCGCCGTCACGTCCTCACCGACGACCCCGTTTCCCCGCGTCGCGCCGCGCACGAACACGCCGCGCTCGTAAATCAGCGAGATCGCCAGGCCGTCGATCTTCGGCTCGGTGACGAGCTGGAACGCCTCGCCGTCGAGCAGCCTCCGCACGCGCTCGACCCACGCCCGGTACTCGTCGTCGGTGCGTGCGTTCGCGAGCGAAAGCATCGGCCGCGGGTGCTCGACCTCGGCGAATTGGCTCGACGCGCTGTCGCCCACCCGCTGCGTCGGCGAGTCCGGCGTCACCAGCTCGGGGTGCTCGGCCTCGAGCGCCTGCAGCTCGCGCATCATGTCGTCGTACTCGCCGTCCGAGATGGTCGGGCTGTCGAGCACGTGGTAGCGATGGTTGGCGTCCGAGATCATCCGCCGGAGCTCGCCGGCCCGGTCCTCCACATTCACCAGCGCAGTGCCTCCTCGGGCCGGGTGAGCTCACGGTCGGGACGCTCGGCCCGCAGCACGGCGGGGGCAAACGCGGTGCCCCACATCGCCGCCGCGGTCGTCACGCCCGCTTCGCGGCCGGCGCGCAGGTCGTAGGGCGCGTCCCCGACGTACACGGCGCTTGCCGGCGGTGCGGCGAGCGCCGCCAGGGCGTGGAGCACCGGGGCGGGGTCGGGCTTGTGCCGGTCGGTGTCCTCGCACGTGACGACGACATCGAACCGCCCCAGCGGAACGTACTGCATGCCGAGCTCGACCGCGTCGCGCATCTTGGACGTGACGATACCGAGCGCGTGCCCGCGCCGGCGCAAGCCGGTGAGCATTGCGTCCACGCCCGGGTACGGCCGCAGAAGGTCGCCGTGGCGGCGCCCGTTGTGGTCGCGGTACACCGTGACGAGCTCGTCGACGCGGGCGGGGTCGAGGGCGCTCATCTGTTCCCGCAGCGGCGTGCCCACGCCCGCCATCAGGACGTCGTCAGGAGGCACCATGCCGAGGACGGTCAGGGTAGCGTGCCGGAACGAGTCCAGGATGAGCGCTATGGAGTCCACCAGCGTACCGTCGAAATCGAACAGCCAGGTGTCGGGTGTCCGGGCGCCGGCGCCCGTGACACCAGTCACACCGGCCAATCCGATCTGGACATGGACGCGTAGAACGCCACATGAGAAGCCTACGCCTCGCGGCCGCCGCTGCCGCCCTTACCCTCACCCTGGCCGCCTGCGGCAGCTCCTCCTCCTCGCCGGCCTCGTCCACCCAGAGCGTGAACGCCGGCAACGGCGGTGGCAGCACCCAGACGCCGGCGCCGACCGGGAAGACCATCGCGGTCACCGAGAAGGACTTTTCGATCACGATCGCCGGCGGCGACCACATCGCGAAGGCCGGCACGTACACGTTCGTCGTCACGAACAAGGGCCCGTCGTCGCACGACCTGACCGTGGAAGGCCCCGGGGTCTCCAACCAGGCGACGCCCATCTCCGGGCCGGGCACGCAGAACCTGACCGTCACCCTGCAGAACGGCAAGTACGACTTCTTCTGCTCGGTGCCGGGCCACAAGGCACTCGGCATGAACGCCGACGTGATCGTGGGCTCGGGCGCAGGCTCGACCAGCGGCGGGGGCGGGTCCTCGAGCTCCGGCGGCGGGAGCTCGAGCAGCGGCGGCAGCTGGAGCTGATCGGCACCAGTTTCCCGGCATGCCGTAGCCGGGGCGAACGCCGGTGAACGAGCGCGGTACCCTGCCGACCGCGCTGTTCGCCGGCTTCGCGGTGAGCGCGGTCGGCGGCCCGCTCGCGCTGGCGGCGCTCTACCTGCCCGATGCCGTCGGCAGCCGGGCGATCTCGTCGATGGGGCTCGTCGCCCTCGCCGGCACGGCCCTCTTCGCCGCGCCGCTTCTGATCTGGTGGCGCTACTCGGCCCAGATTGCCTCCGACGGCGGCCTGTACACGTTCGTCGAGCGCGCGGCGGGGCGGCGGGTGGCGCTCGTCCAGGGCTGTATCTGGACGTTCAGCTATTTCCTGTACCTGCCGTTCACGGTCACGTACCTGGTCTACGACCAGCTCCCGGCGTCGTTCCCGGGCATCGTCCCCCACCAGCGGCTGCTCCAGCTTCTGCTGCCGATCGCGATCGCGGGTGCGGTCGTTGCCGCCGAGCGGCTCGTGTTCGTCCTGGTGGCGGCGATCGCGGTCGTGCAGGTCGTGCTCACGCTCGTCTTCGCGTGGGTGCTCGTCCGGCACGCCGGCGTCCACTCCGGCGCGTTTCGCCTGCACTCGAACGGGCCGTCGGTGGCCCGGGGGATCGGCAACGTGGCGCTGCTCTTCACCTGCGCGAGCCTGCCGCTCTTCCTGGGTGGCGAGGTCGCGGGCGGCGGGCGGTCGGTGCGGCGGACGATCCTCGCCGCCGTGGTCATCGCCGCCGCCCTGATCCTCGTCGTGGCCGTGCCGATGGCGGCGCTCGGCGACTCGCAGCTCGCGGCGCTCGAGACGCCGGGCTACACGCTCGTCAAGGCGTATGAGGGCAACGGCCTCGCCACCGTGATCGCCTCGGGCGCCGCCGCGAGCGTCGTCGCGGTGATCGTGGCCGAGTTCGTCGCGCTGACCAGGCTGATGCACGTGATGCTCGGCGTCTCGATCGCGCGGGCCGGGCGCGTGATCGCCGTGCTCTTCGTGGCGGGCGATGCGATCAGCCTGATCGACCCGGAGCGGTTCTACTCCTACGCGCTCACTCCGTCGCTCGTGGCGCTGTATCTGTCGCAGGCGATCGTGTTCCTGGTGTACCCGCGCTTCCGCGGCCGGCCGTCGAAGCTCGAGTGGCTCGCTGTCGCGGCGGCCACCGGTCTGGCAGCATTCGGGCTCGAGGTCGTGATCTCCCAGCAGCCGTACTCGTAGCCACCGCCCCGGGGCCTCGAGCCTGGATGAGTGCCCGGACCCGCGCGGGCGCCGTCCGCACCCCGCCGTATGGTCGATGGATGCAGTGGGCCCTGGCCGTCACTGCGCTGGCGTTGATCGGCGTGGGCATGATCTCTCGCCGCGTCGACGGCACGCCCGTGACGCCCGCGATGCTCTTCGTCGGCGTCGGGCTTCTGGTCGGGACACGGGCGCTCGACCTCCTGGAAACGGCGCCGGACGGTGAGGCGGTGAAGGTCTTGACCGAGGCGACGCTCACCGTCGTTCTGTTTGCAGACGCGTCGCGCATCGACCTGCGCACGCTCAGACGAGAGTACGCGGTGCCGCTGCGCCTGCTCGCACTTGGGCTACCGCTGACGATTGCGTTCGGCGCGCTGATCGGCGCGGCCCTGTTCGGCGCGCTTTCGATCCCCGAGGCGCTCGTCCTTGCGGTGCTGCTTGCGCCGACGGACGCCGCGCTCGGTCAGGCCGTCGTGACGGAGCCCCGGCTGCCTTCCCGGATCCGTCAGGGCCTGAACGTCGAGAGTGGCCTGAATGACGGAATCTGCGTGCCTCTGCTCTTCATCGTCCTGGCCTTCGCCGAGGCCGATGCCGGGGAGGTGGGCACGACGCACGCGCTCCGTCTGGTGGCCGAGGAGATCGGGTTCGGCCTCGCCGGGGGTGCCGTCGCCGGCGTCGTCGTCGCACTGGGGATCGCCTATGCGAGCGACCGGAGCCTGATCGAACCGTCGTGGCTCCAGATCGTCCCGGTCGCGGGTGCGGCGCTCGCGTACGGAACCGCCGCGCCTCTCGGGGGATCGGGATTCATCGCTGCGTTCGTCGCGGGCATGACGTTCGGCGCGTTGCGCCGACCCTCCGACGACGGTGCGAGGACCCTGCTCACGGACGAGCTCGGCGAGGTCTTGAACGGCGTCACGCTGCTGGTCTTCGGAGCGGTGCTG
>DASXOR010000214.1:0-24083 GCA_036494095.1 Gaiellales bacterium | reverse complement strand
CTGGAGGCTGGTCGGGCGCAGCTCGAACATCAGCCGCCGGGTGCGGTCGGTGGCCGCGGCCAGCGTGCGCCGGGCGGCGCCGACGACCGCCGCGATGCGCTCGCGGTCGCCCGTCTCGACCGTCTGCGCCAGCCGGTCCAGCGCGACCAGGCACGCGGTCAGCACCTGCACCGTGTCGTCGTGCAGCTCTGCGGCCACGCGCCGCCGCTCTTGCTCCTCGGCCCGCAGCAGGCGCTCGATGGCGTGCCGGCGCTCGCGCTCGCTGCGGCGCATGCCCGCCTCGAGCCGGCGGCAGCGCTCCCGCAGACGTGCGACCTCGAGGTCACGCTCGACGGTCGGAAGCGAGCCCGCCCCGGCCGTTTCGTCAATGCGCGATGCCATGGCTCCTAGCTGGCCTCCGCGACGCCGCGATCGACCGCGCCGAGGCCATTCCAGAGCGCGTCCAGTGCCGCCTCCAGATTGCCCGAGCGCTGCTCGACGAGCGCGAGCACCTGGTTCGCCTCGGCCACGTAATGGGGGGCGGCGGTGTGCTCGAGCAGCTCGATGGCGCTGCGGCACAGAAACCGGGCCTCGTCCAGGTCGCCGTCGTGGAGGGCTGCCCGCGCCAGCACGAGGGTGGCGCTGCCGGCCACGCCGGGCTCGGTCGCGGCGGTCTCGGTGAGCGCCCGCCGGGCCGCCCGGCGAGCCCCCTCGACGTCGCCGGCGAGCAGCGCGGCGCGTCCGCGGTCGGCGCTCAGCGTCGCCAGCTCCGGGGCCGCGCCCGCGTCGCGCATGAGCGCGGTCGCCCGCTCCAGATGCGCGTCGGCCTCGACGGACCGGCGCTGGTCGACCAGGATCCCGCCGAGAACCGCGTGCGCCCGCCCCAGGAGCAGGGTGTGCTCGGCCGCCTCGAGCCGGGCGACGACCTCGCCCATGTACCGCTCGGCGAGCCGCAGCCGGCCCTGCTCGGCGTACGTCCGCGCCATCGCCCACAAGAGCCGCGTCCGCGCCACCGGATCGGTGATCGCGGCCTCGACGTCGAGCACGTCGGCGAGCACCCCTTCGGCGTCTGCAAACCGGCCCTGGTCGGTGTAGGCGCTGGCGAGGTAGACACCGAACCGGATCACGCCGCGCACGTCGACCGGCGCGCGCAGCGTCTCTTCGAGCGCCGCGCGCAGCACGGAGATGGCGCGGGAGAGGTCGCCGGTGCCGGCATAGGCCCGCCCGAGCGACTCGTGCAGGCCGGGCCGCAGCCGCGCGGTCGCGTTGGGCTCGAGCGCGCGCGCCTGCTCGAGCAGGGCCACGGCCCGCTCGTCGTCGCGCTCGTCGATCGCAAGCTGGCCGAGCCCCTCGACGGCCCGGCTCTCGGCGTGCACGTCGCCGCACGAGCGCGCCTCGAGCGCGAGCGCCTGCAGGATCTCGGCCGCATCCTCGGCACCCATCCGCACGGCCATCTCGGCGAGGCCGATCCGCGCGGGCGTGATCGATCCCCCGGCGGCTCGGCCCGCCAGCTCGGCAGTTGTGACGCCAAGCCGGCGGGCCAGCTCCGCCAGGACGCGCGGCGATGGCACCCGCTCCCCGGCCTCGATCCGGCAGATGTATGCCGCCGAGCATCCCGGGAAGGCGAGCTGCTTCATCGACAGTCCGCGCTCGGTGCGCACCGCACGCAGCCGCCGACCCAGCGATGAGGGGTCGTCGACGTGCGTCGGTGCAGGGCGGCCCACGGGTCGAAGCATACCGTTCCATCGCTATTCTGTCGATGGCAATTGACGAAACCAGCCGGCGTTCGGTACGGTGTATCGCTCCCGGGGTCCCACGCGATTGAAGGAGCGCCGAGATGTACGCAGGCAGGCTCTGGCCGTAATTCTGTAACCGACGTCCGCGCCCGCGGTGCTTTGACCCGCAGGGTGCGACGAGACCTGGAGCCGCGGCGGGCAGGCCGCGGCTCAGGGCTCGAACGCGACCGGGTTCGTGAGCGTTCCCACGCCGTCGACCCAGATCGCGACCGTCTCGCCGTCACGCAGGTAGCGCGGCGGCTTGCGGGCGTCGCCGACCCCGCTCGGCGTGCCGGTGGCGATCACGTCGCCCGGCTCGAGCGTCATCCCCTGCGAGCAGTACCCGATCAGCGCGACGACCGAGAAGATCAGGTTCTGCGTGCTCGAGTCCTGCATCACCTCGCCGGCCACGGTCGTGCGGATCGCGATCGACTCCAGGTCGACGCCGTCGGCGGACGCGACGCACGGCCCCATCGGCGCGAACGAGTCGAAGCTCTTGCCGAGCGTGAACTGGCGCAGGGGCGTCTCGAGCTGCGCCCGCCGTCCGGACACGTCGTTCATCGCCGAGATCCCGCCCACCGCTGCGCGGGACGCGGCAGCGTCGGCGCGGTAGGTGCGCCGGCCGATCACGATCGCAACCTCGCCCTCGTAGTCGGGCCGGGTCTCCTCGCGCGGGATGACGATCGGCTCGTGGGGGCCGACCAGCGCCGACGTGAACTTCGCGAAGATGACCGGCACCTCGGGGATGGCGAGCTCGGACTCGGCGGCGTGGTCGCGGTAGTTCAGGCCGATCCCGATCAGCTTGCGGGGCACCGTCGGGTGCAGCAGGGTCACGTCGGCGGCAGGGACGCCCGGGCCGGCAGCGGCCGCGATCGCGGCCCACGCCTCCGGGGAGGCGTCGAAGCCGAGCGCCGGCGCCGGCCCGGCGTCGACGACGTGGTCGTCATCGAGGCGGCCGAGGCGCGCCGCGCCGCCGCCGCGGGTGTAGCGCACCGCCCTCATCGGCCCTGCTCCGTACGCAGCACCTTGAGGGCGTTGATGGCGCGGGGGATGCCGGTGTAGGGCGCGGTCTGCAAGATCGTCTCCTCGATGTCGGAATCGGACACGTCAATCGCGCGCAGGGCGTCGATGTGGGCGGCGACCTGGGGGTCGGAGCTACCGAGGCCGGTGAGCAGGGCGAGGATGATCAGCTCGCGCTCGCGCGCCGAGAGGCCGCCGCGGGAGTGCACATCGCCGAACACCCAGTCGACCAGCCAGTCGGCCATCGGCTCGCCCATCCGCTCGAGGAACGCGCTGCCGCCGGGGTGGTCGCCCAGCTGTGCCAGCCGCGCCAGTCCGCGCCGGCGGCGTTCGTCCTGCTCGGTCATCCCCGTCCTCCTTGACCGTATTCGGGCCAGCGGATACTGTATCCAATCGTGGCCGACCCCCGTGTGCGCGTTGACGTTACCGGATCTCCACAATGGGGCACTCTGAGCGGCGAACGGGTGCGGCTGGACGACGGCCGCGAGCTCGCCGCCGCCGACGCGGCGTTCCTGGCCCCCGTGGAGCCGACGAAGATCATCGCCACCCACCTCACGTATCGCAGCCGGGTCGAGGAGTACGCCGCCCGCCTGCCGGCCGAGCCGTCGTACTTCATGAAGCCGCCCTCGACGCTGAACGGGCACCACGGAGTGTTGCGGCGGCCGCGCGGCGCCCGCTTCCTGAACTACGAGGGCGAGGTGGCCGCGGTGATCGGGCGGCGGATGCACGGAGTGGCGGAGCCCGAGGCGCTCGGCTACGTCGCCGGCTACGCCCCGGCAAACGACGTGGGACTGCACGATTTCCGCCACGCCGATCGCGGCTCGATGCTGCGCGTGAAGGGGCAGGACGGCTTCTGCCCGATCGGGCCGGGGCTCACCGCGGCGGCCGACTTCGACCCCACCGACTTTCGCATCCGCACGCTCGTGAACGGGGCCGTCGTCCAGGAGGGCACGGCCGCCGACCTGATCTGGCCGATCGCATACCTGCTGGCCGACCTCTGCCGGCTGATCACCCTCGAGCCCGGCGACGTCGTGCTCACCGGCACCCCGGCGAACTCGCGGCCGATGGACCCGGGCGACACGGTCGCCGTCGAGGTGTCGGGTCTCGGCCGGCTCGAGAACCGAGTCGTCGAGTGGGACGTCGACCTGCGCGGTCCCGGCGAGCAGCCGGCCGTGTCGGCGAACACCCTGCATGTCGCGCTCGCGATGCCCGAGGACGCGGCCGAACGCGCCGTCACCGCCGGGAAGGCCGTGTGAGCGCCCGCACCGGCGAGCAGTTCCTGGACGGCCTGCGCGGCGACGCCCGCGAGCTGTGGCTGAACGGGGCCAAGATCACGCATCCGCTCGATCACGACGAGCTGCGCGGCGCCGCCATGTCGCTCGCCCGGGTCTACGACCTGCAGCACGAGCACGCCGCCGAGATGCTCGCGCCCTCGCCCGCCGACGGCGCCCCCGTGAACGTCACGCATCTGATCCCGCGCTCGCGCGAGGATCTCGAGCGGCGGCGGCGCGCGATCGAGCTCGTCGCGGCCCTGTCGGGCGGCACGATGGGGCGCACGCCCGACTACCTGAACGTCACCTTCGCCTGCTTCGCCGGGCGCTCCGACGTGTGGGCGCGGCGCGGCAACGAGCAGGGGGCGCGAAACATCGTGGCCTACCAGGCGCAGATGCGCGACCGCGACCTCTCGACCACCCACTCGATCATGAACCCGCAGGTCGACCGCTCCAAGCCCGAGGCCGAGCAGGCCGCCGGCCAGGTCGCCCTGCACAAGGTGGGCGAGACCGAGAGCCACATCACCGTCCGGGGCGCGCGCATGCTGGCGACGCTCGCGCCCTTCGCCGACGAGCTGACCATCTATCCGGGATCGGACATCCGCCCGCAGGACGGCCGCTACGCGCTCTCGTTCGCGATCCCCATGGGCACCCCCGGGCTCAAGTTCATCTGCCGCGACTCCTACTCGAAGCAGACCTCGAGCTTCGACCATCCGCTCTCGTCGCGGTTCGACGAGGTGGACGCCGTCGCGATCTTCGACGACGTCGAGGTGCCGAAGGGGCGGGTGTTCCTGGACGGCGACACCGAGGGCTACTCCGAGGTGATCACCGACACCGGCTGGCGCGGCCACATCATGCACCAGGCCTTCACGCGCGCCTACGTCAAGCTCTCGTTCGCGTTCGGCCTGGGGCACATGATCGCGAACACCACCGGCGTCGGCCGCTTCGACCATATTCAGGAGAAGCTCGGCCAGATCTGGAACATGGCCGAGCTGACCCGTTCGGCGCTCGTGGCCGCCGAGGCCGGCTCGGCGCTCGACGAGGGCGGCGTGTGGTATCCCGACGACCGGCCGTTCCTGGCGCTGCGCGGCGAGATGCCGAAGTGGCTGCCCTACTGCAACGAGCTCCTGCAGCTGATCGGCGGCGGCGGCTTCATGTGCACGCCGTCGGAGGCCGACCTGCACGGGCCGATGGCCGACGCCATCGCCACGTACTACCAGGCCGCCGGGGCCGACGCCGAGCGCCGCATCCGCCTGTTCCGGCTCGCGTGGGACTACATCGGCTCCGATCTGGGCGGGCGCGGCGAGCTGTACGAGCGCTTCTACCTGTCCGACTCGTGGCGGATGACCGCCCTGGCCTACAAGATCGCCGACAAGCGCTTCGCCGAGTCGCTGGTGGAGCAGTTCCTGCAAGACTCCTGACGTGACGCCGCAGTCCGGATACTCGCTGCCGCTCTCTCCTCGCGGCACCGCGTCGCTCGTGCCGGCGCCGCCGTGGCACTACGTCGGCGACTTCCTCGTGATCGAGTACTGGGCCGACCCGGCGGCGGTCGCGGCGGTGCTGCCCGAGGGCATCGAGCCGCACCCCGATCCGGGCCGCTGCGCGGCGCTCTTCGTCGACTGGCAGTCGTGCGCGGACGACGGGAGCGAGCTGCTCGAGCCGGGGCGGGGCCAGTACAAGGAGTTCTTCCTCGTGGTGAACGGGCTCCTCGACGGCGACCCGGTCACCACCTGCCCGTACATCTGGGTCGACAAGGACTTCGCGCTCGTCCGCGGCTGGATCCAGGGCTTCCCCAAGAAGCTCGGCCAGATCGAGATGACCCGCAGCTTCGGCCTGGACTGCCGGGCAGAGGGCCGCACCTTCGCCGGGACCGTCTCGGCCAACGGCCACCGGCTGGCGAGGGGGCTTGTCACGCCCGAGCGCGAGTCGCAGGCTGGGCCGAGCCATAACGACCCGCCGCTGATCAACCGCCGCCACTTCCCCCGCCTGGCCGCCGGGCACCACGCCGACCCGGCCGTGCACGAGCTCGTCCGCGCGAAGAGCCGCGACCGGTCGATCTCGACCATCCTGGAGGGACAGGCATCGCTCGAGCTCTTCGCGGCGCCCGGCGAGGAACACGCCGCGCTCGCACCGGCGCGGGTGGGCACCGGGTTCCGGTTCACGTTCGCCTACACGGTGGACGACCTCGAGACGGTGCGCGAGCTGTGAGCACGGTCGCCGGCATCGACGTCTCGCCCGACCACTTCATCGGGGGCGAGCGGGTCGCGTCCCCCGAGCGGTTCCTCGACCGCTCGCCGATCGACGAGGCAGCGCTGGCCGAGGTCGCCCGCGGCGGGGAGCACGAGGCCGACCTCGCCGTCTCGGCCGCGCAGGCCGCCTTCCCCGCGTGGGCCGCGCTCGGACCTGCCGGCCGCGCGCCCTACCTGCACCGGCTGGCCGACCTGATCGATGCGAACATCGACCGGCTGGCCGCCGTCGAGTGCCTGGACATGGCCATGCTCGAACGGTCGCTGCGGGCGCGGGTGATCGGGCGCGGCGCGCGCAACTACCGCAGCTACGCCGACCTCGCCGTGGCGTACGAGGAGCGGGCCTGGGCCAGCAACGGCACGGTCAACCGTGTGATCCGCATGCCGTCCGGCCCTGCCGCCGTGATCACGCCGTGGAATGCGCCGTTCATGCTCTCGACCTGGAAGACCGCGCCCGCGCTCGCCGCCGGCTGCACGGTCGTCCTCAAGCCGGCGGAGTGGTCGCCGCTCTCGTGCTCGCTGCTCGCCGACCTGGCCGCCGAGGCCGGGTTCCCGCCCGGCGTCTTCAACGTCGTGCAGGGCATCGGGGAGGAGGCGGGCGCCGCGCTCGTGTCCCATCCCGGCGTGCGCCGGGTGAGCTTCACCGGCTCGCCGGAGACGGGCCGCCTGATCGGCCAGGCCGCGGCCGCGAACCTGGTCCCGTTCACCGCCGAGCTGGGCGGAAAGGGCCCGTTCGTCGTGTTTGCCGACGCCGACCTCGAGGCCGCCGCGGCGAAGGCCGCCGGGCAGTACGACGACGCCGGCCAGGTGTGCCTGGCGGGGACGCGGCTGCTCGTCGCGCGCGAGGTCGCAGACGAGTTCCTCGCACGCTTCGACCGCCACACCGACGCCCATGTGCTGGGCGACCCGCGCTCCGACGACACCACGGTGTCGCCGCTGATCCACCGCGACCACCTGGCCCGGGTCGAGGGCTTCGTGGAGCGCGCCCGGGCAAACGGCGACACGATCGTCCGCGGCGGCCGCCGGCCCGACCTCGGCGGCCTCTACTACGAGCCCACGCTGGTCGAGCCGCGCTCGAACGACTCAGAGATCGTCCAGCGCGAGGTGTTCGGGCCCGTGCTGACGTTCCAGACGTTCGCCTCGGAGGACGAGGCGATCGCCCTCGCGAACTCGACCGCCTACGGCCTGTCGGCGATCGTCTACACGGGCACCCAGGAGCGGGCCGAGCGGGTCGGCCGGGCGGTGCGGGCCGGCACCGTGTGGGTGAACGCGTTCCTCATCCGCGACCTGACCGCGCCCTTCGGCGGCATGGGCATCTCCGGCATCGGCCGCGAGGGCGGCGACTATGCGCTCGACTTCTATTCCGACCTGAAGACGCTCCAGATCCGGGAGGGGACGACCGCATGAGCGCAGCCCCGGTCGCGATCGACTTCGAGAACGACGCCTTCGCCGAGGGCATCCCGCACGAGACCTTCCGCTGGCTGCGCGACAACGACCCCGTGCACTGGTACGACTGGCCGCACGGGCGCGGCTACTGGGCGGTGACGCGCTACGACGACCTGGTGGCGGTGCACAAGGACACGGCGACCTTCTCGTCGGAGACCGGCGCGACCGCGCTCGAGGATCTCGATCCCGACGCGATCGAGGCCCGCAAGTCGATGCTCGACACCGACCCGCCCCGGCACACGCGCCTGCGCGCGCTCGTGAACCGCGGCTTCACACCACGCGCCGTGGCCGCGTACGAGGGGCTCCTGCGCGAGCTGACCACGCACATTCTCGACCGCGCGTTCTCGCGGGGCGAGTTCGACTTCGTCGACGACGTGGCGGCGGTGTTGCCGATCCGGGTTCTGTGCGAGATCCTGGGGGTGCCGCACGACGACAACACGAAGCTGATCGAGTGGGGCGACGCGATGATCGGCTCGACCGATCCCGACCTCTCGGCCATCTCCTACGAGCATCCCGACAGCGACCGGTACCGGCTGCTGCCGTTCCGCAGCCCGGTCGCGCTCGAGGTGTACCGCTACGGCCACGGGCTGGCCGCGCAGCGCCGCGAGCGCCCCGGCGACGACATCGTGACGAAGCTCGTCGAGGCCGAGATCGACGGCGAGCGCCTGACCGAGCAGGAGTTCGACGCGATGTTCCTGCTGCTCGTCGTCGCCGGCAACGAGACCACTCGCCAGGCGATCGCGCACGGAATGCAGGCGTTCATGGACAACCCCGACCAGATGGCGTTGCTACGCGCCGATCCGGCGCTCATGCCGGCCGCGGTCGAGGAGATCCTGCGCTGGTCGACGCCGGTGCTGCACTTCCGCCGCACCGCCACCCGCGACGTCGAGCTGCGCGGGACGCGGATCCGGGCAGGGGACAAGGTGGTCGTCTGGTACGCGTCGGCCAACTTCGACGAGCGTGCCTTCCCCGATCCGCTCCGGTTCGACATCACCCGCAGCCCCAACAACCACGTCAGCTTCGGCCGCGGCGGCCCCCACTTCTGCCTGGGCGCGCACCTCGCCAAGCTCGAGGTCAGGATCATGTTCGAGGAGCTGCTTCCCCGGCTGCGGGCGATCGAGCCCGCCGGCCGGCCGCGGCTCATCCGCACCAACTTCACCCATGCGCTCAAGGCGATGCCTGTGCGCGTCGTCGCAGCATGAAAGGATCCGCGCGTGGCCGATAGCACCCTGATCGCGCTCGAGCAGCGCGGCGTTCGCACCGTCCGCATCACCTACTCCGACCTGCACGGCATCTCCCGCGGCAAGGACTATCCGCTGGCGCACGTCGCCCACCTGACCGGCGACGGCGGCGCGTTCTGCGAGGCGATCATGACCGTCGACCTGCGCCACAACGTGGTGGCCGGGCCCGAGCACGGCTTCCAGGACATCCTCGCCCGGCCCGATCTGGACACGCTCGTGCCGGTGCCGTGGGAAGTGGACACGGCCTGGTGCCTGGCCGACCTTTACCGCATGGACGGCTCGCCGTACGGCGTCGATCCGCGCGCCGCGGTGCGCCGCGCCGTCGCCGGCTACGCCGAGCTCGGCCTCACGCCGATCGTCGGCCCGGAGCTCGAGTTCTACCTGTGCCTGCCCGATCCCGATGCGACGGTCGGGTATCGCCGCTACGTCGACAATCCGAGCCACGTGTACACGGTCGGCCACACCGCCGATCCGCGCGGCGTGCTGACGACGATGCTGCATGCGTGTGTCGACATGGGGCTCGGAGCGATCGCGGCCAACCACGAGTACGGCCGCAGCCAGTTCGAGATCAACCTCAAGCACGGGCCGGCGCTCGACGCCGCCGACCGCGCGTTCCGGTTCAAGGCCGTGGTCAAGGATCTGGCCGCGCGCGAGGGCCTGCTGGCGACGTTCATCGGCAAGCCCTGGAACGACGACGAGGGCTCCGGCTTCCACCTGCACCTCTCGCTCGGCGACGGCTCGGGCCGGAACGCGATGAACGGCGACGGCGAGGAGGGGCTCTCGCAGACCGCCCGCCACATGATCGCCGGGCTGCTCGAGCACGGCCCCGGCCTGATGGCGTTCTTCAACCCGACCACGAACGCCTACCGCCGCCTGCATCCCGAGGCGCTCGTGCCGACGCTCGTGAGCTGGGGCCACGACAACCGCCTGACGCTGGCCCGCGTGCCGCGCGAGCGCGGCGGCGCGACGCGGGTCGAGTTCCGGGTGGGCGACGGCGCCGCCAATCCCTACCTGGCGATCGCGGCAGCGCTCTTCGCCGGCCTCGACGGCATCCGCCGCGAGCTGGAGCCGCCCGCCCCGGTCTCCGGCCTGATCTACGAGCTGCCGGAGGCCGAGACGATGACGCCGCTGCCGACAACGTTCGAGGCGGCGCTCGAGGCGCTCGAGGCCGACACGGTGCTGACCGAGGCGATGGGGGCAGAGCTCGTGCAGGTGTTCCGCGTGATCAAGGACGCCGAGCTCGAGCGCGCCCGCCTTTACGTCACCGACTGGGAATTCCAGGAATACACCCACCACCTTTAGCCGCGGTGGAACCCAGGGTTCCCCCGCGAGCCCCCTCCTTCAGGGCTCTCGTCTTCGGTGGCGCTCCAGCGAGACGCGGTCTCGCTGGAGCTTCGGTACGCTCACGGCATGAGCAATGCCGGGCAAGGCTCGCCTGTCGGCCCCACCTTCGAGGCCCCTGCGGCCCTCATCCAGGAAGAGCTCAGCGTCCAGATCGCGATGCAGCGGCAGATCGACACGCCGGAGGGGTGCCGAGTCATCGCAGAACTGATCGCCGACGTCGTCGTAGACCGCTTTGAGGTCAGACAGCGACCGGATCTGCACGCGCAAGAAGACGTCTGACCCCGGTTGGTGCGCGCGCTACCAGCCTGAGCCGGCGATGCCGATGACGCGGCCGCTGGGGACGAGGGCGTCCTCGTCGAGGCCGCCGAAGGCGCCGCGGTGGAAGATCAGCGGCTCGCCGCCCGAGCCCTCGAAGTCGACCACCTCGCCCACGACCAGGTCGTGATCGCCGGCGACGTGCGTGGCCACCACCTCGCAGCGCAGGATCGCGAGCGCGTGCATGACGGCCAGGTACCCGGCCGGGTCGACGATGGTGAACCCCGGCGGGAAGGGCGCTCCCGGCTTGGCGAAGGCGAGCGCGACATCGCGCTGGCGGCGGTGCAGCACGTTCACCGCGTAGCGGTTGCTGCGCTTGACCATGTCGAGCGTGCGGGTGCCGTGCGCGAAGGACACCAGCACGAGCAGGGGGTCGAGCGACACCGAGGTGAACGAGTTCAGCGTCATGCCGGCGTGCGTGTCGCCGACCCGGCTCGTGACGACGGTGACCCCGGTCGCGAACGCGCCCACCACCTCGCGGAAGTCCAGCCGCACCGACGGGTCGTGGGCCATGCCGCGACCATACGCCAGCCCCCTTCACCGCGCAAACGGTGGTGCGGCGAGGTCATTGCCTCATCGGCAATGATGGGCCATGCCCCCCACGAGCCGTCCTGCCGAGCGGCGTCTGGCCGCCGTCGAGCGCTCGCTGCGCGTGCTCGACGCCTTCCTGCAGGTGCGCGGCGACGCCGGCACGACCGAGCTCGCGCGCATCACCGGGATCAACGCGAGCACCGTCTCGCGGACGCTCTCGACGCTCGTCGACGCGGGCTACGTCGAGCATGTGGCCGACACGGGCCGCTACCGGCTCGGCACGCACCTGCTCGCCCTCTCCAACCACGTGCTCGCCCGGCTCGACCTGCGCGTCCTCGCGCGCGTCCACCTGGAGTCGCTCGAGGCCACGCTCGGCGAGACGACGACGCTCTCGATCCCGTCCGAGCCGGATGCGATCACGGTCGACTTCGTGCCCAGCCGGGCGAGCGTGTCGTCCGTGGCCCGGATCGGCCGCGCGAGCGTCGCACATGCGACGGCCACCGGCAAGGTGATGCTCGCCTTCGCCCCCGCGGAGGTGCGCCCGAGCCGTCTCGAGCGGTTCACCGAGCGCACCATCGTCGACCGAGCCGCCTTGCGGAGCGAGGTCGAGGCGGTGCGCGGCCGCGGCTGGGCGCGGGCCGTGGGCGAGCGCGAGGAGCATCTGAACGCGATCGCGGCGCCCGTGTTCGGGGCGCGCGGCGAGCTCGCGGCGATCCTGGGCGTGCAGGGCCCCGACACCCGCTTCGACACGGACGCGCAGGACGCGGCCGCGCACGTCCTCGTCGCGAGCGCGGTGGCGCTCTCGCGCGAGCTCGGGTATCATGCGACCGCGATTTGGAAATAGATTTGCCACAGCGGCAATGAGGAGGATCGACCAATGGCTCTGCCCCGTAGCGTCAAGTACCTGGTGATCGGAGCCGGCGTGCACGGCCTCTCCACCGCGTGGCACCTCGCCAAGGAGCAGCGGGCGCGGGGCGAGGAGCCCGACGTGCTGATCCTCGACAAGACCGGGGTGGGTGCGGGCGCGTCCGGCATCGCCTGCGGCGTCGTGCGCAACAACTACTTCCAGCCGGCCATGTCCGAGCTGATGGCCGCGAACGTCGAGGTGTGGGAGCAGGATCCACAGGGCTTCAGCTACCACCCGGTCGGCTATTGCGCCCTGGGCTCGAGCGGGCAGGTCGCCGATCTCACCGAGGTGCACGAGCGCCAGCAGCGGATCGGGTATCCGTCGCAGCTGATCGTCGGCGCAGACGCCGTGCGCGCGCACATGCGCACGATGTTCCCCGACTGGCGGGCGCAGGGCGTCGAGGTGTGTCTGCACGAGGACAAGGGCGGCTACGCCAACAACATGGCCTCGATGCAGGGCCTCGCGGCGAAGGCGCGCGAGGCCGGCGCGCGGCGCATCGACGGCGTGCGCGTGACCGGCTTCGAGATGGACGGCGGCGGCGCGGTCACGACCGTCCGCACCGACCAGGGCGACATCGCCGTCGAGCAGGTGGCCGTCGGCGTCGGTCCCTGGATCGCGCAGATCTGGGAGATGCTCGGCCTGCCCGACCATCTCGATGTGCGCACGCCCGAGGGCGACGTGCACCGCGATCAGCACATGTGGACGTACTGGTACCTGCAGGAGGGCGAGATCTCGGTCGACCCCAAGCTGCTCTCGCTGCCCGACGGCTCGATGCCGCCCGTGCTGCACGTCGACTCCGACGCCCCGCTCTACGCCGACGACGGCACGCTGATCACCGACGAGCTCTGGGGTAACTACTTCAAGCAGGACCTGCACGGCGTCCAGGGCGGGGCGGCGCCGGTGGTGGTCGGCCACGAGTTCGACGTCGACCCCTACCCGACGGCCAACGTCGAGACGAGCTTCGCCGACATGTGGTGCGCGTCGCTCTCGCACTGCATGGAGCGCTTCGAGGGCAAGCGCGGCACCTACCGCAACATCCGCTCGGGCGGCGTCGGCTGCTTCACCGCGGACAGCTTCCCGGTCTTCGACTACATGCGCCCGAACGTCTACGTGATCGCCGACTCCAACCACGGCTACAAGATGATCGGCGTCGGCCGCGAGGTCGCCCAGGTGATGACGGGCGGCCACTCCGGCATCCTCTACCCGTTCCGGTACGAGCGCTTCGCCACCGGCGACCTGCACCCCGTCTCGAACAGCCCGTACCCCTGGAGCTGAGATCGCGGTCAAACCGCTGATCGGGGTCTCGGCCGGGTTCCACGGCTACGGGGACTACGCCGCCACGGGCTACCAGCGCCCGCTGGTGATGGCCGGCGCGGTGCCGATGCTCTTCTCGCGCGTGGCCGGCGGCCTCGCCGACCAGCTCGACATGGTGGCCGGCGTGATGCTCGCCGCCGGCCACGACATCGACCCGGGGCGCTACGGCCAGCAACCGCACGCCCTGCTCGGGACCGTGGACGCGGCGCGTGACCGGTTCGAGCTCGAGCTCGTGCAGCGGGCGATCGATCGCGGGCTGCCGGTGATCGGGACGTGCCGGGGGATGCAGATGCTGAACGTGGCGCTCGGCGGGACGATGGTGCAGGACCTGACCCTGGTCGAGGCATGGCGGCTGCATCCGTCGGATCCCACCGGCCGGCTGTGGCGCCGGTTCCAGGACGCGGCGATGGCCGACCTGCCGGTGCCCGACCACCCCCGGCACCGGATCGCGATCGCGCCGGGATCGCGGCTGCACGCCCTGCTCGGCGACGAGGTGGCCGTCGACAGCTTCCACCACCAGGCCATCGACGCCGTGGCGCCCGGCCTGGTCGCATCGGCCCGCGCGGGCGACGGCGTGATCGAGGCGGTCGAGCTGCCCGGCACCTTCGTGCTCGGCATGCAGTGCGAGCTCCACGAGGAGTGGCGCGTCGAGCCGCGGGTGCAGGGCGTCGTCGAAGCGTTCGTCGCCGCTGCGGGCGAGCGCGGCTAACGCCGTTCCGGTGCCCGGCGGGCGTGCGCGGCCAGGATCAGGGCCGCGGTCAGGCCGGCGGCGAGGGCCGTGCGCCGCTCGCCGAGCGCCAGGGCGGCGAACGGCGCCACGACCGTGCCGACGAGGCCCGAGGCGGTGAATGCCCGGGTGGCGAGCGTCGCGGCCGCCGCGACGGCGAGCGCGATCGCCGCCACCCGCCAGTCGAGCACGGCGAGCCCGCCGAGCGCCGGGCCGAGGCCGCGGCCGCCCCGGAACCCGAGCTGCACCGGCGCGACGTGCCCGAGCACGACGGCCACCAGCGCTGCCGCGGCCGCATCGCCTCCGGCCACCGCGCCCGCGAGCGCGACCGCCGCGGCGCCCTTGCCGAGGTCGGCGGCGAACGTCGCCACCGCAGCGGCGATACCGGCCCGGCGGGCGACGTTGCGCGCGCCGCTTGATCCCGTGGCGTGCGTACGCACGTCCTCGCCCATCAGAGCGCGAACGATGTAGTAACCGGTCGCCAGGCAGCCGAGGGCATAGGCCGCGGCGACCGCGAGAACGGCCGTCACGCGACGGCCAGCGCGGCAACGCCGGCACACACGAGCACCGCTCCGGCGGCCCGCGCCCGCGAGACGTGCTCATGCAGGATGAGAGCGGCGAGCGCGGTCGCCATCACGACGCTCGTCTCGCGCACCGCCGCCACAGATGCCGCCGGCGCCAGGCGCAGGGCGGCCAGCACGAGCCCGTAGGCGCCGAACATCGCCAGGCCGGCCGCTGCCGACCAGCGCGAGAAGCCGGCCCGGATCACGCCCGGGCCGCGGACAACGGACAGGGCGACGGCATACACGATGCCCTGGGTCGCCAGCACGACCTCGAAGTACGGGATCGTGGCCGCGTGCTCCAGGCCGCTCTTGTCGACGACCGTGTAGCAGGCGATGGTGGCGGCGATGCCGACGGCCATGGCGGTCGCCCGCGCGTCGCGGCTGCCGCCCGCGCCGCGCACGAGCAGCACCCCCGCGGCCACCGCCAGCACGCCGGCGACCTCGAGCGGCGAGGGCCGCGCCGCCGTCACGACCGCCGCGCCCAGCAGCACGAGGACGGGCGCGAGCCCGCGGGCGATCGGGTAGACGAGCGACATCTCCGAGCGCCGGTAGGCGGCCGCGAGCAGGGCGAAGTACAGGAGCTCGGCGGTCGCAGATGCGGCCATGAAGGGCACCGCCGACCAGTCCACCTGCCACGTCAGCGCTGCCACGGGCGCGAACACCGCGACGGCGAAGAGAACGGCGGCCGCGCCCGCCCCCTCGGGGTCGCCCGCCCGGGCGATGAGCACGTTCCATCCGGCGTGCAGTGCGGCGGCCGCGAGCGTGAGCGCGAGGGCGTCGGCGGGCACCCGGGGAAGCTACCGCGCCAGCGCCAGGATGGCCGCCTCGTGCCGCGTCACCGCGGCGGCTGACATCGGCCCGGCTGGCAGCTCGACCGCGAAGGAGACGTCGCCGGGGAAGTGCCGGTTCTGCCACCGCGACGCGGTGCCGCCCGGCTTGGGGCTCAGGAACAGGCGCAGCCCGACCAGGTGAGCGTACCGGCGGGCCTCGGCGGTGCTGCCGCCCCACGCCCATACGAGCCGCAGGTGCTGGTGGTACCAGACCGAGAGCGTGGGCCGGACGCGCTCGATCAGCCGCCGGGCGGCGCGTGTCTCGGGCTCGGAGAACGGCCGGGGACCGGAGTAGTAGGTGCTCCCGGGCGCGCCGCTCGCCGCCCAGCCGGCCGAGAAGTTGCGGTTCAGGTCGACGCCGTGGCTGTTCTGGCGCCGGTCGGCGGCGCGCCCGTCGGGGTTCAGGGTCGGCACGAGCCAGAGATCAATCGTCCGCGGTGGCCGCATCTGCCGCAGCCGCCGCACGATCGCGATCCCGGCGCACTCGTTGCCGTGGATGCACCCGACGACGAGCACCCGTGTTGGGCTCTGCGGGGCGCCGGACTCGGTGGCCATGATCGGCCGCCCGCCGGCCGAGTGGCCGATCTGCTGGGTCACGTGCAGCACCGGTCCGTAGGGCCCGCCGATCAGCATGGGAACCGTTGCGAGGAGGGACGCGAGGTTCGCCATCGCCCCATCGTATTGCGCCGGCCGGAGCCCGTGGCGCTCAGGGGCCGCCGGGAGTTACGGTTGACACCATGGCACAGTCAGCGCTTCCAGTGGCAACGGCCCCGCGCACGATCACCGTGCGGGTGCGGACACTGGTTGTCGGCGCCGGCATCCTCGCGGCCGTCGCGCTCGCCTGGTGGGCGCTCTCGTGGGCGACGGGATTGCAGCCGCTGGCGGTGGGGGCGGGGTCGTTCGCGCCGGTCGGGGTGACCGCATTGCCCGGGACGAACGGGCCGAACGACACCGGCCCGGCCGTGTACCAGTGGCGGCACGGCGGCCGCATCGTCGTTGCGCTCTACTTGCACAACTCCGCGTCGGTGCCGGTCACGATCACAAGCGTCGACCATCCGGGCTCGTACTGGGTGGGGTGGTTCAGCGGCCCGTACATCGGCGTGCCCGCCGCGCGCGACGACTCGATCGTGCGGCCGTTTCATCCGGTGCACATCCCGGCCGACGGCGAGCGGGGCGTGTCGTTCGTCTTCCGTGCGAACCCGAAGGCCTGCGGGAACAACGGAGCAGGGACGACGCTCTCGCAGGACGTCGTGCGCATCCACTTCACGGCGCTCAGCGTCTTCTCCGACACACAGTACGTGCCGCTCGGCGACGAGACGGTCGAGATGACCGGTCCCGCCGCCGGCACCTGCTGATTCAGCCGGCGACGGCGAACGCCCGTACCGGGAACGTGCCCATGCCCTCGATCGGCGGCGGCAGCGCATAGAACCGCGCGCCGTCAGGCACGGCCGCGAGGCCGGTCATGTGCTCGACGATCGGAATGCCGGCCCCGAGGAGCACGGTGTGCACCGGCCGCTCCATGTCGGTCATCGCGTCGATGTTCAGGCCGTCGATTCCGACCAGCGCCGCGCCCGCGTCACGCAGCGCCTCGGCGGCCGCCCGGGTCAGGAACGGATGCCGGCCGGACAGGTAGGCGTCAGTCCCCCAGTGCCGGTCCCACCCCGTCTGCACGAGCACGGCCCGGTCGCGCACCTCGACGCCCGCGAACGCCTCGGGCCCGATCGGCGCGCCGTCGTCCGGCTCGGGCCGCACGACGACCGCCGGGCGCCCCGCCAGCGGCCACAGCGGCTGGCGGGCGAGGTCGTCGCCGCCCGGGTAGCGGTGAAACGGCGTGTCGACGTAGGTGCCGGTGTTCGAGACGAGCTCGATCTTGCCGATCTGGAACTCGGTGCCCGGCGCGTAGCGCTCGCGGCTGGCCTCGCGCGAGAGGAAGTCGCAGACGATCGGCCCGGGCAGGCCGGGGTAGGTCGTCATGCCGTCGCGGACGGCATGCGCCAGCTCGATGAAGCGCGGTGCCCCGAGCTCGCTCAGTGCAGCGGGGCCTCCCAGCCCTCGAGCACCGGCGCCTGCCAGTCGGCGCCGACCGTCGCCGAGCCCGGCACCCACGATCCCAGCTCGGGCTGCGGGAACTTGCAGTGCTTGGCCTTCAGCTGGATGCCGTAGGAGTTGCCGGACTGCAGATGCTTCACGAGCACCTTGCGCGCGATCTCGTTCTCGCGCCCCTCGGGGATGGGGAAGTAGATGCGCAGGAACGAGTTCGAGTAGCGGTCGAACACCGCCGGGACGCCCTCCTCGCCGAGCAGCTCGACATCCTCGAGCCAGTTGATGTCGGCGCCGGGGGTTGCGTCCAGCAGGTCGATGTCCTCGATCAGGGAGATGTCCTCCTGATAGGGGAAGCGCCTGCCGGCGAGGGTCTCGGCGTCGATCTGGACGTGGCGTTCTTCGGTCATCTCGGCTCCTACTCTCCCGCCGCCTCGAGGGGCCGGCCGACGTGGGTGACCGTCTCCTCCTCGTGCTTCTTCGCGAGCAGGCGGCGGATCTCGGACAGCGTCTCGCGCTCGGTCACGCCCGGGATGTAGTCGGTGCCGGCCAGCGGCACCTTCGCCATCGCAGCGGCCTCGACGGTGAGCGCGCACAGATCCTCGGGCTCGAGGCTGTGGACGTTGGTCTTGCCGCACGCGCGGGCCAGCATCTGCACCTCGAGCGTGAGCGTGTGCAGGAAGTTGTAGACGCGCTCGGCGGCCTCGTCGACGATCAGGCGCTTGCGCAGCTCGACGTCCTGCGTGGTGATGCCGACCGGGCAGCGGCCCGTGTGGCAGTGGTAGCACTGCCCGGCGGGCACGCCGATGGTGCCCTCGGAGTCGGTGACGCCCGGGATCTCCTTGTTGCAGTTGAGCGCCATCAGCGCCGAGTGGCCGATCGCGACCGCCTTCGCGCCGAGCGCGATGCACTTGGCGATGTCGCCGCCGTTTCGGATCCCGCCGGCGACGACGAGGTCGATCTCGTCGGCCAGGCCGACGTCCTCGAGCGCGCGCCGGGCCTCGGGGATCGCCGCCATCAGCGGGATGCCGGTCTCCTCCGAGGCGATGTGGGGGCCGGCGCCGGTGCCGCCCTCGGCTCCGTCCAGGTAGATGATGTCGGGGCCGCACTTCGCCGCCATGCGCACGTCGTCGTACACGCGGGCCGCGCCCAGCTTGAGCTGGATCGGGATCTGGTAGTCGGTCGCCTCGCGCACCTCCTGCACCTTCAGCGAGAGGTCGTCGGGGCCGAGCCAGTCGGGGTGCCGTGCCGGCGAGCGCTGGTCGATGCCGGCCGGGAGCGATCGCATCTCGGCCACCTGCTCGGTCACCTTCTGGCCCATCAGGTGGCCGCCCAGGCCGACCTTGCAGCCCTGGCCGATGAAGAACTCGCACGCATCGGCCAGCATCAGGTGGTGCGGGTTGAACCCGTACCGGCTCTGGATGCACTGGTAGTACCACTTGGTCGACAGGTCGCGCTCGGGCGGGATCATGCCGCCCTCGCCGGAGCAGGTCGCCGTGCCGGCCATCGACGCCCCCTTCGCAAGCGCCATCTTGGCCTCGAGCGAGAGGGCGCCGAAGCTCATGCCGGTGATGTAAACCGGGATGTCGAGCTCGATCGGCTTCTTGGCGAAGCGGGCGCCGAGCACCGTCTTCGTCTCGCACTTCTCGCGGTAGCCCTCGATCACGAACCGGGTCAGCGTGCCCGGCATGAACATCAGCTCGTCCCAGTGCGGGATCGGCTTGAACATCGAGAACCCGCGCATGCGGTAGCGGCCGAGCTCGGCCTTCACGTGGATGTCGTTCATCACCTCGGGCGTGAAGATGCTGCTGCGCCCGAGCACGTTGCGCTTCGAGGATGTCTTGTCCTGCGCCACTACAGCACCAGCTTCCGTTCGGACGGCTCGAGGTTGTCATAGTTGTAGAGCTTCTTCCCGCACACGAACTTCTGGAACTCGGGCGGAGCGCCCAGGTCGTAGATGCGGAACTTGCGCTCGATGAACTCGGTGTCGGCGTCGGTCCACTCTCCGGGGACGCAGTCGATCCCGAGCGACTTCACCTTGCCGCCGACGTACATGATGCCGTCGTACATCGAGTCGCCCAGGCCGGGGCCGACGTCGCCGCAGATGATCTGGCGGCCGCGCTGCATCATGAAGCCGTTCATCGAGCCGGCGCTGCCGAGGGTCAGGATCGTGCCGCCCTTCTGGTCGATGCCGCTGCGGGCGCCGACGCGGCCCTTGACCACGAGGTCGCCGCCGCGCAGCGCCGCACCCGTGAGCGAGCCCGCGTTGCCCTCGATCACGACCACGCCCGACATCATGTTCTCGCACGCCGACCAGCCGACCCGGCCGGTGATGTGCACCTCGGGGCCGTCGATCATGCCGCAGCCGAAGTAGCCGAGGCTGCCCTCGAACGTGATCTTGCAGCGGGTGAGGATGCCGACGCCGATCGAGTGCTTCGAGCCGGGGTTGCGCACCGTGACGTCGGTGATGCCGCGCTCGTACAGCAGCCAGCGCAGCTCGAGGTTGATCTGGCGCGTGGTCAGGTCGCGGGCGTCGAACACCGCCCGATCCCCGTCCACCTCGGACACCTTGGGGATGTCGGCGTCCGGCTCCGACAGCCCGCGGGCGTCGTAGGAGATCTGGCGCTCGCCTACCGCGTCCATACCAGCACCTCTCCCTCGTAGGGGTCGTACGTGTCGATCTCGTGGTCGATGATCGCGCGGATGGCGATCTCCTCCGACGCCAGCGCGACCAGATCCTCGCCCTCGTACAGCACGAGCGGCTTTGCGGCCATCTCGTCCTTCGCCACCCCGAGCGCGTCCTTGGTGACGCAGATATAGGTGAAGACGCCGTCCAGGTCGTCCATGCTCGCCCGCATCGACTCCTCGAGCGACATGCCCTCGCCCATCTTCTCGGCCAGGTACACAGCGATGATCTCGGAGTCGCACTCCGACTGGAACCGGTGGCCCGATCGCTCGAGGCGCCGCTTCCACTGGAAGTAGTTCGTGAGCTGGCCGTTGTGGACGACGGCGATGTCTGCGAACGGGTATGCCCAGTAGGGATGGGCGCCCGAGATGTCGACGTCCGACTCGGTGGCCATGCGCACGTGGCCGATGGCGTGGGTGCCGGTGAAGTCGCCCAGGTCGTACTGGGCCGAGACAGTCTCGGCATCGCCCAGATCCTTCACGATCTCGAGCGAGTGCCCCAGCGAGAGGATCTCGCAGTCCGGCACGTCCTCGAGGTAGTCGGCGAGGCGCTTCAGGTCGCCACGGTACTGCAGCACCGCCCGGAACGCGTAGTCGGTCTCGTCCTCGACCGACTCGATCGTGGCGCCGAGCTCGCGCATCCGGGCCTCGACCTCGCCCCGGTGGCGCTGCAGCCGGTCGGCGAACTCGAAGTCGCGCGGGTCGTTGGCGTCGGCGAGCTTGTAGCGCACGACGACCGGATGCGAGGCGGGGCCGAACAGGGCATAGCCGGTCGAGTCCGGTCCGCGGTGCTTCATCGACTGGAGCATGCGGGTCATGTCACGACCGATGTCCTGCGCGCCGTCCCGATAGATGATTCCTGCAATTCCGCACATACGATGCCTTTCGGGCCGTGAAGCGTGATTCCGCTTGGTGAGCGAGGTTGCGGCTAAATGTTACCGGCGCTCCGGGGCCGCCTCCAATGTCGGATCGGACATACTTCACAGGGCCCGATGGAACGCGGTCGCCCCGTGCCAGGCGCGCATGAACCGGCCCTCGAGCAGCGTGTCGAAGCGCAGCCGCTCGGGGCTCCACGCCTGGGCGCCCAGCCGGAAGCTGCCGTCTACGAGCGGCTCGAGCGGCCACGCGTCGCCCCAGTGGATCGCCGTCGGCGAATCGCCGCATGTGCCGACGACGATCGCCGTCTCCCAGGGGTTGTGCGACCGGTAGGTCCCGCACATCGGCCTCCACCGCTCGGGACAGTCGGGGTCGAACGACACCGCCGCGGCCGGCTCGTCGAGGCCGCCGAGGTCGGGCTCGCCGGGGTCGTCGCCCGCAGCGGCGCGCAGCGCGTGCTCGGCGAGCAGGGCCGATCCGGCCTTGCCGTTCACGACGGCCGCCGCCGCGAGTCCGGCGTCGAGGTCGCACCAGAGCTGCGCGTGGTGGCCGATCATGCCCCCGCTGTGACCGATCCAGCGCCGCCCCGCGACCTCGCGCAGCGAAACGCCGTAGCCGTACCACCAGCCGTCGTCGGGATCCTCCGCGACCGGCGTGGCCATCCGGGCGAGCCCGGCGCTCGAGAGCACGCCCGCGCCGTCGTTCAGGAACAGCCGACCGTATGCGGCGAGGTCGGCCGCCGTCGCGCACACACTGCCGTCGGCGCCCCGGTACTCGACCCACGTCGCCGGGCCGAGCGGGTCGCCGAGCCGCCAGCCGCGGTCGCTGTCGAGCGGCTCGTGTCCGACGGCCATGCGCGCCCGCAGGGCGTTCGTCAGGAGTGGCTCGGTCTCGTCCAGGCCGAGCGGTTCCATGATCTCGCGCCGGTACGTGTCGGCGAAGGGCTCGCCCGTGAGCCGCTCGAGCACGAACCCGAGCGCCTGGTAGCCGACGTTCGAGTACCAGAAGTGCTCGCCGGCAGGCGCGCGGGCGGTCTCGGCCAGCGACAGCACCTCCCACGCCGGGCTGGGCGGGTCGCCGAGGCTGCAGATGATCCCGCCGGTGTGGCTGAGGAGGTGATGGACGGTCACGCCGGCGAGCGGGAACCACGGCAGCAGCGCCGCCACCTCGGCATCCAGATCGAGCTCGCCTCGCTCCCACAGCTGCAGCAGGCAGACGGCCGTGAACGACTTCGAGATCGAGCCGATCTGGAACAGCATGCCGTCGTCGACCGGCCGGGTCTGGGCCGCATCGGCATGGCCGTACGAGCGCGCCCACACCACGCCGTCGCGGTCGGCGACGGCAACGGCTGCCCCCGGCGTCGCCCCCGCCGCGATCAGCCTCGCGGCGAGGGCGTCGACCCGTTCGCGTGCATATCCGGTGCCAGGCACCGGTTATTCACGGCAGGACGTCGAGGTACTCCTTGACGTCCCAATCGCTGACCTCGGAGCAGTAGCGCTCCCACTCGTCGCGCTTGTAGTGCTCGAACACGCGCATCATCTCGCCGGGCAGCGCCGACTTGACCAGCTCGTCCTCGTCCAGCGCCTGCAGCGCCTCGCCGAGGGTCATCGGCACGCGCCGCACCTGCTTGCCCGCGGCGATGGCCTCGTAGATGTTGCCCTCTTCGGGGTCACCCGGGTCGATCGAGCGGTTGATGCCGTCCTCCATCGCCACCGTCAGCGCACCGAGCCCCAGATACGGGTTGACCGCGGCGTCGACCGAGCGGTACTCGAACCGGTCGGGCGAGGACACCCGCAGCGCGGTCGTGCGGTTCTGGTAGCCCCAGTCGGCGAACACCGGCGCCCAGAACCCGGTCTCCCAGAAGCGGCGGTAGGAGTTCACGGTCGGCGCCGTGATGCACGTGAGCGCGCGCAGGTGCTCGAGGATGCCGCCGATCGCGTGCAGGCCGAGCTGCGACGGCATGCGCGGATTGTCGCCATCGGGCAGGAACAGGTTCGTGTCGCCCTTCCACAGCGAGAGGTTCGTGTGGCAGCCGTTCGCCGACACGCCCATGAACGGCTTGGGCATGAAGCACGGGAACGCGCCCATCTCGCGGCCGACAGCCCGGCACACCTGCCGGAACGTGGTCAGGTTGTCGGCGGTCAGCTCGGCGCGGTCGAACCCGAAGTTGAGCTCGATCTGGCCGGGGGCGTCCTCGTGGTCGCCCTGGATCATGTCGAGCCCGAGCTTCCCCGCGTACTCGATCACCTTGTGGATGATCGGCTGCAGCTCCGAGAACTGGTCGATGTGGTAGCAGTAGGGCTTGGTCTTGCCCTCGACCGACGGCGTGCCGTCGGGATTCAGCTTGAGCCACATCATCTCGGGCTCCATGCCCGCCCGCAGGTGCATCCCGGTGCGCGCCTCCAGGTCGGCCTGGATGCGGCGCAGGTTCCCGCGGCAGTCCGACGTGAGCACCGCGCCGGGCCCTTCGAGGTCCTCGCGGTTGCGGAAGCACGTGCACCAGACGCGCGCCACCTGGCTGTCCCACGGCAGGGGCGCGAAGGTCGCCGGCTCGGGCACGCCGACCAGCTCCCACGCCTCGGGCCCGTAGCCGATGTAGTCGCCGTGGCGGTCGACGAACAGGTTCGCCGTCGAGCCGTAGACGAGCTGGAACCCCTTCTGGGCCATCGTCTCCCAGTGTTTGGCGGGGACGCCCTTGCCCATGATCCGGCCGGTGACGGACACGAACTGGTAGTAGATGTAGGTGATGCCCTCGGCGTCGATGCGGCGGCGCACGTCGGCCACCTGCTCCGCCCTCCCCGGGGCCTCGACGAACTGGTCGAGGTCGCTCACGCAGTCCTCCTTGATCGTGCCCCGCCCGTCTTCAGGCGTCGACATCGCTTGCTGGCAGAGCGCAGGCTACGTGGCCGGCGGGCAGCGTACAAGTGGCAGGTGGCGACACTCTTTTGGGGGTGCGGCGTTGGGTGTGGATGC
>DASXOR010000213.1:0-5144 GCA_036494095.1 Gaiellales bacterium | reverse complement strand
AGAGATCGACGTTCTGCATGCGCCGATCCTGCCCGACCGCTCGGACGGCGCGCACGCTCGCCGCTCCGCCTACCACCACCCAAGCGCCGCAAGGCCGCCCAGATCCGTGATACGGGCGTCCGGCACGACCCCACGGGCGTCGCCGCCGTCGCGGTCGACCCACACGCCCCGCAGCCCGGCCTGCTGGGCTCCGGCGACGTCGCGCAGTGGGTTGTCGCCGACCATCACCGCCGCTTCCGCCCGGCAGCCCAGCTGGTCGAGCGCCGCCCGGAAGATGCGTGGGTCGGGCTTGGAGGCGGCGATGGCCTGCGACGTCACGATCGCGTCGAACCGGCCGGTGAGCCCGCATGCGTCGAGCTTGGCCAGCTGATGGTCGTCCATGCCGTTCGTCACCACCGCGAGCCGCACCCGGCCCCGGAGCGCGTCGAGCGCCGCGACCGTGTCCGGGTAGGGCCGGCACCGCGCCAGCCGGTGCTCGCGGTACGCCACGGCCAGGCACGCGGCCAGCTCGGCGTCGTCGACGTCGTGATCGGCGAGCGCCTCCCGCCACGCCTCCAGCCGGTAGTCGTCCGCCCAGGCCTGCGCGGCGGCCGAGAACGGCGCCCACAGCGCCTCCCACGAGCTCATGTCCCACATGTCCCGGGTCGTCGCCGGCGCCTGCCCCCACCGCGGCCGCGCCCGCTCGTGCAGCATGCGGCCCATCCCGGCGGGCGCGTCGAGGGCGGCGGCGACGTCGTCGACAGCGGCGAGGAATGCGCCGTAGTCGGGCACGAGCGTCTCGTCCAGATCGAACAGCACCGCCCTCATGCCGCAACGAGGCTTCGCATCCACGCGCCCGTCGTGCGCACCGCAGCGAGGTCGACGCCCGTCTCGTACCCGTGATCGTGCAACCACCCGACCAGCGCCTCGGTCGCCAGGTTGCCCGGCGCTCCCGGGGCGAAGGGGCAGCCGCCGAGGCCCCCTGCCGAGGAGTCGAACACGCGCACCCCGGCCTCCAGGCCGGCCGCGACGTTCTCGAGCGCCCGCCCGCCGGTGTCGTGCAGATGCAGCGCCAGCCGCTCCACCGGCACCGATGCGGTGACCGCCTCGACGACCTCGAGCACCTGCTCGGGGCGGCCGACGCCGATGGTGTCGCCGATCGACACCTGCTCGCAGCCGAGCCCCGCCAGGGCCGCGGCGACGCCCGCGACGACGGCGGGCGCGACCGCGCCCTGGTAGGGGCATCCGAACGCGGTCGAGACGTACCCGCGCGTCCACATGCCCTCGGCCGCCGCCCGCTGCAGCACCGGCGCGAAGGCGAGCAGCGACTCCGCGATCGTCATTGCGATGTTGGCCTGGGTGAACGCCTCGGACGCCGCCGTGAACACCGCCACCGAGTCGGCTCCGGCCTGCAGCGCGCGCTCCATCCCGCGCATGTTGGGCACGAGCACCGGGTAGCGCACGCCCTGCCGTCGCCGCACCGCCGGCAGCACCTCGTCGGCGTCGGCGAGCTGCGGCACCGCGCGCGGCGAGACGAACGACGTCGCCTCGACCACCGGCAGGCCGGCGTCGGCCAGGCGCTCGATCAGCTGCACCTTCGCGGCCGCGGGCACGATCGCCGCCTCGTTCTGGAGGCCGTCGCGAGGCCCGACCTCGACCACGGTGACGGCGCCGCTCACAGCGCGTCGAGCTCCACGAGGGCCTGCCCGCGGGCGACGAGGTCGCCTTGCGCCACGAGCACGGCGGCGACCGTGCCCGCCGCGGGCGCCGACACCGCGAGCTCCATCTTCATCGCCTCGAGCACGACCAGCTGCTCGCCCTCGGCGACGTGCTGGCCCTCGCGCACGTCCACCCGCAGCACGGTGCCGGGCATGGGCGCCTGCAGCGAGCCTGCGGGCACGGCCTCGAGCGCCGCCGCCTCGTCGTCGGCGGCCACCCGGTGGTGCCAGCCGCGGTAGAGCACGTACCCCGCGGCCGTCTCGACCGAGGGGCCGGCAGGGCCGAACGCGTGCCAGATGTCGGCATGGCCGGCGGCCCGCGCCGCGCGGCGGACGTCATCCGGCAACGGCGGCACGAGGTCGGCCCGCCACGTCCGATCGACGAAGTCGATTCCGGCGTCGCCGGCCCGGAAGCGGGGCTGCTCGATCAGCCAGCGCAGGAACCCCAGGTTCGTCGTCACTCCGAGCACAGAGACTTCGGCGAGCGCTGCCGCCATGCGCTCGATACAGGCGTCGCGATCCTCGGCGTGGGCGATCAGCTTCGCGAGCAGCGGGTCGTAGCGCACGCCGACCTCGTCGCCCTCGCGCACGCCGGCGTCCACCCGCACGCCCGGCCACGCCGGCAGCCGCAGCCGCTCCAGGCGACCCGTCGCCGGGACGAAGCCCGCCGCCGGATCCTCGGCGTAGAGGCGGCACTCGATCGCGTGGCCACGCAGCGTCACGTCGGCCTGCTCGAGCTCGAGCGGTGCGCCGGACGCGATCTCGAGCTGCGCCCGCACGAGGTCGATCCCGGCCACGGCCTCGGTCACGGGGTGCTCCACCTGCAGCCGCGCGTTCAGCTCCAGGAAGCACCACGAGCCGTCCTCGCCGACTAGGAACTCGACGGTGCCGGCGCCGCGGTAGCCGGCCGCGGACGCGATCGCGACGGCGGCCGCGCCGAGCGCCGCGCGCTGATCGTCGTCGACCGCCGGGGACGGCGATTCCTCGATGATCTTCTGGTGGCGGCGCTGCAGGGAGCAGTCGCGCTCGCCCAGGTGGATGCAGGCGCCGTGAGCGTCGGCCAGCACCTGCACCTCGACGTGACGAGCGCCCGCCAAACGCCGCTCAAGGTAGACGCGATCGTCGCCGAAGGCGGCGGCCGCCTCCCGCCGCGCCGAGTCGACAGCCGCCCGGATCCCGCCGACGTCGTCGACGGCTCGCATCCCGCGGCCGCCGCCGCCCGCGGCGGCCTTCACCAGCAACGGCGCACCCAGACGGGCGGCCGCACGGGCCAGGGCGGCGTCGGACAGGTCGTCTCCGGCGTAGCCCGGCGCCACCGCGACCCCGGCGGCCTCGGCCAGCCGGCGGGCCGCGATCTTGTCACCCAGGGAGCGCATCGCCGCAGGCGGCGGCCCCACCCAGCGCATTCCGGCCGCCTCGACGGCCTCGGCCAGGTCGGCGTTCTCGGCCAGGTAGCCGTAGCCGGGGTGGACGGCGTCGGCGCCCGCGTCGGCGGCGGCCGCCACGATCGCCGGGATGCTGAGGTAGCTCGAGACGGCCGTCGCGGCGTCCGCCAGCTCGACGTGCAGGGCGGCCCGGTCGGCCGGCTCGTAGACCGCGTGTGCGGAGACGCCCAGCTCCCTGCACGCGCGGATCACGCGCACCGCGATCTCGCCGCGGTTTGCGATCAGGAGGCGGGTGATTCCGGCGACCATGCCGGCGGCCGCTTGCCCAGGAACGCGTCCAGCCCCTCCCGGGCCTCGTTGCCGGCGCGGGTGATCGCGAGGCGCTCGGCCAGGTCGGGCAGCGACACGGCGGCGGTGGCGTCGCGCACGAGCTGCTTGGCGGCCGCGATCGCATCGGGGCCGCAGGCCAGGTAGGAAAGGATCACATCGGCGACGGCGTGCTCGAGCCGGTCGCGCTCGACCACCTGGTGCACGAGCCCGATCTGGAGGGCGCGCTCGGCGGCGAAGCGCTCGCCGGTCGTGAACAGGGCGCGGGCGTGCCCGGCGCCGATCGTGCGCAGCACGTAGGGGGAGATGGTGGCCGGGATCAGACCCAGGCGAGTCTCGGTGAACCCGAACTTCGCGTCGGGGACGGTCACCGCCACGTCGGCGCATGCCACGAGCCCGCACCCGCCGCCCAGCGCGTGCCCGTTCACCTGGGCGATCACCGCGCGCGGGCACGAGTCGATCGTCTCGAACAGATTCCGGGCGACGGCCGCGTCGGCCACGTTCTCGTCCTGCTCGAGGTCGCGGGCGCGGCGCATCCACTCGATGTCGGCCCCGGCGCAGAACGCGCTGCCCGCGCCGGTCAGGACGATGACGCGGGTGCCGTCGTAGGCGAGCGTCGAGAACATCTGCGTGAGCTCGATCATGAGCTCGCGGTCGAGGGCGTTGCGCGCGTCCGGCCGGTCGAGCGTAAGCGTGGCCACGAGGCCGTTTCTGTCGAGGCGGACATTGCTCACATCCGGAACACCCCGAAGGTCGTGTCGGGCACCGGCCCGCAGGCGGCCGCGGCGAGCCCGAGCGCCAGCACGCGGCGGGTGTCGACCGGGTCGATGATGCCGTCGTCCCAAAGCCGCGCGGTGGAGTAGTACGGGCTGCCCTCGCGCTCGTAGGTCTCGAGGATCGGCGCCTCGAAGGCATCCCGGGCCGCCTCGTCCATGTCGCCGCGCACGGTCGAGAGCACCCGCGCCGCCTGCGCGCCGCCCATCACCGAGATGCGGGCGTTCGGCCACATCCACAGCTGACGGGGCGAGTAGGCGCGGCCGCACATGGCGTAGTTGCCCGCGCCGAACGACCCCCCGATGACGACCGTGAACTTGGGCACCTCGGCACACGCTACCGCGGTCACCAGCTTCGCGCCGTCCTTCGCGATCCCGCCGGCCTCGTACTCGCGCCCCACCATGAACCCGGTGATGTTCTGCAGGAACACGAGCGGGATCCGCCGCCGCGCGGCGAGCTGGACGAAGTGCGCCCCCTTGAGGGCGGACTCGGAGAAGAGGATGCCGTTGTTGGCCAGGATCGCAATCGGATACCCCATGAGGTGGGCGAAGCCGCACACCAGCGTATCCCCGTAGAGCGGCTTCCACTCCTGCATGAGCGATCCGTCGACGATCCGGGCGATCACCTCGCGCACATCGAACGGCCGGCGCGGGTCGGCGGAGACGACGCCGTGCAGCTCGGCCGGATCGGAGCGCGGCTCGGCGGGCTCGCGCCGCCGCCAGGGCTCGGGGGAGGGGTCGGCGAGCGTGCGCACGATCTCGCGGGCGATCGCAAGCGCGTGGTCGTCGTCGGCCGCCATGTGGTCGACGACGCCCGACGTGCGCGCGTGCACATCGGCGCCGCCGAGCTCCTCGGCGGTCACGTCCTCGCCGGTGGCCGCTTTCACGAGCGGCGGGCCGCCGAGGAAGATCGTGCCGGTGCCGCGCACGATCACCGCCTCGTCGCTCATCGCCGGCACGTA
>DASXOR010000212.1:0-2358 GCA_036494095.1 Gaiellales bacterium | reverse complement strand
CTGATCGCGGCCGACGCGGTACCCGTGCCCTACGCCCAGCCGCTCGAGGACGCGGCACTCCCCGCGGTCGACCGCATCGCGGCCGGGCTGCGTGCCCTCGCCCGGGCGTGAGCGACGGGCTCACGATCCGGGCCGTCGAGGCCATCCCGATCCGGGCGCCGCTCGGCCGCACCTACCAGGGCAGCACCTACTCGATGACTCACCGGGCGACGGTGCTCGTCCGCGTCCTCACCGATGCGGGCGTCGTCGGCGAGGCCTACGCGGGCGACGAGGACGCTGCCCTCGAGCGAATCGTCGAGGTCGTCCGCGACGAGCTCGCGCCCGTCCTGCAGGGCCTCGACTGCCTCGCCGTGGAGCGCTGCTGGGAGGCGGGCTACCCGGTCACGTTCGACATCCTGCGCGATCGCCGCATCGGCCTCGTGGCGCTGGCCGGGGTCGATCTGGCGGTCTGGGACGCGATCGGGCGGGCGCTTGCACAGCCGCTCTGGCGGCTCTGGGGCGGCTATCGCGAGCGCGTGCCGATGATCGCGATCGGCGGCTACTACGACAGCCCGCTTGGGATCGCCGAGGAGCTCGCCGCCTACCGCGACATGGGTATGGCCGGGTGCAAGCTGAAGGTGGGCGGCCGCTCGCCGGCCGAGGACGCCGAGCGCGTTGCCGCGGCCCGGGCTGCGGCCGGGGACGACTTCGTGCTCGCCATCGACGCCAACCAGGGCTACACGGTCGCCGAGGCCGTCGACCTGGCGCGGCGGGTCGCGGGGCTGTCGGTGCGCTGGTTCGAGGAGCCGTGCCGGTGGCACAACGACCGCCGCGGCCTGCGCGACGTGCGCATGCTGGGCGGCCTGCCGGTCTGCGCCGGCCAGAGCGAGCTCTCGGTCAGCGGCTGCCGCGACCTGATGGAGGCCGGCGCGATCGACGTCTGCAACTTCGATTCATCGTGGTCAGGTGGGCCGACGGCGTGGCGGCGCTGCGCCGCCGTCGCCCACGCCTACGACGTCCAGATGGCCCACCACGAGGAGCCGCAGGTGGGCCTGCACCTGATCGCGAGCCAGGCCCACGGCACCTACGCCGAGTGCTTCCATCCCGACCGTGACCCGTTCTGGTGGAACCTGGTGGCGAACCGGCCGGAGGCGGTCGGGGGCGAGGTGGCCCTCCCCCAGGGACCTGGGCTCGGCTGGGAGCTCGACCGCGAGTACATCGAGCGATACCGGCTCGATCGGTAACGCCTACCGGTGGCGCAGCCGCTCGACCAGCTCGTCGTTCAGGCGGATGCCGAGGCCGGGGCCGGCGGGGACGGCCACCCGGCCCGCGCCGTCGAGCGCGAAGGGTTCGGTCAGCAGGCCGTTCACGAGCGGCGAGTCGGCCACCGAGAACTCCGAGTAGGTGGCGCCCGCGATCGCGGCGGTGAAATGCAGCGACGCGGCCACCAGGATCCCCGTCGAGAAGCAGTGCGGCACGACCTCGGTGCCGGTGGCCGCGGCCAGCTCGGCGATCTGCCGGCCCACGGTGAACCCCCCGCAGCGGGCCAGGTCGGGCTGGAGCACGTCCACGTGGCCGAGCTCGACCAGCGCCCGGTAGGCACGCAGGCCGGAGTCGGCCTCGCCCGCCGCGATCCGCACGGCCACGGCGTCGGAGAGCCGCCGGTAGCCGTCGTAGTCGTCGGCCTGGAGCGGCTCCTCGAGCCAGTGGATGCCGAACGGCTCGAGCTCGCGCACGAGCTGGATCGCGCGCTTGACCGAGTAGGCCATGCCCCCGTCGATCATGAGCGCGCGCTCGGGCCCGAGCTCGTCGCGGGCCGCCGCCACGAGCTCGACGTCCCGCTCGAGGCTCGCCCCCAGCGGCCCCCAGCCCAGCTTCAGGGCACGGTACCCGGCGGCGACCGCGCGCCGGGCGATGGCACGCACCTCGTCCGGCGACTCTGGCATCACCTCGCTGGCGTAGACGGGGATGGCCTCGGCGCGGCGGCCGCCGAGCAGCGCCGACACCGGCACGCCGGCCACCTGGCCGGCGATGTCCCAGAGCGCGATGTCGATCGCGCTCATCGCGTGCAGGGCGGCGCCCGCCCGGCCGTAGTGGTAGGAGCCCCGGTACATGCGATCCCAGAGCGCGCCGATCCGGGCCGGATCCTGGCCGATCAGAAGCTCGCCGAGGCCGCGGGCGACGGCATGCGACGACGGCATCTCGACGATCGTGCGGGCGACGTACGGAGACGTGTCCGCCTCGCCGATCCCCACCAGCCCGTCGTCGGTGTGCACCCGCACGACGAAGGCGTCCTGGGTGCCGTCGGCGCGGGTCGTGTCGACCTGGTCGAGGCGCAGGATGATCGGTTCGATCGCGGTGATCAGCATGAGGGCGGGC